>PWGU01000191.1 GCA_003554605.1 Halorubrum sp.
CCGCTCTCTCAAACCCATTCCTTTGGCCGACGTCCGGAACGATTTTCCCCCCCCTCGCCGTCCTCTGTGTCGTGCCGCTGGAGTCGAACGTCCGGATCGTGCGCGAACTCACCTTACGGGGATACAACGCGGAACGCGAGGCCGTCACGCTGCTCGCGAACGCTGACCACCCCGAGGCGGCCATCGAGGCCGTCGTGGAGTCCGCACCGGAAAACGCCCTCAGAATCACCGCCGATCACGTACGCTCGACGCTTGACGGTCCGCGATCGGATCGAACCAGTCCAAACCCGGATCCGAACCGGTCTGGCGAGGTTCCGAACCCACGGTCAACCGCTCCTCCAACGGAAACAGACGCTCCTCCAACCGAAACGGAGGGGCAACACCCCGAGAACGGGGCAAAGAACGCTGACGGACCGGCCACACCCATCCACACGAACCCGTCGGGTTCCGGTCGAAACGGCTCGCCCGCCACCACGGACGACGACCCGGGACCCCCCGATCGGGGTCGCGAACGCCCCGGACAGACACCGGAATCCTCCGAACACGTCCGAGATCCGTCGGCCCCCGAACACGTCCGAGATCCGTCAGCCCGCGAACTCGAGATCGCCAACGATATGACCGGACGAAGCACCGGCACGGGCGAGTACGACGACTTCGTTCGCACCTTCCGTGACAGGTATGAGCGGCTCTCGACGATCCTTCGAGGCCGCGTCAATCATCGGCCGGCGACGGCGATCGACGCGATGCCAGGAGGCAGCGACGCCGCGATGATCGGACTGGTGAACGACGTCCGGTCGACGAAATCCGGGCATTGGCTCATCGAGTTGGAGGACACCACGGGGACGTTCCCCGCGCTCGTGATGAAGGACAAGGGGCTCGCCGACCTCGTGGATGAGATCCTCATGGACGAGTGCATCGCGGTCGAAGGGACGCTCGCGGACGACTCGGGCATCCTCTTCGTCGATTCGCTCCACTTCCCGGACGTTCCACACAACCGTCGCCCGAACCTCGCGGATCGCCACGTACAGGCGGCACTCATCTCGGACGTCCACGTCGGCAGCGACGAGTTCATGCTCGACGCATGGAACCGATTCACCGACTGGTTACACACGCCCGAGGCCGCGCCGGTCGAATACCTGCTCATCGCCGGCGACATGGTCGAGGGCGTCGGGGTCTATCCCAACCAGGACGAGGAGCTCGAGATCGTCGACATCTACGACCAGTATGAGGCGTTCTCCGAGCACCTGAAGGACGTCCCCGGTGACACCGAGATCGTTATGATCCCGGGCAACCACGACGCCGTCAGGCTCGCGGAACCACAGCCCGGATTCAACGACGAACTCCGCTCGATCATGGACGTCCACGACGCACGGATCGTCTCGAACCCGGCCACGGTCAGCCTCGAAGGCGTGAAGGTGTTGATGTATCACGGCGTCTCGCTCGATGAGGTGATCGCCGAACTTCCCGCCGAGAAGGCGAGCTACGACGAGCCCGAGAAGGCGATGTGTCACCTGCTGAAAAAACGCCACGTCGCCCCGCAGTTCGGCGGCCGCACCCGCGTCGCACCCGAGGAGCGTGACTACCTCGTCATCGACGACGTCCCCGACGTCTTCCATACGGGCCACGTCCACAAACTCGGCTGGCGAAAGTACCACAACGTTCTCGCGGTGAACTCCGGTTGCTGGCAGGCGCAGACCGACTTCCAGAAGTCGGTGAACATCGACCCGGATTCCGGGTTCGCGCCGATCCTCGACCTCGACACGCTCGATATGACCGTCCGGCGGTTCTCCCGAGGGTGAGGGGCCTCGGACGGCTCCGCTGACCGATCTCCACCCGAAATGAACGGGTTACCCGTTTCGAAAGGTTGCATCTCAACGAGCCGTCCCCACACAACCGAGGCCGTTAAGGGGGAACCGCCGGAAGCGATATCCAATAATGCCCAGCGGAGAGTACGACCCCGACGCCGCAGAGCCGTACTGGCAGCGTCGCTGGGTCGATGAGGAAACCTACGCCTATCCCGACGAGCCGGTCGATCTGAACACCGCATTCGCCATCGACACCCCGCCGCCGACCGTCTCCGGCAGCCTCCACTGGGGACACGTATACGGGTCCATCCTGCAGGACGTCGTCGCCAGGTTCCACCGCATGCACGACGGAGAGGTGTTCTACCCGTTCGGCTACGACGACAACGGGATCGCCTCCGAGCGGCTCGCCGAGCGCGAACTCGACGTCCGACATCAGGACTTCGAGCGTCGGGAGTTCCAGCGGATGTGCCGGGAGGTGTGTGAGGAGTACGAGGCGGAGTTCACCGAGAAGATGCAGGGGGTCGGCCTCTCTATCGATTGGAACAACACCTACCGGACGATCTCCCCCGAGGTCCAGCGGATCTCACAGCTCTCGTTTATCGACCTCTACGAGCAGGGCCGGGAGTACCGTGAGGAGGCACCCGCGATCTGGTGTCCGGAGTGTGAGACCGCCATCTCGCAGGTCGAAACCGAGGACGACGAACAGGACTCACACTTCCACGACATCGAGTTCATGGTCGCGGAGGACGGCGAGCCGTTCGTCATCTCGACGACCCGCCCCGAACTGCTGCCGGCGTGTGTCGCCGTCTTCGTCCACCCGGAGGACGACTCCAACGAGGACCTGGTCGGAAAACACGCGGAGATCCCGCTGTTCGGCCACGAGGTTCCCATCCTCGCCGACGAGCGGGTCGACATGGACACCGGCTCCGGCATCGTGATGTGTTGTACCTTCGGGGACCAGAACGACATCGAGTGGTACCAGATCCACGACCTCGATCTCCGGGTCGCGATCGACGAGTCCGCACACATGACCGCGGTCGCCGGCGAGTACGAGGGGCTGCACGCGAGCGAGGCACGCGAGAAAATCGTCGCCGATCTCGACGACGCGGGCGCGCTCTCGGACCGCTGGGAGATCTCCCACGCCGTCAACGTCCACGAGCGATGTGGGACGAGCGTCGAGTTCCTCGTCACCGAACAGTGGTACATCAAGGTGCTCGACAAGCGCGAGGAGTACCTGCAGGCGGGCCGGGAGATGGAGTGGTTCCCGGAGAAGATGTTCACACGATATAAACATTGGGTCGAGGGGCTCCAGTGGGATTGGCTCATCTCCCGACAGCGCTCCTCGGGGATCCCGTTCCCGGTGTGGTACTGTGGGGACTGCGATCGGGAAATACTCGCTGACAAGGAGTCACTCCCCGTCGACCCGCTCTCGGACGACCCGCCCGTCGAGGCCTGTCCGGACTGTGGCGGCGGCACGTTCGTCCCTGAGGACGACGTCCTCGACACGTGGGCGACCTCCTCGCTGACGCCGCTTATCAATGCCGGCTGGGACTGGGACGGAGACGCCGAGGCGTTCACCATGGAACGGCCGGAGATCTATCCGATGGACGTCCGGCCACAGGGCCACGACATCATCTCCTTCTGGCTGTTCCACACGGTGATCAAGTGTTATGAACACACCGGGGAGGTCCCGTTCGACTCGACGATGATCAACGGGATGGTGCTCGATGAGAACCGCGAGAAGATGTCGAAATCGAAGGGGAACGTCGTCGAACCCGACGCGGTGATGGAGAAGTACCCCGTCGACGCCGCCCGATACTGGGCTGCCGGCTCCGCCATCGGCGACGACCTCCCGTATCAGGAGAAGGGCCTTCGCGCGGGCGAGAAACTGATTCGAAAGCTCTGGAACGCCTCGAAGCTCGTCGAGTCGCTCGCGCCGGAGCCGTATCCGGAGACGCCCAACCCCGAGGAACTGCAGGCGATCGACCGCTGGCTCCTCGCGGAACTCGACCGGGAGATCGAACGGGCCACGGCCAAACTGGAGAACCGGGAGTTCTCGAAGGCCAGAGACGGGCTTCGATCCTTTTTCTGGGGGACGTTCTGTGACGACTACCTCGAGATCGCCAAGGCCCGTGAGGACGCCTCCGCCGCCTACACCCTTCGAACCGCCCACCGTCGGTTCCTCAAGCTCTTCGCGCCGTTCCTCGCACACGTCACCGAGGAGCTCTGGCAGGACATGTACGCGGAGGGGGCAGACGGCAACGCGGGCGACTCGATCCACCTGTCGGACTGGCCGACCCCGCTTGGCTTCGAGGCGGACCGTGCCGGCGGGGCGGCGACCATCGCGGTCGTCGGTGCCCTGCGACGGTATAAAAGCGAACACCAGCTCCCGCTCAACGCCGACCTCGATGCAGTCGAGGTATACGCGGACGTGCGTGGGTTCGAAGCCGACATCACGGGCGTGATGCACGTCTCGGATCTGACGGTCCATCCCGACGCGGAGCCGCCCGTCGAGACCGTCGTTTCGGGGATCGATCTGGACTACGCGACCGTCGGCCCGAAGTACGGAAACGAGGTCGGCGCCATCGAGGCGGCGCTTGCGGGGGGCGACTACGAGATCGACGGCGACGAACTGCACGTCGCGGACGTAACGCTCAGCGGCGAGGAGTTCACCGTCGAAAAGGAGCG
>PWGU01000227.1 GCA_003554605.1 Halorubrum sp.
CCTCGTCCGTGGCGGTCGCCGTAGTGATGCCACGATACCCCTCATACTCGCCGGTCAGTTGCCCCACCCGTTCGCGATAGGCGATGGCGGGAACGACCTCCCGCGGCTCCTCGTCACACAGGAGCGCGGCGATCCCCATCCCGATCTCCGTGGGGTGGACCTCGGGCTGTGCGGCACACCCGAGCGCGAACCCGAGCCCCCTCTCGGGGAGGAACCCGACCGCCGCCGAGGAGGTCAAAAGCGACCCGCCGTGGCCGATAAGCGTCGTCCCGGCGAGGTCGTGGATCGACCAGCCGTAGCCGTAGCCGTCGCCGTATCGTGGAAGCGGCTCGATGTGTGTGGTGTGTGCCCGTGCGAGCAGCTCCTCGCTCACGAGTCGCTCCCCGTCGAGGGTGCCGCCGGCGAGGTTACAGCGGAGGTACCGCCCCAGCTCCGACGTGGACGTTATCAGCCCGCCCGGGCCATAGGAGAGCTCGCGGGCGGGAAACGACGTCTCCTCGAGGCCGTCATCCCCGGCACGATGGGGGGTCGCCCGGTTCTCGAACGTGTCGTACCGCGCCCCATCGAACGTCGATCGGTCCATTCCAAGCGGCGAGAGGATCCACTCGTCGACGTACTCCTCGAACGGCTGGCCCGTCGCCGACTCGACGGCGTGTGAGAGCAACACGTATCCGGCGTTGTTGTACATGAACCGTCCCGCGGACAGGTCGTCACGCAACGCGCCGGCCCCCTCGAAGAAGCGGGACAGGTCCTCCCGGTCAGCGAGCGGTACGCCGGTGTCCTCCATGCCCGCGTTCCGTGCGAGCAGGACCGTCGACATGGCCAGCGAGGGGAGGCCGGAGCGGTGGCTCAACAGTTCCTCGACAGTGATCTCCTCGGCGCCGTCGAACGCCGTATCGGTGTGTTTCGCGATGGGATCGTCCAGCGCGATCTCGTCGCGGTCGACGCACTGGAGAGTCGCAAGCGCGGTGAACGACTTCGTGACGGAGGCGAAGCCGTACAACGTCTCCGGGGTTGCCGGCTCGTTCGTCTTGAGCCGTCTCGCGCCGAACCCGGTTTCGAAAAGCGGTCCGTCCGCATCGACGATGGTCAGGCTCGCACCGGGCGCCGCCGTGTCGGCGAGCCACTCGTAGACGAGCGATTCGATCCGCGAGCGCGTCTCCGACGGGAGCGGTTTCGTCATGCCCCTTCAGACCAGGCGGGAGGTGAAAAACTCGTAGGACGCGGCAGCCGGGACACGACGGACACGTCGAATGAACGGGCGGCGGGAGCGGATCCGGGAGCGGCACGCTGGGCGACGGTGGATCGAGGCAAGCCGAACGGGACAGGCGCGCCCTTTTCATCCACGGCCCCCATGAGAACCCATGACAGTACCCGACACGGTCGACAACTTCGTTGAGGACCGCTTCGAGGGGTTCGTCGCCGACCTCGAACGGCTCGTCGCCCAGCCGTCGATCAGCGCGACCGGCGAGGGCATCCGCGAGTGTGCGACGCTGCTGCGATCGCTGACGCTCGGGTATGGCTTTGATGCGGCCGAGATCGTCGAGACGAGCGGTCATCCGGCGGTGATCGCTCACGCGTACGTCGACAACGACCCCGACAACGACGCGCCGACCGTCCTCGTCTACGGCCACTACGACGTGCAGCCGGTCGTACCGGGCGAGTGGACGGACCCGCCCTTCGAGCCGACCGTTCGGGAGATCGACGGGCGGGAGTACCTCTATGGGCGAGGGACCGTCGACAACAAGGGACAGCACTTCGCGTATCTCGCGGCCGTGAAGACGCTGCGGGAGACGGTCGGGCTGCCGGTCAACGTGACGCTGCTGCTCGATGGCGAGGAGGAGAGCGGGAGTCCGAACCTCGGAGAGGCGGTCGAGGCACGCGAGTCGGCCCTCAGTGCGGACGTCTCGATCAACTCGGACGGCCCGGTCGACGAGTCCGGTCGACCAACGGTCGTCTTCGGGAACCGGGGGATCCTGATCGTCGAGGTGACCGTACAGGGCCCGAACAGGGACCTCCACTCCGGCCACTACGGCGGGGCGATCCCGAACCCCGCCCGGGAACTCTCGCGGCTGTTGAACACCATGTACGCCGATGACGGCCGGATCGCCATCGACGGCTTCTACGATGACATCGAACCGATCACGGGGACGGATCGCGAGCTCATCGAGGCCATAGAGCCCGACGTCGACGAGCTTACCGCGAAGCTTGGGGTCGGCGGCCTCGAGGACGGGCCGGGTGAAACCGTCCTTGAAAAGACGTTGTACTACCCGACGCTCAACATCAACGGCCTCGCGGGTGGCCACGTCGAGGAGGGATACAAGACGATCGTTCCCTCGGCGGCGAGCGCGACCATCGACGCGCGGCTGGTGGTCGATCAGACCCCCGACGGCGTCTTCGATCGGATCGTGGACCACGTCGAACGCCACGCCGATGACCGATTCGAGACGACCCTCGCTCGTCACGGGGAGATGGACCCGACCCGGACGCCCGTCGACTCGCCGTATCGGGAACCGCTCGTCGATGCGGTGGCCGAGGGGTGGGGCGAATCGCCGATCGTCAAGCCGCTCACCGGCGGCTCCGCGCCGTACGCTCTGTTCACGGGCTTCCTCGGGCTTCCACACATCAGCGTCCCACACGGCCAGCGGGACAACAACCAGCACGCCGCGGACGAACACTACGCGCTCGATCACCTCAAAAAGGGTATCCGGACGAGCACCCGTGTGCTACGGGCGGTCGCGACGGTGGCCGGAGAGGATCGGGGAGACGGGAGTGGCGTGACCGATGCCTAAACCCGAGGAGTCGCGAACCGGTCGGAGTCACCACGCGTGCGACGCCCGATGACAGCCGATGACCGCGCACTCAAGACCCCTCGGCCACCTCAGCAACTATGGAGACGTTACTCGTCACCGGCGCGCTCGGGACGCTTGGTCGGTGGACCATCGACGAACTGGCCGACGAGTACGAGATCGTCGGTATCGATCGACGGGAACCGGAGCGCTCGCCCTACGAAACCGTCGAATACCTCGCAGCCGACGTGACCGAGCAAGGGCCGATTTTTGAGCTCTGTCTCGACGTCGACCCGGACGCCGTCGTCCATCTCGCGGCGGTGCCCGGGGCCGGTCATCGCGCGGGCGGGGAGACGTTCATCCACAACGTCGAGAGCACGTACAACGTGTTCGCCGCCGCGGGGGCGGTCGACACGGATATCGTCTGGAGCTCCAGTGAGGCGGCCTACGGGGTCACCTACCGTGAGCAAGCACGGCGGCTCGATTCGCTTCCCGTCGACGAGACGCACCCGCAGCGTCCGGAGGACGCCTACGGCACCTCGAAGCAGATCGGCGAGCTGATCGCTGAGCGGACGGTCAGACGTGACGACGTCTCCGTTGCGTCGCTCCAACCCTCCTGGATTCAAGTTCCGGGAGCCTACGAGACGGCCGCGGTTCGGAATGACTTCGACATAGCGGACCCGACCCCGTCGGGAAGCCTCTGGTCGTACGTCGACGTGCGAGACGTTGCACGGCTGATCCGACTGGCGCTCGACGCCGACATCCCCGGACACGAACGATATCTCGCGGTCGCCGAGGACAACTACGTCGACGTACCGACCGACGAGGCGATCCGGGCGGCGTGGGGTGATCTGGCACCAGAATGGGAGAGCGACGGCGACGAAGCCGCTTTCTCGTCGGCGAAAGCCCGCCGGGAGTTGGGCTGGGAGCCGATCCATTCCTGGCGCGAGGCGGAGACGGCGACGGTCGAAACACCGGCGATCGAGGGGTCGGCGGTGGGACGATGAGACTCGAAGACAGGACGGCGATCGTCACCGGCGCGAGCAGCGGCATCGGGCGAGCGATCGCGATCGCGTTCGCCCGAGAAGGGGCGAACGTCGCGCTCGCGGACGTTCGAGTGGACTCACGCGTCCCTCACGAGGAGCGAGCGACACGGGCGGTCATCGAGTCAGCGGGTGGGAGCGCGTTCTTCGAGCGAACGGACGTCACCGACGAGGGGGCTGTCGAACGGTTGATCGATCGAACCGTCGAGACGTACGGGGGGATCGACATCCTCGTCAACAGCGCGGGCGTCACCGGCGACGGTCCCGTCCACGAGGTCACAGAGCGGGAGTGGGACCGCATTCACGACGTCAACGTCAAGGGCGTCGTTCGCTGTTCGAAACACGCGCTCCCCGCCATCCGCGAGAGCGAGTATGGACGGATCATCAACATCTCCTCCCAACGGGGGTTGCGTGGCGGCGGCGACACAAACAAGGCGGCCTACGTCGCCTCGAAGGGAGCGGTGACGAACCTCACCCGGCAGATGGCGTTGGACTACGGTCCCGAGGGGGTGGCGGTGAACGCCATCTGTCCGGGGCCGATCGAGTCGGGGATGACGCCGATCGAGAGCGACGCGGACGAGGCGGCACTGCGCGAGGGGATCCTCACCCCGTTCGTCGGCCAGCCGGAGGACATCGCGCCGGCGGCGATCCTCCTCG
>PWGU01000034.1 GCA_003554605.1 Halorubrum sp.
CCCGGCGGACTCGGAGGGCCCGGCGGACTCGGACGACCCGGCGGACTCGGACGACCCGGAGGATCCGAACAACTCGGACGACGCCGACGCCAGCGACCGCTGACCCCCAACGCAACTCCCTTGTCCGTGCCCTCCCCACGACGCACACATGACCGATGAAGCGCCCACCGAGGAGGAAGTCGGCGACCTCGCCATCGAGACGCGGGGTGTCCTCGCCCCGTCGACGGCCGAAGAGGCGGCTCGCGAGTATAGGGAGGCCGGCCCGGCCGCGCAGGTCGTCGTCCGCGAGACGGCGAAGGCGATGGCGTTCGACGCCGCCGAGTACGACGAGCGTGTCACCTCGGACGTTATCGAAACTGCACGTGACGCGATCTTCGCCGAGTTACTCGTCGTCAACGTCGCCGACCGCTCGACGTTCGAGGCGTGGCTTGAACGGAGTCAGTTCGATCCGGACGACGTCGTCCTGATCGGCGGCGAGAACGTCGACGGGGTGGTGTGGCATCCGGTCCCCTTCGCGGAAACCGTGATCGCGGCGACGTATCACGAGGCGGTCGACGCCGCGGTGTCGACGCTTCGTCGGAACGCGTTCGGGCGGGTGTACCGGGAGGTCTTCGCGGAAGCGGATGGCGGCGAGAGGGGTTCGCGTGTCGACTGAGGGGATATAAACGTAGCCGGTGGAGAGCGAGGGACCTGTCGCCGCCGTCCCGATCGGTAGTTAAATAACGTCGATGGAGGCGGAGTCGTCGTCGCGGTCGAACTCGACCTCCAACACGCCGTTGTTGAACGTGGCGCTGCCGGAGTGTTCATCGACGGGCACCGGGAGGTCGACGGTCTCGTCGTATTCCCGCCGGTCGGACGCCGCGGAGATGGTGAGCGACTCGCCGTCACACTGGAGCGAGAGCTGCTCTTTCGAGATGGCCGGCAGGTCGGCGACGAGCCGCACGGATTCCTCGGTCGTGTACGCGTCAACGTGCGTCTCCGAGCCGAAGCCGGCGTCCTCGGTTCCCGCGGCGGGACCGCCGCCCGCCATCTCGTTCATCATCCGTTCGATCTCCTCGAAGAAGTCCCCGAACGGATCCTCACGGTCGTCTCTATCCATGCTCGTCGGAACGAGCGTTGTCCGGATAAGCCTTCTGTCCGTGTTATCAGTTACCGATATTTCCGTCGCCAGCGGCCGGTCTGGCGGTCCACGCGTCGGATCGGTTTCACCCGTCACCCCGCCCGCGCGGACGGATCGCGAATCGTCGATAGTGATATACGCGCTCAGCCGTCCGAATTTAAATAGTTGGGATGCACTTATCCGAATATGAGTAAATCGTATCTCGCAGCGGGTGACGACGTCCCGGACGACCAGGTCGTCCGTGTCGGGCTGAACGGCTTCGGGCGGATCGGCCGGAGCATCCTTCGGGCGGTGTGTGAGAACCCCCGGATCGACCTCGTCGGCATCAACGACGTGATGGACTTCGAGGACATGGCGTACCTCGCGAAGTACGACACCGTCATGGGCCGCTTCGACGGGATCGAACTCGACGGCGACGCCTTGACCGTCGGCGGCACGTCCGTCGACCTGTTCAACGTGCAGGACCCCGCCGACCTCCCGTGGGGCGAACTCGACGTCGACGTCGCGCTCGAATGTACCGGCGTCTTCCGGACGAAGGCGGAGGCGAGCGGTCATCTCGACGGCGGCGCGGACAAGGTCGTCATCTCCGCCCCTCCGAAGGGCGAAGAGCCCGTCAAACAGCTCGTCTACGGCGTCAACCACGACGAGTACGACGGCGAGGACGTCGTCTCGAACGCCTCCTGTACGACCAACTCCATCACGCCCGTCGCGCAGGTGCTCGATGCGGAGTTCGGTATCGAGGCCGGGACCCTCACCACCGTTCACGCCTATACCGGCTCCCAAACGCTCATCGACGGTCCCAAAGCGAAGAAGCGCCGCGGCCGCGCCGCCGCCGAGAACATCGTCCCGACCTCGACGGGCGCGGCGGGCGCGGCGACGGTCATCCTCCCGCAGCTTGAGGGGAAACTCGACGGGATGGCGATGCGCGTCCCCGTCCCGAACGGCTCCATCACCGAGTTCGTCGTCAGCCTGGAGGAGTCGGTCGACGCCGAGACGGTCAACGCGGCCTTCCGCGACGCCGCCGATTCCGGACCGCTCGCGGGGGTGCTCGGCTACACCGACGACGAGATCGTCTCCAGCGACGTGATCGGGCTGCCGTTTTCGAGCTACGTCGACCTTCAATCGACGAACACGATCGCGGACGGGGAGCTGTTGAAGGTGCTCACCTGGTACGACAACGAGTACGGCTTCTCGAACCGGATGCTCGACATGGCCGCGTTCCTCGTCGACGAGTCATAAGCGGAGTCACCGTCCCGAGCGACCCACTCGGGCCTGTTTTATTCTCTCCTCCTAGCCGCCTCGCGTGCATCGATCGTGAACCCGACCGCGCGGAGCCGTTCGACGAGCGGCAACCCGATCCCGGCGGCGGGCGTCATCACGCCGCCGTCGAGCGGCGAATCGACTTCCTCGCGCGCGAGACACATCGCGGCCTCTCCGAGCATCTGCCCGGTCGCGCCGTAGCCGGGGTCCCGGTCGGCACCGAACTCGGCCTCCACGGTGAACGTTCCCTCCGGTGCCGTCCCCCGTCCACGGAGGCCGACCGTGAACCGGCCCGCGTCCGCCTCCGCCCTCGTCGGTCCGGTCCCGGGCTCCGGGAAGACGAATCGCCGGATCCCGTCGCGAAGGGGACCGACCGACATCGCCCCCGAAAAGAGGCCGAGGCCACCGGCGATGGCCCCGGCGGTTACCGCCCCGACCGGGCCGGTTCCGGTCGGTACCGTCTCCGTACAGTCGAACTCCCGCCCCCACGGGTAGCCGAGCAGGGCGTTGCTCCGCCTGAGGACGCGCTCGTTCACGGGAGCCATCGGCGACGGCGCGGTCCATGCCCCGCGAAGCGGATCCCACCGTGGAAGGCGCTGCTCGCCGGGGTCGACGCCGCTCCGCTCGCCGGCCGGCGCGAGCGAGTACGGATTTCGGAGCGTCCGCTCGGCGAGCGGGTCGGTCGCGACGGCCTCGAACAGCTCCCCGAAACTCGCGAGGGTTCCGCCGCTGACACCGCCTTCACCCTCCTCCAAGTAGATCCGAACCGCCTCACAGGGCGCGCCGAACGTCTCGACGGCGAACGACTGGAGCAGAAGCGTACCGAGGTCGGCGGGCACGGAGTCGAACCCGCAGCTGTGGACGATCCGCGCGCCCGTTTCGGTCGCGACCTCGTGAAACCGGTCGATGCTCTCGCGGACCCAGTTGACCTCGCCGGTCAGGTCACAGTAATCGGTCCCGACCTCGGCACACGCCGCGACCAGGGGCGTGCCGTAGGTCGTATAGGGCCCGACGGTCGTACAGACGACCCGTGTCTCCCTGGCGATCTCCCGCATTCGGTCGGGATCGGTCGCATCGCCGATCACGGTGGGGATCTCCTCCCACGCATCCGCCCGCTCCGTGAGGCCGTCGACGAGCGTCCCCAGTCGCTCCCGGCTACGTCCGCCGACCGCCAACGAGAGCTCATTCGGGGTGTAGCGCTCGGTCAGATGCTCGGCCACGAACCGGCCGGCGACCCCCGTTGCGCCCCATACCACGACGTCGTGCGTGCGGTCGTCCGACATTCGATTCCCCGTAGGACCGGTGGACGGGTAAACGACGCGGGCGAGCCGGGACGAACGCCGGACGTCTCACCGATGGTGGGTGGAACCCTCACGGACGATGGGTGCTGATCGACCGTCTCAGGGCCTTTTTGTAACCTGCCGACGATCGGACGGGTATGTCCACCTTTAGGACCATCGACGACCTCCCCGCCGACTCGCGGGTGCTCGTCCGGCTCGATCTCAACTCGCCGATCGAGGGCGGCGAACCGCAGGACAACCGCCGGTTCGAACGGCACGCCCGAACCGTACGCGAACTGGCCGAGGCGGGCCACCGCGTCGTCTGTCTCGCCCACCAGGGTCGTCCCGGGAGCGACGATTTTACCTCCCTGTCGGGTCACGCAACGATCCTTTCCGGACATCTCGACCGCGACGTGGGGTTCGTCGCAGACACCCACGGCGAGGACGCGATCGCGGCCATCGAGGCGCTTTCCGCCGGCGAAGTGCTGCTGCTCGAAAACACGCGAATGTGTGACGACGAACTGCCCGAGGCGGAGCCCGAAGCGAAGGCCGACACCGCCTACGTCGAGGCGCTCGCGCCGTACTTCGACGCCTACGTCAACGACGCCTACTCCGCGGCCCACCGCAAACACGCCTCGCTGGTCGGCTTCCCGCTCGTCCTCCCCGCCTACGCCGGGCGCGTGATGGAGACGGAGTACGAGGCGAACACCGCCATCGCCCGAAAGTCGTTCGACGGCCCCGTCACGATGGTCGTCGGCGGGACGAAGGCGACGGACGTGATCGGCGTGATGGACGCGCTGGAGGGGAAAGTCGACCGGTTCCTGCTCGG
>PWGU01000096.1 GCA_003554605.1 Halorubrum sp.
CATACACATCCTACTGGTGGCGGGAGGGTTAAAATCCCGACCCATCCGTGTGACGGTCTCGCTCCCCTTCCGATGTGGGCGATTCGCATCGTTGATAGTTTGTGGACGACTTTTTATATACTGTGATGGCTCTACTCAGGTGACATGGAACGGTCCCGTGGGGTGATGCGTCGCCACCGTGCGTCCAGCCAGCCTCGCCCATCGTTCGGTCCGGTGGGCGCACGGGACCGTTCGGCCCCGGATCGGGAACGGTCACGAACCGCTCGGGGCCAGTCGGAACTGATCGGGACCGTGTTGATCCTCGGGATGTCGCTGCTCGTCATCTCGACGGTCGTCGCGGTCGGCGGGACGCTCGTCACCGACAGGCAGGCGGATGCCGACCTCCGAAGCGCCGAGACCGCGTTCACGAACTTCGCCTCCAAGGCAGTCCTCGTCTCGTCGGGCGAATCCGACGGACGGACAGTCACGCTTCCCCGGGACACGCGCGCTGAGACCGCAGTCGATCCCGATCAGGGTCGCCTCCTGATCGAGTTACGAAACGAGACGGGCGTCGGCGTCGAGGAGACGCTCGTCGACAGGCCGCTCGGTGGCGTCACCTACCGACACGGCGGGGATGCGGTCGTATACGAGGGTGGCGGCGTCTGGCGGCAGGAGGGCGATCGGACGCGAATGATCTCACCGCCGCCGGTCCACTACCGCGGAACGACGTTTACCATGCCGGTCCCGGTCATCGAATCGGGCGATGCAAGCGGCGGACAGGCGCTGATCTCCCCTGCAGGCCCACGCGAGCGGATCTACCCCGACCCATCGGATCCCGATCGGCAGAACCCCCTCTCCGCGGCGACGGTCGATATCACCGTCGAGAGCGACTACTACGAGGCGTGGGGGCGATTCTTCGAGTCCCGAACCGGCGGGTCGGTCTCGTATGACCACGGAAACGACCGCGTTACCCTTCGGTTGGCGACGGACGACCCCGACCGGCAGCTTCGAGACGCCGTCGCGGGCACCTCGACGAGCCGATTCGAGATCCTCGGCGCCGGCGGTTCCGCGTTCACCGATGGATACAACTCCACGGAGGGTCCGTATGCTGAATCACAAAACGAGGCGGGTCGCGTCGCGACCGCGGGCGACATCCGACTCCGCGGTGGCGCGGAGGTCTTCGGGGACGTCGAGGCCGACGGATCCATCGATATGCGCGGGTCCACGATCTACGGCAACGCCTCCTACGGAAACTCGATCGATATCCGCGGGAACGCCGAGGTGACCGGCTGGACCGCAGAGAACGCGAGCGTCACGCCGGCCCGCCCGGTCGACAGCTTCCTCGATGCGGAACGGTCCTCGCTCGCCGACGACAACGACAACGACGAGGTAGACGCGATAAACGGCTCCCGGTTCGCGAGCGCCGAGGAGCACCCCGACGACCTCACGCTTCCGGCCGGCCGCTACTCGCTTGAGCGGGCAGACCTCGAGGGAAGAACGCTCACCATCGACGTCTCCGACGGCGACGTTCGATTGGGGCTCGATCGTAACCTCGTACTCGACGGTGAATCCATCGAAGTCGTCGGCGACGGTGGCGACGCCCGCGTGTTCGTCCCCCGAAACATAGAGATGACCGGCGGGGCGACCGTCGAGACCGACGGCGACGTGGCCTCCCGGCTGTGGGTCTACGGGACCCGCGATGTGACGATCGAGGTGAACAATGCGGACTTCACCGGCGTGTTGTACGCGCCGACGGACTCCTCGGGCTCGGGCACCGTCGATGTCACCTCCGGCGGAACGGTCAAGGGGGCCGTCGTCGGTGGGCAGACGACGTTACAGGCCGGCGGGACGGTCCACTTCGATGAGGCGCTCGCGGGCACCGACCCGCTCCACGGTGCCGACGTTCCACAGGTCACCTACCTCCACATCTCCCACGCGCCGATACACGTCGACAACCGACGATAACCCGGTATCCCGCAGGTGCGACCCCGCCACTCGCTTCGCGATCAGTACTCGATGGCTCCGGTGTACCGATCCAGCACGAGGACGACAGCCGCGCCGCCTATCGCCGCCGCGAGAAACGTCGGTGCCGCCGTCACCCACGTTTCGCCTCGCTCGCCGATCCGTATCGACACCTCGACGACCGGGGCACGAAGCGCACCGAAGATGAGGCTCACGAGGAACGCCAGCGTCGCCATTCGATAGACTGCAAGCGCCCGTTTGACCGCATGGGCGACGGTGAAAAGGCCGACCACGGCCCCGGAAAGAAAGACGACCACCGTCGTCCCCAGATTCAAAAGCGCGGGGACCTCCGCGGTCCCCGTCGTCACGGCGCTGACCAGCGCCTCGAGAAACGATCGCAGGGTCGCTGACAGATAGTCGTACTGCCCCAGTACGATGAGCAGTAGCGAGCCGGAGATACCCGGCAGGATCATGGCACTGATCGCGATGGCTCCCGCGAGGAAGATCACCGGTAGCTCGTTGCCGAGGGCGGTAGAGGCGTATCCGGAGGTTAAGAACGCGGCGAGAAAGCCCGCCGCGGCCGCCGCCTTCCGCCCCGGCGTCGAGAGGTCGACCTCGCCGAAGAGGACGATCGCGGAGGCGGCGATCAGCCCGAAAAAGAAGCCGAAGGTCGCGACAGGGACCGTCTGCAGGAGGACGTCGACCGCGCTCAACACCGCTACGACCGACGTTGCGATCCCTGCACCAAGCACGAGCAGAAATCCACCGTCCATCTCACGGAACGCCATCCGCGCGCCGGCGAGCCTCGCCGGTTGAACACCGGCACAGACGCGCACAAGCCGGCCCGGTTCGATTGCGGTTAGTGCGGCTATCAGCCGCTCGTAGATCCCGACGATCAGGGCGATCGTTCCGCCTGAGACCCCGGGCACTGCGTCGGCAGCGCCCATCGCCAGCCCCTTCAAGTAGACGACGAGCCACGCCCGGGTCGTCGCCATCGCTACGCGATGGTCGCTGCAAGCGGTGCCGTGAGGATACCTACGCTGCCAGCGACGAGCGACCCCGCCCCGCCGCCCTCCTCGCCGGAGTCCTCACCGCCGAACTCCTCGCCGTCCTCCTCGAACTCCTCGCCGTCCGGATCATCCGCACCGTCGGTTTCGTCCGGGTCGTCGGCGCCCGGATCCTCATCGAGTGTGTCCTCGCCGACCTCCTCGATCGGTTCGAGTTCGACCGTCGGCGTGGTGTCGTCCTCGCCGATGACCTGGGCTTCGCTCACGTTTACCTCGCCGATGAGGGACTCGTCCTCGGAGACGACCTGATACGGGCCGGTCGCCTGCACGCTCGTGTTCGTGTAGCCCTCATCGGGACCCCACTCGTCGTAGCCGGTCGTCGAGTACGGGAGGTGCAGTTCGAACTCGCCGTCGGCGTCGGCCTCGGCGTACTGGGTGTACGCGAAGGTCTCGCCGGTCGGTTTCTCCATCTCGACGGTCGCTCGGACCTCCTCGTTCGGCTCGGCCCCGCTGCCCTCGACGGACGATCCGGGGACGCGCTCGAACGTCTTCACGAAGTCGTCGCTGCTGGCGGCGAGTGGATCGACCCCCAGCGTTTCCTCGAGGTCGACGCCGAGGCCTTGGAGCGCTTGGAGCTGCGGGGCGGCCGGTGCCTGTCCACGGGCGTCGCCGGCGTGGACGAGCCGGTAGTTCTCGAGGGCCTCGACGCGTTCGCTCGGGATGTCGCCGACGCCGCCGATCTGTGCGTTCGGCGCGTCCTCAACGGCTTCCTCGGCCTCCTCCATCGTGTCATACCGCTGGACGAACTCGTTCGGGTCGGTCGGCAGCGTTCGGATCTCGAGCGCCTCGCCGGTCTGTGGGTCCTGCACCTGCTCGACATCGTAGGTCACCACGACCGGTTCGGGGTCCATCGCGCTCCCGTAGCCCGCATACAGCTGCACCATCTGGCTCTCGTAGTAGCGCTGTGTCCGCAGCTGGGTGACCGGTTGCAGCGCGCCCTCCTCGGTCGCCTGGTAGACCAGCGGGGTGAAGTCTTCCTGCTCGAGGTCCTCGTCGTCATAGAACGTGACCGGCGCGCCGAACTTCGAGGTCGGCGCGACCATCTGCCAGTCGACCATGACGTAGCGGGTGTCACCGCCCTCTTCGCTCTGGCGTTCGAGGACCTCCGCGGCCGTCTCTTCGTCGGGGGCGAGCAGGTAGTTCGCCGCCTCACCCGCGTTCTGTTGGAACGGGTTGGCGTTCGGGATCCGCTCGGCCCGCGTAGTTATCCAGTGGCCGTAGTCCCACCACGATTGCACGCCGTAGGCTCCCTCGGGGTAGTCGAAGTCGTCGTCGGCCGGGCGCTCGTAGGTGCCGTAGTACTCCATCGCGTTGTCGTGGCCCGCAAGCTCGCCGGGGTGTGGCGTCTCCTCGTTCATCCACTGGAGGCTCTCGTCCCACGGGACGACGTCCGCGGGGCCGGTCTGTGCGCCGGCCGCCCAGACGGGCGTCACCATGAACATGAGCGGCGCGAGCAGGACGA
>PWGU01000047.1 GCA_003554605.1 Halorubrum sp.
CAGCCACGATCACCACGCCCACGGCGACGACCACAGCCACGATCACCACGCCCACGGCGACGACCACAGCCACGATCACCATGACGCCGATGAGCCTGGGCGGCATACCCACGCCGAAGGCGCGGGCGTCCACCGGAGCTATACGGCCGTCGTCGACGTGGTCGAGTCGTTGGCGCTCGATCCGGCGGTCGAATCCGTCGCGCTTGACGCCTTCGAGCTGCTCGGCCGCGCCGAGGCGTCGGTTCACGGCACCGACCTCGACGACACGCACTTTCACGAGGTCGGCGCGGACGACGCCATCGCCGACATCGTCGGTGCCGCGCTGCTGCTCGACGACCTCGATGTCGACCGAGTCGTGACGACGCCGCTCGCGACCGGCGGCGGGCAGGTCGAGATGAGCCACGGCGTCTACCCCGTCCCGGCCCCGGCGGTCGTCGAGATCGCTGGACGGACAGACCTGAGCCTCGTCGGCGGGCCCGTCGACCGTGAGCTCTGTACCCCGACCGGGGCCGCGATCCTCGGGGCCGTCGCCGAGGGCGTCGATCGGCTCCCGGCGCTCGACGTGGTCGACGTGGGCTACGGCGCGGGCCGGTTGACGCTCCCGACCCATCCAAACGTCCTCCGCGCGCTCGTCGGACACGAGGTGTCGAATTCGACCGCTTCCAAACCCGTAGAGACCTCCGGTCCCGACGGAACTGGGCTCCGTTTCGACGAGATCATCGTCCTCGAAACGACCCTCGATGACGCCACCCCGGAGGTGCTCGGTGGACTGCACGAGCGCCTCGCCGACGTCGGCGCACGTGACGTGACGCTCACACCGACGACGATGAAGAAGTCCCGCCCCGGCCACCTCGTGACGGTCATCTGCAAACCAGCCGACGTGCCGGCCGTGACGGAACGGCTCGCACGCGAGACGGGGACGCTCGGGATCCGCCAGTCGGGGGCAAGCTTCCGATGGATCGCCGACCGTGTCTTCGAGACCGTGACCCTCGACATCGACGGGGAGTCCTTCGAGGTGCGGGTGAAAATCGCTTCGACCGCCGACGGCGACGTCTACGACGTGAGCGCCGAGTACGACGACGCCGCGGCCGTCGCCGCCGAGGCCGACCTCCCGATCCGAGAGGTGCTCCGACGGGCTGAGGCCGCGGTCGACCCATGAGCGGCCGTCCCCCGGACGAACGGCCGACGAGTGACCGATCCGTGGCGGAGCGGCCCGGTGCCGTCCGCGCCGACCGCCTCGGGATCGCGCTCGTGCTCGTCTCCGCGGTCGGGTTCGGGACGCTCGGGATCTTCGGGATCTACGCCCAACGGGTCGGCCTCTCGATCCCGACGGTGCTGACCTACCGGTTTCTCGGGGCGGCGATGGTCGTCTGGATCGTCCTCGCGGTTCGAGGCCGGTTTTGCCCCCTTCGCGGGCGGACGCTTGTCATCGCGCTCGCGCTCGGCGCGTTCGGGTATGCCACGATGAGCGGGCTCTACTTCCTGGGGCTTGAGTTCATGACCGCCGGCATGGTGGGTATCGTGTTGTACACCTATCCGGCGCTCGTCGTCGTGCTCGCGGCGGCGACCATCGGGGAGCGGATCAGCCGTGGAACCGTCCTCGCGTTGGCGCTCGCGCTCGGCGGTGTCGGGCTCGTCGTCGGTGCCGATCCAGCCGGGGCCTCGACATTCGGGGTGGTGATCGTCCTCGGCGCGGCGACCGCCTACGCCGCCTATATCGTCACCTCCCGGGCGGTGTTGGAGACGGTCGACCCGCTCGTGTTGACCGCCTACGTGTTGCCCGCGGCGGGTGTCACGTTCATCCTCATCTCAACGGGGACCGGCGGGGTCGTCGTTCCGGCCACCCTCGACGCCTGGGCCGTCCTGATCGGCGTCGCGACGGTCGCGACCGCGGTGCCCGTGCTGGCGTTCTTCGCGGGTCTCGAACGGATCGGTGCGAGTCGGACCGGGATTGTGAGTACCGCCGAACCGGTCGTGACGGTCGTTCTCGGTGCCCTCCTCTTTGCGGAACCGGTGACCGGCGCGCCCGTCGCTGGCGGGCTGTGTATCCTCTCCGCGGTCGTGTTGCTCAACGGTCGCTGACGGGGCTCATCGATCGGTGGCCCGACTTAGGTTCGGCTGGCATCGCCGACTTAGGTTCGGCCGGCATCGGCGTCCTCGCTGCCGTCCGCCTCGCCCGTTTCCGTCCCGTCACCCTCCTCCTCGACGAACGCGGCCCGAAACTCGGGTGTGAGGTGTCGTCGCTGCCACGCCGAGATCCGCTCCTCGCCGAGCATCGAGGCCCACAGGGTCAGCAGGAGCCCACAAAAGAGCACCCCGGGCACGACGTGGACGACCAGTTCGACGATGAACTCCGGCCGGAAGATGGCGAAGCTGAACCGCTCGCGAAGCCCCGCCCAATCGGGACCGAAGACGAGCCATCGGAAGGTGACCGGAACGAGCGCCATCGTCACGATCGGATAGATGAGTACGTCGGTCAGGGGGCCGCCCTTCCCACGGATAAACGCCGCCGTATAATAGCCCCACACGCCGAGCGAGGTGATCGCGGCGACGACACCACGGGCGGCGACCGGCGCGCCGTGATCGAGCACGTCGACCCCGAAAAAGAGCGCCGCAGCCCCGACATAGGCGAGGAGACAGACGACGACGCCGCCGAGGACGACGAGCGCGTGGCCCATCCGCGACTGGTCGGCGAACGGTTCGAGGCCGTTCGCCTCGGTCATGGCCCGCCACCACCGGAAGCGTTCACGGTTCTGATACGGATTTGACTCATGAGAGCTTCTTGAGCCCCTCGAAGAAGTCCGCCGTGGGCCCGGCGATCCGCATCGGCGGCTCCGTTCGCCGTATCTCCACCGACACCGGCCCGTCGATCGCGTGCGGGTTTCGTCCGTCGCTCACGACGATCGCGCCGGCCGGATCGGATACGGTCACCGTCACCGTCGCATCGAGGTCGACCACGAGCGGGGGCATTCCGTCCGAGGCGCACATCTCGTTGACTATCAGTCCGCCGACCGCCGGATGCACGAGCGGGCCGTCCTCGGCGAGGTTGTACGCGGTCGAGCCGCTCGGCGTCGCGACGAGCACGCCGTCGGCGTGCCCGCCGGAGTAGCGCGAGTCGTCGATGCGCAGCTCGTAGTCGATCCCGCCGCCGGGACCGCGACGGTGCCCCGTGACGACCACCTCGTTGGCGGCCGGCACGGATCGCCAGCCGTCGACGCTCGCCGCGAGCCGCGGGCTCTCACGTATGTTCATCCCGCCGTCGCGAAACCGCTCGACCGCCGCGAGCACCGCCGCCTCCCCCTCCTCGGGCGGAACCGCGTTTAAAAACCCGACCTCGCCGAGGTTGATCCCGATGACGGGCGTCCCGTCCGCGTTGCGCGCGGCGAACAGCAACGTGCCGTCGCCGCCGATCGAAACGGCGAGGTCACAATCAATGAGCGCCGAGACCGGCCGGCCCGATCCGATCCCGAGCGACTCGGCGGTCACCTCGTCGATCCACACCTCGGCGTCGCGCGTTTCGACCGCGTCGCGTACGTCGCTCGCGAGCGATGCGGCCCGCGGGTCCCCCTTCCGTGCGACGATGCCGACCTGCATGGTGGGAAACGCAGCCGCCATCGAATAAAAGGGTGCGATCGGCGTGGCTTATAGACTGCCCATGACGGTATCGCCGACGGTTAGCCGTCGATCAACTCGGTCGAACCGTCCGCCTCAACGACGATCACGGGCACGGCGGACTCATCGACGACGACGTCCGTCGTGCAGTCGAAGACGAACCGACCGACCGCCCCGGTCGTCGACGCACCGACGACGACCGCGTCGTAGTAGGCCGACTGCTCGACGATGGCGTCCGCGGGGGACTCCCCCTCGATCATCCATCGATCGACGCGGTCGAACCCACCGAGCCGGTCGGCCGCCGCGGATAACAACCGCTCGCCCCGTTCGTCTATCGGTCGGGTGTCGTCGCCGTCGGCGGTCGATCCCGCCGCGTCGCTGGCGGTCGATCCTGCCATGTCGCCGGCGGTCGATCCTGCCACGTCGCCGGCGACGGTTCCGCCGCCAGTGTCGTCCTCCCGCGCCGAACCGCCTCCCTCGGCGGGTGGGACGACGTGAAACAGTTCGAGCCACGCATCCGCCGCCTCCGCGAGCCCGTGTGCGAAGCCGACGGTCGCCCCCGAATGCGGGCCGCCGCCGACGGCGACGAGGACCGACGAGAGCGTCTCGGAGTCCGAACCACGCGCCCCGCCGTTCAGGGTCGCGTCGGCGACGGCCGGCGTCGACGAGGCGATCGCCGATACGGCCGCCTCCGACAGGTCGAACGTCCGACCCGCCGTTTCGTCGGTGTGTGCCCGACTTCCCGCGCCGTCTTCCGCCTCGGTGGCTTCGACGTCGCTCGTATCCATGTCATTCACGCGGTCCGCGGCGTGTATATACTGATCGATCCGCCGGATCAGCCGGATCCGTAGACACCCCCGATCCGCCGAATCACGGGCCGTTTCACGGGGCCGCGTGGGGATGACGGTGTTCCTCATGACGCGATGTGGGCCACCGGTGACCGATCGGGAGCGCCCCTCCGGTCGGCCGCAGCCGAACCGTTTTTATACCAAACTGGCGCACCCGTTTACACGACCGACGGTGGTGGTTCGAGCCGGACGCCATCGTAAACGGAAACCTCCTCGGCTATCACAAAGGCTGCTTCCATGCACTTGAGCACGAACGAACGGACGGAACAGGCATCGACAGGGAAATCGGGCGGAACGACCGGCGGGGGCTCCGCCCCGTTCGTCGCCCCCCACACCCGCACATCATGAGCGACGAGGAGCTGGCGAAAGACCTCGGGCTCGTCTCCGCGCTGACGATCGGGATCGGCACGATGATCGGCGCGGGGATCTTCGTCCTCCCGGGGGTCGCCGCACAGGAGGCCGGACCCATCGTCGTCGTCTCGTTCCTGATCGGCGGGTTCATCGCCCTCGTGAACGCGCTTTCGGTCTCCGAGTTGGGGACGGCGATGCCGAAAGCCGGCGGCGGCTACTACTTCGTCAACCGGGCGCTCGGGCCGATGTTCGGCTCGATCGCGGGCCTCGGTGACTGGCTTGGGCTGGCGTTCGCCTCCGCGTTCTACTCGATCGGGTTCGGCCAGTATCTCGTCTCGTTCGCCGGGGACGCCACCGTCGCGTTACCGCTTATCGGTACGATCGCGCTCATCCCGTCGTTCGATTTCGGCTTCTTTACCATCACCCAGATCCAGATAGGCGCGCTCATCGCCGGCGTCGTCTTCGTCGGCGTCAACTACATCGGTGCGAAAGAGACAGGGGGGATCCAGACGGTGATCGTCACCCTCCTGCTTCTCATCCTCGGCGCGTTCGCCGTCGCGGGTTGGTTCTCGTTCGATTACGGGACCATCGTCGGCGACGGCGGCTGGGCACCCACCGAACAGGGCTACGGGGCGATCCTCCCCGCCACCGCGCTCGTCTTCGTCTCCTTCTTGGGCTACGCGAAGATCGCGACGGTCGCCGAGGAGCTGAAAAACCCCGGTCGAAACCTCCCGATCGCGATCATCGGATCGGTGCTCACCGTCACCGTCATCTACGGGATCCTCGTGACGATCATGCTCGGCGTCGTCCCATGGACGGAGCTCGACCTCGACGCGCCGGTCGCACAGGCCGCCGAGTTCGCCTTCCCGGCCGAGCTGTTCGGCATCGGCGGGATCGCCGCCGCGGCCGCCACGATCATGACTCTCGGCGCGCTGCTCGCGACCGCTTCCTCCGCGAACGCCTCGATCCTCTCGTCGGCGCGGATCAACTTCGCGATGGGTCGCGATAAGATCGTCACCAACTGGCTCAACGAGATCCCCCCGCAGTACTCCACGCCGTACCGGTCCATCCTGCTCACCGGGGGGATGATCGTCTTTTTCATCATCCTGCTCGGCCAGGACCTCGCGATCCTCGCACAGGCGGCGTCGGTGCTCCACCTCATCGTCTATGCGCTGATGAACGCCGCGCTCATCGTCTTCCGCGAGGCCGACGTCCCGGATTACGACCCGGACTTCACGGTCCCGCTGTACCCGATCACACCGATCGCGGGGATCGTCCTCTCGCTCGGGCTGATCGCCTTCATGAGCCCGGTCGAGATCGCGTTGTCGGCGGCGTTCGTCGTCGGGTCGGTCCTGTGGTACTTCCTGTACGCGCGTGGGGAAACGACCCATCAGGGCTATCTGGGTCAGTACGTCCTCGACCGCGCCGACGAGATGCCCGATGCGGCGGTCTCGGCGGCGGAGTCCGTCCAGCCCGACAAGAGCGACTACCGGGTGATGGTGCCGCTCGCGAACCCCCGCACCGAGAGCGAGCTTATCGAGCTGGCCTCGGTGATGGCGAAGGCGAACGACGGCGTCGTTGAGGCGGTGCACATCGTCACCATTCCCGATCAGACGCCGCTGTATGCGGGTGCCGAGCACCTCGAACAGATCGACGCCGAATCCGACCGGTTGCTCAACTCCGCCCGTGAGAGCGCCGAAACGCTCGACGTCGAGGTGGAGACGAAGACCGCCATCTCCCACCGGTCCTTCGAGGAGATCTTCGATGCGGCCGCGACCGGAAACGCGGACCTCGTGGTGATGGGGTGGGCAAACCAGCCGTTCTGGTCCTCCGGGACGACCTCCCGTGGACTCGATGAGCTCACCCGCCAGCTCCCGTGTGACTTCCTCGTGTTGAAAGACCGCGGCTTCGATCCGTCACACGTGCTCGTGCCGACCGCCGGCGGCACCGACTCCGACCTCTCCGCGGAGGTCGCCCGCGTGCTTCGTGACGGCCGCGGTTCGGAGATCGAGCTGTTGTACGTCGTCGACGACGAGTCGAAGCGTGCGGCCGGCACCGAGTTCCTCAGCCGCTGGGCACAGGAACACGACCTCGGGAACGCGACGCTCACCGTCGACGTCGAGGGCGACGTCGAGACGGCCATCTCCCGCCGCTCCCGCGACTCCTCGATGGTGATCATCGGCGCGACCGAGCGTGGGCTCCTCTCGCGGCTCTTCAGCGGGTCGCTCGTCTACGACATCGTGAACGAGGTCGAGACATCGGTGCTGCTCTGTGAGCGGCCCGACACGCGGTCGCTCTGGCAACGTCTCTTCGGCCGTGGCTCGGCGGCGAAGCGGGAGGAGGGTGCCGTGACGGCGGAGGACGCAGCCACGGACGAGACGACGCCGTCGGACGACGACTGATCGGCGGCGGTCCACTCCGTTCCATCGGCGTGGGGCCCACTCCCGCGCCGTTTATAACCGACAGCGTCCGAACTCCGTCGTGGAGCTTCACGTTCGGTACGAGGGCGACGACGACCCCGCGAAGTGTACCGCGCGCAAGCTTGCGCGGTTCGACCTCGCGACGCTGCACCGATCGGATCGGGCGACGCCGTACGGCGTGGTATTAAACCCCCACGCGGAGCGGGCGCTCTCGCCCGCCGACGCCGATCTCGCCCGCGAGGATGCGCTCGTCGCGCTCGACTGCTCGTGGGAGTCCGCCGGCGAAAAGCGGTTCTCGCTGCCGGGCGAGCACCGGGCGCTGCCGTATCTCCTCGCGGGCAACCCGGTCAATTTCGGTCGGCCGATGCGGCTCACCACCGTCGAGGCGTTCGCCGCCGCGCTCTCGATCCTCGGCGAGCCCGACGCCGCCGAAGGAGTCCTCTCGAAGTTCACGTGGGGCGAGACGTTCCTCGAACTCAACGCCGAACCGCTCCGGCGGTATGCCGACTGTGCGGACTCTACCGCGGTGGTGGCGGTGCAGGAGGAGTATTTAAACCGGGGATGAGCCGCTCCGGCGGCCTGCCAC
This sequence comes from Halorubrum sp., assembly GCA_003554605.1. Lineage (GTDB taxonomy): Archaea > Halobacteriota > Halobacteria > Halobacteriales > Haloferacaceae > Halorubrum. The sequence goes on from PWGU01000047.1 coordinate 7,818, forward strand.
GATTCGGGGGCGTAGGTTGGCGTCCGTTGATCGTTGGCTCCTATTTTAAGCCCTCAGAACGCGTATATATGTCGGTCTATCATGCACGTAGCCGTCGGTCGAGATAGGGATGTGAACGGTCGCCCAGTGGGCGTGAACGCGACCGAGCGACGGGGGATTACCCGTCGCAGCGTCCTCGCTGCCGCCGGGCTGGCGGCCGCCACGTCGATGGCCGGCTGCGTCGATCGTGCCGCGGCGAGGGTCACGAAGACGACGTCGTCGCCCGCGGCGGCGATGAGTGGCGCGATGCTCGGTTTCCGTCAGGGGGCCGAGACGGCCGCCGCCTACGACCTCGGCGATCGGGCCATCGAACACGTTCCGGCCGAGGTTCGCGCCACCGCGGGGTCCTTCTCGGGCTCCGTCACCCTCGAGGGGTGGCTCACCGACGGCGATATCGTTTCGCCGGCGAAGAACTACAACTCCACCCGGTCGAACCGGCGCAAGAATGCGGTCGTGCCGTTCGACGACGCCAATGAGGGCGGTGATGACAGCGAGGACAGCGAGGACGTGGTGTCCGACGGAGACAGCGTCTCCGAGGCGTTCGCGGCCGACATCGACGCGCTCTATACGTATCTCGACGACGAGCCGACCCTCGGCGAACGGCTGTGCGTCTGTCTGCCGGACGCTCGCCTGCCGCGGGGTGGCCCCGCCGTCGCCGACGAGGTGACCCCACGCCGCGTCATCCAGTATCTGACCGGTGAGGCCGCCCGTTGTGGCGTCGACGACGAGGGGGCGCTCTGGTGTTGGGGGAGCGGCGACTCCAGCCGGCAGCAAACGACGTTCTCGACGGACGTCGACGGCCGTCGGCGGGTGGCCGCGTTTGCGACGAGGGAGGGCGTCTGCGTCGCGGGTGTCGCCCCCAACGCCGATGGGGCGTCCGAGGAACTCGCGATCGTTCCGACGGCAGTTGACGGTTCGGTTCGCTTCACGGTCGAGGAGGCCGATATGGACGGGTGGGGCGAGGAGGTCGTCGTGGGTGACGTCGCGGTCAGCTCGACGATCGTCTGCCCGATCGTCGTGCAGCCGAACGACGCGCCTGTCCCGTTCTACGCCCTGCTGTCGCTCACGCGCTGCCGGCACGGGGACGAGTACCTCTACGTGTGTGGCTGGCTGATCGACGACGCGGCGGTTCAGTACGACTCCTGTACGCTGCTCGCCGCCTCCGAGGTGTGTCCGGTCGTCGGGATCACCCCGGAGGAGGCACGGGACACGGACGCCGCGCGCCGGGTGCTCCAGGGTGTGGCCGCGCAGGCGCGCCGCCGTGAGCAGGGTGCGGTCGTCTACGACGGCCCGATCGACGACGGCGCGCTTCGGCACCTCCCGGACGCGCTCGCCGAGGGCGACGGGCTGGACGGCGTCGTCTCGCTCGTCACGTCGAGCAACCGCTCCGCACGCACGGGACGCAACCCCCAGACTGGAAAGGAGATCCAGATCCCGGCAAAGAACGTACCTACCGGCTCGGAGGAGGGAACCGAGATGCGATGTCTGCTGACGGCGCTCGACTGCCCCATCGTCCACCTCGTCGAGGCGGACGGGATCGAGCGGTCCGCGAAGATCGATGGGTTATCGTCGTTGACCTCCGTGGGTCAGCGTTCGTAGCGATCGGGGGGACGCGATCGCCGTCGGGGGTGACCCTCGACGGCTTATATCGATCCGAAGCCAGCGGCGGCGGCTGGAACGAAAAGAGTCAGGACGCCGGGCGGCGAGGAACCGAACATGGACGATCAACGCCGGACCGACGGCGGCATCGACGACGCCCGGATCGAGACGCGCGCCATCCACGCCGGCCAGGAGCCGGACCCGGAGACGGGCGCGCTGATGACGCCCATCCACGCCAACTCCACGTACGAACAGGACGGCCCCGGCGACCACCGCGGCTTCGAGTACTCACGAACGGGCAACCCGACCCGGACGGACCTCGAGACGAACCTCGCCTCGCTCGAGTCCGGGAGCCACGCCCGCTGTTTCGCCTCGGGGATGGGCGCGATAAACACCGTGTTAAACCTCCTCTCGGCGGGCGACCACGTCGTCGCCGGCGACGACGTCTACGGCGGTACCCACCGGATCCTCACGCAGGTGTACGACCAGTACGACATCGAGACGACGTTCGTCGACACCACCGACCTCGATGCGGTCCGTGACGCGGTTCGTGAGGAGACGGCGCTCATCTGGATCGAGACGCCGACGAACCCGCTTATGAACGTGAACGACATCGCGGCGCTCTCGTCGATCGCCGCCGACGCCGACGCGCTCTGTGCGGTCGACAACACGTTCGCGACGCCGTATCTCCAGCGGCCGCTCGAACACGGCGCGGATATCGTCGTCCAATCGTTGACGAAGTACCTCGGCGGCCACTCCGACGTCATCGGCGGCGCGCTCGTCGTTGACGACGCGGAGCTCGACGAGCGGCTCGGGTTCTATCAGAACTCGGTCGGCGCGACGCCGGGGCCGTTCGACTGCTTCCTCGTCCTCCGCGGAACGAAGACGCTCCCGGTCCGGATGGACCGTCACTGCGAGAACGCCGCGGCGCTCGCGGAGTGGCTCGACGACCACGAGGACGTCGACCGCGTTTATTATCCGGGGCTCGACTCACACCCGCAACACGACCTGGCGGCCGAACAGATGGACGACTTCGGTGGGATGCTCTCGTTCGAGTTCGACGGCACCCTGGAAGAGGCCTCCACGGTCGTGCGCGAGACGGAGGTGTTCACGCTCGCGGAGTCGCTCGGCGGCGTCGAGAGCCTCATCGAACAACCGGCGGCGATGACCCACGCCGCGATCCCTCGGGAGGAGCGGCTCGCGGCGGGGCTCACCGACGGCCTGATCCGCGTCTCGGTCGGGATCGAACACATCGATGACCTCAAAGCCGACTTGCAGGCGGCCTTCGAGGCGGCTCGCGAGTAGGGCGCACCTGTTGGTGATCGGTTCTCGGCGGCCGCTCGTAGTTATTTATTCTCGGCGTCCGATCTATGGGCCATGACCGAGGTCCCGATCGACGTCAGCCCGAACGTTTCGATCCCGCCGGACGAGATTCCGGAGGACGTGCCCGGCGAGTCGCGGATGGTCGAGACGAACGGCGTTCGACTGCACGTCGTCGAGGCCGGTCCGCCGGACGGGAAACTCCTCGTCCTGCTTCACGGCTTTCCGGAGTTCTGGTACGGTTGGCATCGCGCGATCCGCCCGCTCGTGAACGCGGGTTACCGCGTCGTCGTGCCGGACCAGCGGGGGTACAACCTCTCGGAGAAGCCGTCGGCGGTTTCGGAGTATCGGATCGGGACGCTTGCTGCGGACGTCATCGGCCTTATCGACGCCTACGACCGGGAGACGGCCGCGATCGCTGGCCACGACTGGGGCGCTGCGGTCGCCTGGTGGACCGCGCTGCATTACCCGGACCGGCTGTCGGACCTCATCGCGGTCAACGTCCCGCACCCGACGGTCTTCGAGGAGACCCTTCGCCGATCGTGGGACCAGCGGCTCAAAAGTTGGTATATCCTGGCGTTTCAGCTCCCCAAACTGCCCGAGGCGGTCGCCCGTGCCGGCGACTGGCGGCTCGCGACCCGGGCGTTGCGCGACACCAGCCTTCCCGGAACCTTCAGCGAGGAGGACTTCAACCGCTACCGGCGGGCGTGGGACCGCGAGGGCGCCTTCGAGGCGATGGTGAACTGGTACCGGGCGATCGTCCGCGACCGGCCGACGCCGGCTGAGACGCGCGTGTCGGTGCCGACGCTCGTGATCTGGGGGGACGGCGACCGATTCCTCCGGAAGTCGATGGCGACCCGCAGCGTCGATTACTGTGCGGACGGGCGACTGCTCACGATCCAAGGTGCCACCCACTGGGTCGTCCACGAGGAGCCCCACCGGGTCGCCGACGCGATCATCGAACAGATCGAACCGTTCCCGTCGCGTCCGAAGTGAACCGCAGCGTGCCACCTCGGACACCCCGACTCTTACCCCTCCATCCGCCGTTCGTATATCGCCCGGATCACGTCCTGTCTGGCGATCAGTCCCACGAGGGCACCCTCGTCGTCGACCACCGGGAGTCGGTTGATGTCGGGGTCAGTCGAGGAGAGAAGCTTGAGGACCTCCTCGACGTCGGTCCCCGGCGTCACCGTCGCGAGGTCCGTGCTCATCACGTCGCGGATCGGCCGGTCGGCGTTACGGACGAGGTCGACGCCGAGGTCGAGGTCCCTCCATGGCGGTTTGACCTGGTAGGTGAGCGTGTCGACGAACGGCGGAAGCCCGATCGGTATCCAGAGGGTCTCCTCTGCCGCCTCGAAGAGGTCCACGAGGTCCGACTCCGTGACGATCCCCACGACGGTTCCGTCCGCCTCGACGACGGGAAACCCGGAGAAGGAATGGCGGGCGAACTTCCGGAAGACGTCCGAAACGTCCGCGTCGGCCGCCACCGTCACCACGTCCTCGACCATCAGATCACGTGCCTGCATACGTGGGCCCTCGTCGCGATGTCGGGTAGGTGTTTCGCCGTTCGTATTTAAAATCATTGAGGAATGAAGGGATACAGGGAGGGCGGCGTGGGTCGTTGATCGATCCATGAGCGAGTCACCACACTCCGACGACGACCCCCTGGACCGATCGCCCGAGCCCGCACCGAACGGGGAGCGGCGCGAGGAATCGAGCGAACGCGATCTCCCGATCCCCGTCACGGATCCGGACGATCCTCCGGTCCTCGTGACGGAGACGGACGAACCGTTGGTCCCGGTCCCGGCGATGGACGAGACGGCCGTTGAGCTCGTCCGTGACGCCATCGGCGTCGCCCGCGGGGAGGTCTCAGATGAGCGGTTCTCCGAGAAGTACGGCCTCGCCGTGCCCGGTGGATCCGAGCCCGAGTAATCCACGCGGATCGGTCATCCGCCTTCCACCGCATCGCCGTCCGCCGCGCCGTCCCACGTCGTGATCGGCCGGCCCGTTCCGGCTCGCTCTGTTTTCAGCTCGTCGTTCCAGAGGCCCGTTCGGCGGCCGGCCCCTCCGAGGCCCGCTCGCCGTCGGTGAGGTAACACTTCGGATCGGGTGCGAACGGGTCGCCGTGAACGGCGAGCGCCCGGAGCCGGGAGCCGCCCCGACAGATGTCCTGATAGGTACACTCCCGGCAGCGCCCCGTGAGGTGTGACTCTCGTTCACGAAGCCGTGCGAGGAGCGGGTTCGACTCGTCCGACCAGATCTCACCGAACGGCCGGTCCTTGACGTTTCCGAGCGCGTAGCCCTGCCAGAACTGTGTAAGGTGGACGTTACCGACGGGGTCGACGTCGGCGACCCGCTCGCCGGTCGGGTCGCCGCCGTTGCGTTCGAGATATCGCCGGACCCGTCTCGCGTGTGCCTCGCCGAACTCCCGACGGGCGTACTCGACGAGGTAGCCCGCGTCGGCGTAGTTGCCCACGAGCAGCGTTTCGATCTCCTCGCCTTCGTCGTGGTACTCGCGGGTGAGCGTACAGAGCCGGTCGACGGCCTCGCGGGTCGCCTCCGGGGAGAGGTCGGCGTCGGCGACCTGTGCGCCCCGCCCGCCGTAATCGAGGTGATAAAAACAGAAGCGGTCGACGCCGACGTCGACGAGGAGGTCGACCACGCCTTCGAGGTCGGCGACGTTGTGCTCGGTGATCGTGTAACGCAGCCCCGTCTTCACGCCGACGTCAAGACACGCCTCGATCCCCCGAACCGCCGCGTCGAACGCGCCCTCCTGCCCGCGGATCCGGTCGTTCCGTGCCCGGAGTCCGTCGACGGAGATGCCGGCGTATTTCAGCCCCGCGTCCTGGAGCTCGCGAACGCGCTCGCGGGTGAGCAGCGTGCCGTTCGTCGAGAGCACCGGTCGGAGGCCCCTGTCGGCGGCGTGGGCGACGAGTTCGGGCAGGTCCTCGCGGACGAGCGGCTCCCCGCCCGAAAAGAGGACGACGGGGGCCCCGAAATCGGCGAGGTCATCGAGCAGCGCCTTCCCCTCCGCCGTCGTCAGTTCGCCCGGCGCACCGGTGTGATCGGCGGCGGCATAGCAGTGTTCACAGCGGAGGTTACATCGCTTCGTCGTGTTCCAGACGACGACCGGCCGCCGCTGGCGTTCCTCCGCGATCTGTGGCTTCGAGGACTCGTCGGCGGCGTCGTATCGGAGGCCGTCGCCCTCGGCGTCGAGCCCACAGAGGAGCTTGCTCACGGAGATCATTGCTCGGACCCCTCGTGGGTTCTCACCGGCCGACCGTCGGCTTCGTCGTCGCGGTCCTCCTCCGGAACGACGCCGCCACAGCGGACGAACGGGGTGCCTTCGGTCTCCTCGCGGACACGCGACTCCGCGCTCGACCCGGACGCTTGGGCCGTCCCGTCCCCGTTTTGTGGTGGATCGGCGGACTCCGCCGATCGGCCCAACCGCTCGGCGGAGTATCGGTGTACCTCGGCCGCGGGCGTCACCCAGATGTCGCGAGCGTACCACCCGAAGAGCTTGCTCGCCTCCTCGTGGGCGACGTCGGGCGTCGGCGCGGCCACCGTCCCGACGTGTCGCATCGGGTCGGGCGCGTCCTCGCGGAGGAACACCTCGAATCGACGCCCATCCGCCGAGCGTGGGCCACACTCGCCGCCGTTCCGGTTCGTCTTTTCAACCATATCGCCTCTTATCCTCCACCCCGCAACCCCATTTCGCGCGTTCCCAACGACTGAAATGCCCACCGAACGTGTTCGGGTCGATATATTGGCCCGACGTTCCCGCGGCCTACCGCAGGTCGCCCAGTGGTAACCGACCACATACTACATGAACGTTTATGATGTATGGGGGTGTCGGTAGGGGTGTGCCACCAGTAGTACACGACTGAGACCTCTCCTGCGTTCACGCGAACCGCCGGCACGGATGCGCCGGACTCCGAGCGGGGACCGATCCCCGAAGCGACGTTCGAAGCGCTTCCGGGTCACGAGGAGGATCCGTCGCTTCCCGACGGCCCGACGGCTGTCGCGTCCGCGCCCCGGCCGTTCGACCCGACCGACATGACCCGCCTTCCGAACACGGCGGACGCCGAGAACCGATACGCGGGGTCGCTTCATGTGAGGTGACCCTAGCGCCAGTAATCGCCTTTTGTGAGCCGCTCAGGGGCCGAGGTACCCCCACGCCTGTAAGCGGTCCCCGTCGCCGTCGATCCAGCGCTCGCCGATGTCGTCGCGGTAGTACATGTTTGGCATCACGATCCCGTCGATCCGGCGATAACACTGTTCGCGGGCGGCACCCATCGTGTCGCCCTTGCCGGTGACGACGATGGGCATCCCGTTCTCGCCGGCGACACGCCACTGGCCGTCGACCCGTTTCGCGTCCTCGATGTGGATCCCCTCGTGGCCCTCAGTTCCGAAGACGACGGCGGCGTTGCGGGAGCTCTCGTCGTAGGTTTGCTCGTCGTTGAACGGGAACGGCGGCAACACGACCCGGACGGCGACCTGATAGCCGTTGTGGACCTCGAAATCGGGCACCTCGCCGCGTGCGAGGGCGGCGAAGAACTCGCCGGTGGACGATTCGATCGACTCCTCCTGTAAGGCGATAGTTGGATAGCCGAACCGCGGCGTGAACTCCAACGGGTAGATCCCGTCCTCGTTGACGATACAGTTGATGTCGATGCTGCCGACGTAGCCCTCCTCGGCGAGCCAGTCCGCAAGTTTTCCGAGTGTCTCCTTATAAAGCCTGTTCTGTCCCGCCCAGAACATCGAGGTCCCCATCTCGCCGGTGGAGGGCCCGATGTTGCCGGGGAAGAGCTTCTTGTGCTCGAAGTTGAAATTCACCCGGTCGATGAACCGTTCGCCGTTAAAAAAGCCGCAGATGGCCACCTCGACGCCCTCGACTTTCCGCTGCAGCTGAAAGCCCTTCATCCGGTGGCCCCACGCCTTTTTATACGCCCGGAGGACGTCGATGACGTCGCTTCCATCGTCCTCGTTGCCCACATAGAGCAGCCGTTTGACGTTCTGCACCTCCCCGAGCGGCTTGATAACGTACGGAGCTGGGTGCTCCCGGACGTGGGCGATCCCGTCGTCGAACTCCGAAAAGATGTGGTGGTCGATCGTGGTGACGCCGTGATCCTCCAACACCTCCATCGCGTAGCCGCGGTCCTCCTCCAGCCGGTCGGTGTTCTCCGTCCCGCCGACCACCGCCTTCCCGTCCGCTCTCAACTCCTCGGCGAGCGCGCCGGTCCCGATGTCGCCGCCGACCCAGATGTCATCGAAGACGATCACGTCCGCCCAGTCGACCTCCGCCCGCCAATCGTCGGTTTTGGGAACGAAGCCGTCGCCGATCTGCCGGTCGCTTTCGGCCGCGATGAAGTATTTGACTTCGTAGCCCTCCCGGTGAACCCGCCAGGCGAGGTCGGTGATCAGCGCCGAGTCGGCGGAGACGAACAGAAAGCGTGTCGCGTTCATGCACCCGTCTCTCATGGGGGATACTTAAATACGGGCCGCCGGAGCGACCCCCTGGGTGTCGCCCCGCACGGACGAAGTGGGGGCGCTTATGAACCCGACGCGACTATGTTCGGGTACGCAATGGTCTCCCCGTTCGACGTGCTGGGGATCGACGTCGATGCCGATGACGACGAGATCCGGCGTGCCTATCGTGAGCGCGTCAAGGAGGTCCACCCCGACCAGGGCGGGAGCTTGGAGGAGTTCCAGCTCGTGCGACGAGCGTACGGGACGCTCCAGCGGGGCGACCGCAACGGCGATGGGAGCGCCGATCCGGCCACCGTCGACCTTCGGGATGACGACGACGGGGTCCACACCACCCGCGTCGAGTTCCTCGATTACGAGGTGGTGGACGACTACGGCTGGTCGCTTTCGGACCCGGAGCTGTTCGAGAAGGCGGCCGCCGCCGACCTCGCCGATACCGATTACGGCCGCCTCCTCGTCGAGCCGACCGAGACCCTCCTGGAGGCGGCGGAGGGGCGTGGGTTCACCTGGCCGTTCTCCTGTCGGGGTGGGGCGTGCGCGAACTGTGCGGTCTATCTCGCGGAGGGTGAGCTCTCACAGCCGGCGAACACGATCCTGCCCGACGAGCTCGCCGAGCGCGGCTTCCGGCTCTCGTGTAACGGCTATCCCGCGACCGATCGTCTGCAGATTGTCTTCAATCTAAAGGGCCTCCCGGAGCTCGATGATCTCATGTTACCGCCAGGGCCGTTTCGGCGGGCGCATTCGGACTGATCGATCGGGCCGATGGACTGATCGGCCGGATCGACGGACGCGCTCGGACGGACCGGCCGGATCGACGGACGCGCTCGGACGGACCGGCCGGGCCGACCACCCTGACACGACGTGGTCCGCTACCCACCTCTCACGGCTGTTTTATTCCCGTCGGCGACGTATCACTCGTTGATCATGAACCTTCGTACGCTCTTTACGGAAAAACGGGCCGTTTCGCCCGTCATTGGGGTCATCCTGATGGTCGCGATCACGGTTATCCTCGCGGCGGTCGTCGGGACGTTCGTCCTCGGCCTCGGCGATTCGCTGCGCGACACCTCCCCGAGCGCGAGCTACGACTGGAGTCAGAGCGGGAGCGGCGAGGATACCACGAACGTCACCCTGACGCACGTCAGCGGGCAGAGCATCGACGCTGACCGCGTGCGCGGGACTGTGAACGGCGCGACAATAACCTTCGACGACGACGACCTCGGCGCGGCGTGGGCGGGCGATGACGGCCGGATCACCGCCGGCGACTCCGTCGACTGGGCGGACGGTGATTGGGACGGCAACGGCGAGTTCGAGGGCGGCGATCAGCTCCGCGTCATCTGGACCGCCTCCGGCGGCGGCTCCTCGTCGACGCTGACCACCTACACGGTTCGATAAACGGTCCCTTTTATAGCTCCGGAATCGACTCCCGGCCCAGAACGATCGTCTGGCCCTCAACGTCCTCCAAGGCGGCGACGCGCCCGCCGATCTCGACGCGGCCCGTCTCGGTCTCGACGACGAGCGAGGCGACCTCCTCGGTGTCCTCGAAGGCGACGTCGACGACGCGGCCTCGCACGGTGACGGGCGCGCCGGTCTCGATATTCCTCCCCTCGACGGCGGCGTAGAACTCCCCGTCGAGTTCGCGAACGTCCTTGACGGCCCGCCGGATCGAGGCGTATCGCCGGGGGAACGGTCGTTCCCGCCCGTCGTCGGTGAGCGTCTCGGCGGTCGTCCAGAGGACGGTGCCGAAGAAGCCGGAGACGAGGAAGCCGAGCGCCGAGCGATTGAAGATCACGCCGTATCGCTCGCGGTCATCACGAAGGGCGTCCTGTGTCGCGTAGACGGAGTACTCGCCGTCACCGACCGCGAGCACGGGCGTCGTGATCCCGCGGCGCGCCCGGGCGATCGTCGCCACCTCAGAGTAGTCGAACCGATCGGGGTCGGGCGCGCGGGACGCCGGCGTCACCAACAGCTCCACGCTGACGCCGGAGGCGACCTGTCTCGCGAGCTCCTCGCGGAAGCGACGAAGCAGGTCGGGCGTGAGCGAGACGGCAAGTTCGTACTCCGCGCCCGTGATCACCTCCTCGATGTATCGGAGGATGGTGGAGCGTGATTTCACGAGCGAGACCGCCTCCGTCTCGCGGGTCGGCGCGGTGTAGCGCGCCTCGAG
>PWGU01000226.1 GCA_003554605.1 Halorubrum sp.
GGCTCAAAAAGCTCCGCCGACAGGGGGTCGTCGACGACGACGAGCGCGTCGTCTGTCTGACCACCGGACACCTCTTAAAAGATCCCGACGCGGCCTACGAGGCCGGCGGCGACCCGGAACCCGTCCCGAACGATACGGACGCGGTCCTCAAACACATTCGCGGATAGCGCGGGGGCCGCCGAGTCAACGTATTGCTTATAAACTGAAGACGAAGGGGCCGCACTCCCGGATATAAAAAAAAGATATCGAACAACCCACGGGTGGGGCTTTCGAGTCTGACTGCACGATGCCGACCGTATCATCCTCCCTGGATGCACGATTCTATCCGCATCATCGTCTTCCGACGTGTTAAACCGGATCGGGAACAATCGGCGTATATGAAGCCGAGTTCGCTCTCCGGCCTCCCCGCAGGCGTCGGTGACGCGTTGGAGGCGGAGGGCGTCGCGGAGCTGTACCCGCCGCAGGCGGCGGCCGTCGAGGCGGGGATCCTCAACGGCGAGAGCCTCGTGGCCGCGGTCCCCACGGCGTCCGGAAAGACGCTCATCGCCGAACTCGCCATGCTGTCGGCGGTCGAACGCGGCGGTAAGGCGCTCTACATCGTCCCGCTTCGCGCGCTCGCGAGCGAGAAGAAGGCCGAGTTCGAACGCTGGGAGGATCACGGGGTCACCGTCGGCGTCTCGACAGGCAACTACGACTCCGACGGCGAGTGGCTCGCGACGCGGGACATCATCGTCGCCACGAGCGAGAAGGTCGACTCACTCGTCCGAAACGGCGCGCCGTGGATCGACGATCTGACCTGTGTCGTGAGCGATGAGGTCCACCTCGTCGACGATTCACACCGGGGCCCCACGCTCGAAGTGACGCTGGCGAAGCTCCGACGGGTGAACCCCGGCTTGCAGACGGTGGCGCTTTCGGCGACCGTCGGCAACGCGGACGTCATCGCCGACTGGCTCGACGCCGAACTCGTCGAGTCCGACTGGCGACCCATCGACCTCCGGATCGGCGTCCACTACGGCAACGCGATCAACTTCGACGACGGGAGCCAACGGGAGGTACGCGTCGACCGCGGCGGCGACCAAACGGCCGCGCTCGTCGCCGACGCGCTCGATACGGAGGCGGACGGGCAGGCCGGCTCCTCGCTCGTCTTCGTCAACTCCCGACGCAACGCGGAGTCGGCGGCACGTCGGTTAGGGGAGGTGACCGCGAGCAGGCTGACCGACGAGGAGCGCGAGCAGCTCCGCGAGCTCGCGGCGGAACTCCGGGACGTCTCCGACACCGACACGTCCACCGACCTCGCGAGCGCGGTCGAGGAGGGGACCGCGTTCCACCACGCCGGGCTGGCGAGCGAACATCGGTCGCTCATCGAGGACGCCTTCCGCGACCGGCTCGTCAAGTGCGTCTGTGCGACGCCGACGCTCGCCGCCGGGGTCAACACGCCCGCACGCCGGGTGATCGTGCGCGACTGGCGACGATACGACGGGGACTACGGCGGGATGAAACCGCTCGACGTGCTGGAGGTACATCAGATGTGTGGTCGCGCAGGACGGCCGGGGCTCGACCCGTACGGCGAGGCGGTGTTGCTCGCGTCCAGCGCCGACACGATGGACGAACTGTTCGATCGCTACATTTGGGCGGAGGCCGAACCCGTTCGCTCGAAGCTCGCCGTCGAACCCGCGCTCCGGACACACGTCCTCGCCACCGTCGCCTCCGGGTTCGCTTCGACCCGCGAGGGGTTACTCGAGTTCCTCGATAACACCCTCTATGCGACCCAGACCGACGACGCGGGGCGGCTCGAAAGCGTCACCGATCGGGTGCTCGAGTACCTGGAGATAAACGGGTTCATCGAACGGGAGTGGAGCGGAAACCGCGAGACGCTCACGGCGACGGGGATCGGCCACACCGTCTCCCGGCTCTACCTCGATCCGATGAGCGCCGCGACGATGATCGACGGCCTTCGGGAGGCCTGTGCGGACGGCGGGGACGACCGATCCGCCGACTACGCCTTCTCGGGGACCGGCGTCGAGGGCGATGGAGATGGGATCGAAACCAGCGAGGGCTCAGAGGAAGGTGACGACGGGCCGTTCGGAACCTACTCGCTGTCGGACGTTGACGCTGGGGCCGAGACCGGCGCGAGGGGCGCGGGAGGCGCGGATGGCGAAAGCGCCAGCGAGGAGAAGACGGAGGGGGCGGCCCGCGAACTCACGCCGCTCGGACTCTATCACCTCGTCAGCCGGACGCCGGACACCTACGAGCTCTACTTGAAATCCGGCGACCGCGAGACGTACGAGGAGCTCCTATATGAACGCGAGGAGGAACTGCTCGGGGATCCGCCGTCTGCATACGACGACGTCAACTTCGAGGACTGGCTCGCCTCGCTGAAGACCGCCCGCCTGCTGGAGGACTGGGCGAGCGAGGTCGACGAGGATCGGATCACCGAGCGCTACGGCGTCGGCCCTGGCGACGTCCGCGGGAAAGTCGAGACGGCGGAGTGGCTGCTTCGGGCGGCGGAGACGCTCGCGCGCGACGTGGAGGGCGTCGACGGCGACGCGATCCTCGCGGTTCGAGAGGCGAGGAAACGTGTCGAATACGGCGTCCGCGAGGAGCTGTTGGACCTCGCCGGCGTCCGAGGGATCGGTCGAAAACGGGCGCGTCGCCTGTACGAAGCCGGGATCGGGGGTCGAGCGGACCTTCGGGAGGCCGAAAAGGCGGTGGTGTTGGGCGCGTTGCGCGGACGGGAGCGGACCGCCGAGCGGATCCTTGAAAACGCCGGCCACGAGGACCCCTCGATGGAGGGGGTTCGGGCGGACCGGTCGGCCTCCGCGGCGGCGACGGCCGGGGCCTCGCGTGAGGAGGGCGGATCGGGGCAGGCGAACCTCGGTGATTTCAAATGACGGACGTCGGAGCGATGCCCGAGGAGGCACCAACCCCCGAGCCGCCGCTCACCGTCCGCACCGGAACGGTGAGGATCGACGACCTCGACACGTTCCTCGCGTCCGTCCGGGAGGTGAGCGCGGAGACCGGCGCGGTCGTCCAGACGTTCGACGCGGATCTGGTGGTCTCGGAGGACGCGCTTCGGCTCGCGACCCGGCTGGCCGCGCGAGCGATCGCCAGGGATGAGGCCGTCGCGCGCGACCCCGCCGTCGAGATACTCCTGTACGTCGCCGGCTGTAGACAGATCGAGCGGGCGCTTCGATTCGGCGTCTCGGAGGGACGGACCCGGGCGACCGTCGTCATCGCCGATTTCGGCGATGTTCCGGGCGCCGAACGGCCGACGGCCGACCTCGATGCCGCCGCCACCCGCGTCGAAGAGTGGTTCGAGGGCGGGGCGGGGAGCGACCGGAACGGGACGGATCGTTCGTTCGATACGGCGGCGATCAGGGACTGGTACGGAGTCACCGACCGCGAACTCGATGCAACCGCGGGCGACCTCGTGGCGGTCGTTCACGAGCGAATCGCGTTGCTCGATGTCGAGAAGTAAGACCCCCCTGTTTCGGGTCCAAAATCAGGGACTGAAGCGCCATGATGCGTGCAGATGAAATACTGGTTTTGAACGCAGTAGCTCGACTGTGGGTCTAAGAGAAGTAGTCCATCCTGGATTCGAACCAGGGTCGTCGCCCCCAGAAGGCGACAGGATTGGCCACTACCCCAATGGACTGCGACAGTTTCCTCTATCCCGTGGGCGTTTGTAAGCGTTGCGCGTCGAGCCGACCGTGTCACACCAAGGCATGTTGCTGGTTCGGTGATGCGCCATCGATGGATAGATCGGCATCTTTTAGCGCCGCTCCTGTCCACATTTGTGTATGTACATCGGACGGTTCGTCGTCGTCGGTCCCGGCGTCGGCGCCTATCGCGTCTCGTCCCGCTCGTTTCCGAACCGCCGGGTCATGGAGCGATCGGGGCTTTTGACGGTGGGCCCGACGGCCGACGCACCGGAGACGGAGAACCCCTACGTGGCCTACAACTGTGCCCGCGCGGTAACGACGCCGACGGACGAGTCGCTGGGCGTCGTGGGGAACGGCTCACACGTCGACCCGATAGCCGAAAAACTTGAATTGGGCTATCCGCCCCGTGACGCGCTCGCGACCGCGCTGTTGGCGCTCGATTTCGAGAAGGACGACTACGACACCCCGCGGATCGCGGGCGTTGTGGGCGCTGAGACGGCGACGATCGGCACGGTTCGCCGCGACGCTCTCCTCATCAAGGCGGTCTCGGAGCCGACGCTGGTGGCGACCTACGAGCGCGACGCGCCCGAGCCGTATCCGCTCGCGACGACCGGAGCGGAGGACATCGCAGCGGAAGTGCTCGGAGCCGAGTTCGAACATCCGGTCTGTGCGGCCGGCATGACCGTCGATGCGGACGGTGTGACGCTCGGGATCGCAAACGCCGACGACGCGTAGCGACCGCGACAGGTTTTACCCGTCCCGCGGTGACGTGTCGATCCATGACAGTGGCCGACCGGATAGCGATCTTCCGAGAACATCTCGAAGAGTGGCTTCGCGGGCTGTATCACGGGATGATCACCCATCCGGCCTACGAGAAGATCGAAAAGGAGGCCGAGGATACCGAGGACGAGTTCATGCTGGCGTGTTTCCCGGACGCGTTCGGGATCCCTTCGCCCGTCTCCTATTACACCGCGGAGTTGCTCCCGTATCTCGAACGGGAGTTCGAGGCGTGGGAGCGCCGGCTATGGGACCGTGAAAGCCTGATCGAGCGAAAAGGTCAACAGTACCACTTCTGATGGAGCCGTTCGTCTTCTTCGGCGGAAAGGGTGGGGTCGGCAAGACGACCGTCTCGTGTGCGTACGCGAGAAAATGTGCGGCCGACGGGATCGAGACGCTCGTCGTCTCCACGGACCCCGCACACTCGGTGACCGACGTCTTCGATCAGCGCTTCAGCGACGATCCCGAACCGGTCGAGGGGGTGGATCACCTCGACGCGATGGAGATCGATCCGGAAGACGAGGTGCAGAGACATCTCCAGGAGATCCGCGAGGGGCTCTCCGAACAGGTGTCATCGGCGATGGTCTCGGAGATCAACCGGCAGTTGGAGATGTCACACGGAACCCCGGGCGCGTACGAGGCGGCGCTGTTCGACGCCTTCATCGGGGTGATGCGTGAGGAAAGCGATCCGTACGATCGCGTCGTCTTCGACACCGCGCCGACGGGTTCGACGCTCCGGCTGCTCGGACTACCGGAGCTACTTGAGGGCTGGATAGATCGGCTGATGTACAAACGGCGGCAGTCGATCGACCTCTTCGAGAAGGCGGCGATCGGGAACATGGAGCCGCGTCGCATGATGGATGGCGACCCGGTGTTGGCCCGGCTCCAGCGGCGAAAGGAGTTCTTCGAGTACGCGGGCGAGACGCTCCGCTCGGAGGCTGCCTTCTTTCTCGTGTTGAACCCCGACCAGCTGTCGGTGAACGAGACCGGGCGGGCGATCGACGGGTTTGCCGACAGGGACTTGTCCGTTCGTGGACTCGTCGCCAACAAGCTCACCCCCGAGCCCGACCCGGAGGAGGACGGACGGGGCGCACGCTATCTCCGCGACCGTGTGGCCACCGAGCGCGAGCGGCTCGGACAGGTTCGTGAGGGATTCGAACCGCCGCTCGTCGCCGAGATCGAATCACGGACCGAGGAGGTGCGCGGCGACCTGCTCGGCGAGGTCGCCGCCGAACTCGATATCGAGACCACGGTAGAGGGGGCAGACGACGACGGCGAATCGATCCCCTGAGAACGAACCGGCTACGTGGAATCGCCGGCAAGACCGTGGGTCGGTACCGAAAGTAGTTGCGTAATTATCACGATCGAAGCCAATGTTTAAGTGAACTTTCGTGGAGAGTTAGCACGAGGCAGACTATCAATGACAAGCGTAATTTGGATCGTCGCGGTGATACTTGGAACGTTCACGATCGGGTACGTCGGGTATTCGAGATACCTCGCCCGATTCGTCGAACTCGACGATGAGCGGGAGACACCGGCACATAAGTACGAGGATGGACAGGAGTACGTCCCATCGAAAAAACCCGTCCTCCTCGGCCATCACTTCTCAAGCATCGCCGGCGGCGCACCGATCGTCGGCCCGATAACGGCCGGGGCCATCTGGGGGTGGGTCCCGGCCATGTTGTGGGTCGCCATCGGCAATCCGCTCATGGGCGCGGTACACGACTTCGTCTCGCTGTCGAGTTCGATCCGCCACGAGGGACGGTCGATCGGCTACATCGTCGGGCAATACGTCGGCGAACGGGGCAAGAACCTGCTTCTATGGTTCGCGTTCCTCACGATCATCCTCGTCGTGGCCGTGTTCGCGCTGGTGGTCGCTATCGTCTTTAACGCGTTCCCGGAGGTGACCACCGCGAGCTTCATTTACATCCTGTTGGCGCTGGGGTTCGGTGTCTACTTGTACCAACTCAATGGACCGTTCATCCCGGGTACGGTCGTGTTCGTCGCCGGCGTGTTCGCCGGCGTCTGGGTCGGCATCCAGTATCCCTTCGCGCTCTTCGAGGCGGGGCGTGACGCGTTCGTCCTCTCGGATGCGCTCGGACTCGGAGCCGGTGGATGGGTCCCCGGGGAGGCTGCGCTCGGTGCGAACACCGCAGGCTGGGTTCCGATCGTCATGCTCTACGGTGGGATCGCCAGTGCGCTGCCGGTCTGGGTCCTGTTGCAACCACGGGACTACCTCTCCTCGTTCCTCCTCTACACCGGGGTGGGTGGGGGTATCCTCGCGATCATCGTCGGCACGATCTTCGCGACCTCCTCACAGCCGCTCGTGATCGACTCGTCGATCGGCCTCTACGAGGGCTTCTGGGGGATCGGAGCCGTGGGGCTGTTCCCGCTGTTCCCGCTGCTTTTCATCACCATCGCCTGCGGGACGATAAGCGGGTTCCACTCGCTCGTCTCCTCAGGGACGACCTCGAAACAGCTGAACAAAGAGAGCGACGCGCGCCTGATCGGTTACGGCGGGATGCTCGGGGAGGGGCTGCTCGCCGCGCTCGCGCTCTCGACGCTCGCGGTCGCGGGCTTCGCCGGTGATGCCGCCGCGGGCGGTATCGGCGGGGCACTGCCGAACTTCGCGACCGGCGGCGGGATCATCCTCACGAGCCTGGGGATCCCGGAAGCGGTCGGCTCGGTGTTCATGGCGCTCGTGCTCGTGAGCTTCCTTTTGACCTCCACGGACACCGCAGTTCGACTGGGCCGGTACATGATGGAGGAGATTGTCGGCGCGCCGAGCGGGACCACCGTCAGCGGGCTCTCCGGCGACATCGAGAAAGTCGCCCGTGGCCGCTACACCAACCCGGTGGTGCAGATCGGTATCGCGTACACGCTCGTGCTCTCCGGTCAGTGGGAGCTGCTGTGGGGGCTCTTCGGCGGCGCGAACCAGCTGCTTGCGGCGCTCGCGCTGTTGACCGCGACGGTCTGGCTCGCGAATTGGGACGAGTCCAAACAGCTCGTCTCCACCGGGGTACCGATGGCGATCATGGTCACGATCACCGTGCTCGGGCTGTCGTGGATCGCGATCTACAACAACCTGTATCAAAACCTCATCCAAGGTGGCGCTGAGACCCTCGGCGCACAGATCTCCTCGGCCGGACAGATGGCGCTGGCGTTCGTGTTAATCTTCCTCGCGCTCTCGCTCGTGCGAATCGGGCTCGGCAACCTCCGGTCCGTGAGACGTAAGGAAACGCCGGCTGCGGAGCCCGGCGACGACTGAACGGCCGCCTCAGTTACCCTCCACGCGGTCGATTTGTTTCACGTTTAAAAACAGGACGACTGCGTTAAACGCGAACCGGCGAGACCGGCCACGCGGTCGATCAGCGCCAGAACCGTTTCGCGAACCGCGAAAAAAAGCCCTCCCGCGGCGGCTCGATCCGCTCCCACAGCCGGAACGCCTCGGTGACGCCGGCAGCCTCGCTGTCGACGAGGACTTCCTCGTCGGGCGCGACGACGATCAGGTTCACCTCGTAGTGGCCGTAGTAGCCGAATTTTAGCAGGGTTCGGTCGCGGAAGCCATCGACGAAGTCGCGAACTGCGTCGGGAAGCGTGTCGCCGACGAGCACGAACGTGATGTCGGTGCCGTAATGCTGTTCGTTCGCCTCGATCCGTTCGTCGGCGATCGCATGTCCGAGGTCGACGAGCCGTTCGAGTTCGGCGACGGTCGGGGTCGACACCCGGCGCACGAAGAGGAACTCCCGCTGGTCGTGGTCGGCGTAGCTCAACGCCGGGTGGAGGAACTGCTTTTGATTGCGCATCCGAAGGGTTGCACCCATCTCGAAGCGTTCGCCGTGGACGACGACGTCGCGGTCGAGGTCGTAGCTGTACATCAACCGATCGGAGACGCGGTCGAGGTACTCGTCGTCGTAGTCCGGAACGTTCTCTCTGATCTCCGCGGGGATCTCCTCCGGGTCGAGTCGGGCGCCGGATCCGGGGGTGGCGTCAGAGGGGTTCGAGGCGTCCGAAGCGTCCGAGGCGTCCGTTTCGGGGTCACTGACGTCCGGATTCGAAGCGACGTTGGATTCGTGATCGGACATGGTATTCAGGCGTCCGTCGGGTCGTACGGGACCGCATCGCCGTCGACGGCGGGTGCGCCGATCGCGAGGACGACGACGTCCTCGGTCGCGTCCGCGGGGTTGTACGCCCGCTGCGGGTTTCCGGGGGCGACCGCGATCAGCTCGTCCGGGCCGACGGCGTACGTCCGGTCCGGGGTTTCGACCGAAAGCGTCCCGGAGAGGACATAAAACGCCTCTTCCTGGGTCTCGTGGAGATGGTAGGCGAGCGGCAGTTGCTCCCCCGGGGCCGCGCGGAACCGGTTGAGCGCGACCGCAGTCAAGCCGGCGGGCTCCGCGAGCTTTCGACAGTCGGATGGCCGATCCGGTGCCGGATCGATCGAATCGGCGTCGACGACGCGGTAGTTCATGTGGTGGTGTTTGCCAGTGAGTTTAAAAGGGCATCGCCGTCGACGTGAAATTTCGTGAAAGTTTTTAACCGGATCGGGCGCATAAGTGTGGGTACGATTCACATGAAAAGCGGGGAGAGATCGACGGAGGCCTGTGGACGATGCTCGATGTCGACGGTCGTCGACGCGGTCAACGCCGATAAACCGGACGAGGAGCGCGCCGAACACGATCCGTTCGGCGGCGAGCGGATCGAGGTCGACGAGCGGGAACTTCGGCGGGTTTCACCCGCCGGCTGGCTCGCCGACCGAAAGGCGACGCTCGACGCGTACGTGCGACGGCTCACGTACGGCCGGTAGCCGGCGGCGAGCCGATTCACGATAGCAGCGACCGGCCCACGGAAGGACACACCACGGACCGTGTGAACAGGTCACCTCGGAGAGACTTATACCGATCCGTGTCGTATCCGACAAAAGCGATGGAAGAGAGCATCTCCGGATTTAAGACGCGCGGCGACTGGGGCGACGTCGTCGAGCACGGCGAGCGGATCACGCAGGCGCTGCGTGAGACCGGCGTCGACGGGGACGCCTTCCACGACTTCGACGACTGGCGGCCGAAATCCCACGAACGGATCGACGAGGACGTCTCCGCGAAGACGGCCGAGCAGGCGTCGGTGAAACGGGGCGAGGGCGAGCGCGCCGGGAAAAGCCCCGGAGACGACATCCAGACCGCCGGCGAGAAGCTCTCGGAGTCGTACGAGAAGGTCGAAAACGACGAGGCGGACGCCGCCGTCGACCGGTGGAACGAGTCGATCGAGCACGTCGCCCGCGCGGCCGATTCTGTCGGTCGAAAGGCGATCCGGAAGGTCGAGGATACGGTCTACCGGAAAGTGATGACCCAGATCGCCCCCTACTACTTCGATAACGAGCTCGTCAGCGCCAACATTCAGCAGGTCGGGCGAGGCGAGGAGGGGCAGACGTTCGTCTTCGAGGTGAACGTCAACGACGACGACCTGAAATCGGAGGTGAGCCGGATCCTCGAGGAGTACGAATCCGAGGTCGATCGGTGGCACGTCGAAGCCGAAAAGGAGATCGAAAACGTCGCCGCCGCCGAAGGCGTCGAGCCCCCTGAAAAACAGGGCGGGACCGACTTCACGACGACGTGAGCCCCTGTATGGACGGGGGGATAGCCCGAGAGCTATCACGGATATAGGAACCATCACACGCGCGTGATAACAGAAGTGTAAAGCGGGCCGATCCCGTAGAACGGTGTATTGTGACGACTCAGGTGACCCTGGTCCAGATCGACAACTACGGTCCGTGGACGGTCACGCCGGAACCGCGCCGTGAGATGGACCTCCAGACGCTGCAATCTCGCCTGTTCGCCGACGTTGCACAGTTCCTCGGCCACCGGGATGCCTACGTCTTTGCCACGCGATTCGACAACATGATCGCCGTGACTAACGGGGTCGACGGCGCGGCGCACGCGAGCCTCCAGGAGTCGATCGGAAACCGCTATCCGGTCAGTATCAGCCTCGGAACCGGCGTCGCGGAGCGGCCGATCGACGCGCTCACCGCGGCGAACGAACGCATCCAGATCGAAGGGAGCGCACAGGATGCACATCGCACGGAGGTGCTCTCGGGTGAGTACCTCACGGAGACGGAGGCGTCGGACCTACAGATCGCCCACTTCGACGTCGTGAACGCGACGGGGAAATACACCGATCAGCTCAACGAGTTCGATACCTACAGCACCATCCAGTCGGCGTACGGCTCGCTCATGCGCTACCTCCGTGAGGAACACGGCGCGCTCGCCTTCTTCGTCGGCGGCGACAACGTGATCGCGGTCTGTCCACAGCTCCCCGAACGGTCCTTCACGGCCGCCGTCGATCACGTGGCCGCCGATGTCGACGTGGCCCTGCAGGTCGGCGTCGGCCGCGGACGCTCCGCACACGAGGCCGGATTCGCGGCCAAACACGCTCTCGAGGACTGCAGACACGATGGGACCAGCGTCGAGCTGTTCGGTACGCCCGCCGCGAGCGACTGAGCATGGTCGGCGGCGGCGATCCCCTGCACGTCGGGGTCGTCGTGTACGGCCCCCTCGATGAGCGCTCCGGCGGCTACCTCTACGACCGGCGACTCGTGGACCACCTCGTCGACTGCGGCCTCGACGTGGAGGTCATCTCGATACCCGATCGGCCCTATCGGCGGGCGTTCGCCACCAACCTCGCCCCCGGGCTCGTTGGTCGGCTTCGCGGCTGCGACGTGGTGATACAGGACGCGTACTGCCATCCGTCGTTGCTCGTCTGTAACCGGCGCGTCCCCGAAACGCCCGTCCTCGCGTTGGTGCATTATCTGCGTTCGGAGGCGATAGGACGCCCGAACCGGGCGGACGCCGGTGGTGGGTGGCCGTCGATGGGGCGTCCCCTCCGTGAGCGGGTGGTGACGGGTATCGAACGGGCATATCTCCGGTCCGTCGACGGCTACATACACAACAGCGGTGCGACCCGCGATGCGGTTGCGGCGCTCGTCGGGCGCTCGCCGAAGGACCTCACCGACGTCGTCGCGCCGCCCGCCGGCGACCGACTGGGATCGGGTGCGCCGTGGTCGGACGAGCGGATACGACGCGACCCCGCACGGGTCGTCTCGGTCGGTAACGTGACCCCACGCAAAGGGGTGACGACGCTGATCGAGGGGCTCTCCCGGGTCGATGAGCCCTGGGAGTTGCGGGTGATCGGGGACACCTCGATCGATCCCGACTACGTCGCGACTGCCGAGACGCTTGCACGGGAGCGTGGCGTCGCGGACAGGGTCTCGTTTCTCGGCCGTGTCGACGATGATCAACTTCGCGAGGCGCTGGATTCCGCCCACCTGCTTGCGGTCCCGTCGAGGTACGAACCCTTTGGGATCGTCTATCTGGAGGGGATGGCGTTCGGGCTGCCCGCGGTTGCGTCCACACACGGCGGCGCGAGCGACTTCGTCGACGAAACGAACGGCGCGCTCGTCCCGCCCGAGGACCCCGCAGCGGTCGCCGCCGCCATCAAGCCGCTGCTCCGTGACCGTGAACGGCTCGCACGGATGAGTCGGGCGGCGCGGGCGACCTTCGATCGCCATCCGACGTGGAGTGAGACCTGTGAACGGATCCGGCGGTTCGTCGTTGCTGTCGCCCATTAAGAGGCGGAATTGAGAATCAAACGTGAGAATTTGCGGTGTAAGGTTTTTACCGCCACCACGAAACCCGGTGGTAACGATGTCACGAGACGTGGTGTTCGTTTGCACCGACGAGGACTGTACGGCCGGGCCCTGGGAGGGCGCGCATGACGCGATGGCGCACTGTGCGGAGGAGCCGGGACACGGCTATACGGGCCGTCCTCGATCGGAAGTGGACGAGGTGATCCCGGCGACGGCCGTCAGAAAGTGGGACAACCGGAACCTCCATCATAAAGGGAACCCGCGGGGCGCGCTCGCCGAGAACGACTGAGCGGGAACGGCGGCTCGGAACTCAGTTTTCGGACGGCTCCTCAAGCAACCCGAGGTCGGCGGCGACGAGGTCCGCGAGCCGGTCTTTTAAGACCGGGTCGACCTCCGCGATCTCCTCCCCGTCGTGTTTGCCGTCGTTGTGTCGCGAGAGCGCGTCCTCGACGTCCGGTAGGGGCACGCGGGTTTCCGTCCCGCACTCGGTACACACGATCGGCACGGTTGGATCCTCCTCGGACATCGTCTCAGCCATCGTCAGCCGGCAGCATGAACGTTCGGATCGGATCGACAGCCTGCGGTGGGACTCGTCGATTCGCTCCGAATCACCCAGCCGTCAACCCCCATTCGCCCAGCCGTCAACTCCCATACGTCCAGCCGTCAACCCTCATACGTCCAGCCGTTAACCCCCACACGCACAACCGATCAACCGCGAAAGAGGCTCGAATGAACGGGTGCGTGATCGACGTCCGGGGTGTCATCGACGTCCTCGCCCTCATCGGAGACGGCGCGGCCGTCGATCCCGGCGGCGAGGAAGTCCCGCAGCGGCGGGCCGACCCGTTCGGGTTCAACGAGAAACGCGTCGTGCCCGTGGTCCGAATCGATCACGTGATGCGCGACGGGGACCCCCGCGTTTCGGAACGCATCGGCGAGCGTCCGGGATTGTTCGACCGTAAAGTGCCAATCGCCGGTAAAGCTCATGAGCAGCGTCTCACCCTCGAAGGCGGCGATCGCTTCGTCGTCGGTCGTATAGCCCGCCGCGAGGTCGTACTCGTCCATGGCGCGGGTCAAATAGAGGTAGCTGTTCGCATCGAATCGGTCGGTGAAGCCCTCCGCCTGATAATCGAGATAGGACTCGACCTCCCGATACGGGAAGAAGGTGCCCGCAGGGTCGGTCGGCAGCCCGAGCCCACCCTCGTCGCGTGAGAGCGAGTCGCGACCGGCCGAGCGGCGGCCGAACTTCCGCTCCATCGACGCCTTCGAGAGATACATCACGTGACCGATCTGGCGGGCAATGGCCAGCCCGTGGGACGGGTCCGGTCGATCCTCGCCGTAGTAGTCTCCCCCGTTCCAGTTCGGGTCCGATCGGATCGCCCGCCGGGCGATCGCCTCGAGCGCGAGACACTGTGCGTCGAGGCGTGCCGCGGCCGCGACGACGACGAGACGGTCGACGTCGTCGGGGTAGCGTTTCGCCCACTCCAGCGCGTTCATCCCGCCGACGCTGCCGCCGACGACCGCGCGAAGCCGACCGACGCCGAGGTGATCGAGCAGGCGACGTTGTGCGCGCGTCCAGTCTTCGACCTGTACCGGCGGGAAGGCGGTTCCCCAGCGGTCGTGATCCGGGGTGTTCGGCAGGTCGAGGTCGGCGGGTCGCTCGCTCGCGGGCCCGGAGGTGCCGTAACAGGAGCCTGGGACGTTCACGCAGACGACGTAGTACTCCGTGGTGTCGATGGCCTTGCCGGGGCCGACGATGTCGTCCCACCACGCGCGGGCCTGCCCGGCCTGTCCGGCATCCTCGGCGTGTGGCGTCCGCGAGACGTTCTGGCTACCCGTGAGCGCGTGACAGATCAACACCGTGTTCTCGCCGTCGAACTCGCCGTAGGTCTCGTAGGCGACCTCCAACTCCGGGATCGACTGCCCGCACTCGAAGGTGAACGAGCCGAGCGCGGCGACCCCGTGATCGGTCGGCGTCGTGCTCATGAGGTCACCTCAGGTGAGGACTCCCCGGCCGCGAGCCCCGCATCGAGGTCGGCCACGATATCGTCGGGGTCCTCGATACCGACCGAAAGCCGGACCATGTCCGGCCGGACGCCGGCGGCGACCTGCTCGTCCCGACTCAACTGTGCATGGGTCGTGGAGGCGGGATGGATGATGAGCGTCTTCGCGTCGCCGATGTTCGCGAGGAAACTCGTCAGTTCGACCGACTCACAGAGCCGCTTGGCCGCCTCGTAGCCGCCATCGACGCCGAAAGTGATCATCCCACCATAGCCGTCGAGGTAGCGGCTCGCCTCCGTGTGGGTCGGATGATCCTCGAACCCGGGGTAGGTGACCCACCCCACACGGTCGTCATCGCGGAGGAACTCGGCGACCGCCCGGGCGTTTCGGCTGTGACGCTCCATACGCAACGGAAGGGTGTTGAGCCCTTGAATCGTCTGCCATGCATCGAAGGGGGACTGCTGACCACCGGTGGGTCTGACCCCGCGTTGGCGGACGACGTTCGCGAAGGCGGCATCGCCGAAGCGCTCGACGAAGTCGATTGGAAACGCCGGCGACCGCCCGGAGAGTTCGTCGTAGTCGGCGTCAGGGTGGTCCCACGGGAAGACGCCGCCGTCGACGACGACCCCCCCGACGGTGGTACCGTTGCCGGTGATCCACTTCGTCGTCGACTCCCAGACGATGTCCGCGCCGTGTTCGATCGGTCGGCAGAGCGCGGGCGTCGCGAACGTATTGTCGACGACGAGCGGCACCGCGTGCTCGTGCGCGATGGACGCGAGCCGCTCGAAATCGGGCGTGACGAGGGAGGGGTTCGCGAGCGTCTCGACGTGGACGTACGCGGTGTCCCCGTCGATCGCCTCCTCGTACGCATCGTACGCGAGAGTGTCAACGAGTCGTGCCTCGACGCCGCGGCGGTTCGCGATCGTGGAGAGGTACGCGGACGTGCCACCGTACATCTCCGAGCTGGCGACGATGTTGTCGCCGGCGCGTGCGAGGACGGTCGTCAGGGAGTCCATCGCGGCCATCCCACTGGCGGTCGCGACCGCGCCGGAGCCGCCTTCGAGGTCGGCGAGACGGTTCTCCAGGGCCTCGACCGTCGGGTTCGAGAGCCGCGAGTAGATGTGGCCGTCGGCCTGCAGGGCGTATCGCTTGGCCGCCTCATCGGCGTCCTCGAAGACGAACGACGTTGTCTGGTGGATCGGCGTCGCGCGCGACCCGGTCGCCGGATCCGGCTCGGCTCCGGCGTGGAGACTCCGGGTGCTGAACCCACAGTTCATGTGTATGGTGCATATCGCTCTTCGTATCTATAACTGTCAGTTACGGCAAGCGCTGCCGGGCTTGCGGAGGCGGTCGTGCGCCATCCCGACCGGAGCGCCCGGTGAGTCCCGGCTTAAATATCTGTGGCAGCCGCGCGAGGCGTGGGTTTATCCGCGATGACGGGCCACATTCGGATAATGGCCGCCGCCGACACCCCCAGCCCGAGCGACCCGCCGGTCCCGGCGCTCGCCGACCGAGCACACGCGTGCGCCCGACGGCTTCTGGAAGCCGATCGCGTGCTCCTCGCCTCCCACATCGACGCCGACGGGCTCACGAGCGCCGGGATCGCCTCCACCGCGCTCGCACGGGCCGGTATCGACCACGAGGTCGTCTTCGAAAAGCAGCTCGACGCCGATGCTATCGCCGGCATCGCCGCCCGCGGGTACGAGGTGGTCTGTTTCACCGACTTCGGCTCGGGACAGCTCGACGTCATCGCCGAGCACGAGGCCGCCGGCGAGTTCATCCCCGTCATCGCGGACCACCACCAGCCCGCCGACGCCGACACCGAGTTCCACCTCAACCCCCTGTTGGAGGGGATAAACGGGGCACGTGAGCTCTCGGGTGCCGGCGCGAGCTACCTCCTCGCGCGGGCACTCGCGACCGAGGCCGCCAGCGATGGGACGGAGCCGATCGACAACCGGGACCTCGCGGCGCTCGCGGTCGTGGGCGCGGTGGGCGATATGCAGAACGGCCGCGACGGTCTCGTCGGTGCCAACGCGGCGATCGTCGCCGACGGCGTCGCCGCTGGCGTGCTCGAGGAACGAACCGATATCAACCTCTACGGCCGACAGACACGGCCGCTCCCGAAGCTGCTCGAGTACGCCTCCGACGTGCAGATCCCCGGCATCTCGAACGACGAGGCGGGGGCGATCGCCTTCCTCAGCGACCTCGATATCGACGCACGGGTCGACGGCGAGTGGCGGCGCTGGGTCGACCTCGACGACGACGAGCGGCGGACGCTCGTCTCCGCGTTGCTCCGACGGGCGGTTGCCTCCGGGGTGCCAGCCGACCGGATCGAAACCCTCGTCGGAACGTCGTATACCCTCACCGAGGAGACACCCGGGACGGAGCTACGCGACGTCAGCGAGTTCTCCACGCTACTCAATGCGACCGCGAGATACGAACGGGCCGACGTGGGACTGGCGGTCTGTCTGGGCGACCGCGGGGCGGCGTTGACCGAGGCACGGTCGCTACTGCGAACCCACCGGCGGAACCTCTCGGAGGGGCTCCAGTGGGTAAAATCGGAGGGCGTCACCCACGAGGAGCACCTCCAGTGGTTCGATGCCGGAAGCCGGATCCGCGAGACGATCGTCGGGATCGTGGCGGGAATGGCCGTCGGGTCGCCGGCCGTCGACCGCTCGAAGCCGGTGATCGCCTTCGCCGAGGCGAACGCGACCGAGTTGAAGGTCTCCGCGCGCGGCTCGGGAACGTTGGTGCGACGCGGGCTGGACCTCTCCGCGGTAATGCAGGAGGCGAGTCGAACCGTCGGCGGCGACGGCGGGGGACACGACGTCGCCGCCGGGGCCACCATCCCGGCGAGCGAACGGGACGCGTTCCTCACGGCGGCTGACCGGCTCATCGGCGAGCAGCTCGGATGAAACTGGACGACGGTCGGGTCCGAAATCAGGCCTCGCCGATATCGCGGAACATCGCCCGATAATCGTCGGTCGAAAAGGATTCGCTGAGGTCGTCGATGTCCGCATCGAGATCCTCAAGCCGCGCGAGGAGGTCGGCGTACGCCTCGTTTCGCTCCAGCTGGGCCGTCGGTTTCTCGGATTTCAACACCGCTCGCTTGCTCGCGAGCGCGGCCGCCTCCTGAAGCAGGTCGTCGTATTCGGTGCGGCTCAACAGCGTTTCGATCGCCCGGAGCAGGTTCGATCGGCTCACCGGCTTCGTGAGATAGAGATCGAATCCCATGTCGATGATATCGAAGTCGGGTTCGACCGCCGTCACCATCGCGACCCGGCACTCGAGGCTGTTTTCACGGATATATTCGAGGACTTGATCGCCGCTGCCGTCGGGAAGCCGACGGTCGAGGAGGACGGCATCGAAGCGTTCGTCGACGACGTCGATAGCCTCCTCGGCGGTCGTCGCGACGGTGACCGAATATCGTTCCCTCAAGAAGCCGGCATACAGGGCGGCGATATCGGACTCGTCCTCGACGACGAGGACGTTCGGCTCATCCACCGCCGATCACCGTCAGTTCGACGGAAGAGGCTCCACCGCGCATACCGGTAAAGGCGTCGTGTTGATCAATAAAGCTATCGGCCGGAGGCCGTTTGAGCCGGTGAGTCGTCCGGCTTGGATGCTTGAAGCGCCGCGACCGTATCGGAATGACGGCTGGCCCTTTATATAACACGGTCGTGTATACCCGATACGTATGTCATCGCTCGTCTCTACAGGGGTCACCGGACTCGACTCGATCCTCTCCGGCGGTATCACGGCGCAGTCGACGGTCCTCGTCTCCGGCAATCCGGGTACCGGAAAAAGCATCTTCGGGATTCAGTACCTCTATACGGGGGTCTCCGAGTACGACCAACGGGGGGTATACGTCTCCTTCGAGGAGGACGAAGCCGACATCCGCGCGGCGGCGGCGTCGGTCGGGTTCGAATCGTTCGGCGACCACGTCGATGACGGCGACATCGTGATCTTGGATAAGCGGCAGATGCTTCGGGAGGCCGACTTCTCGACGGCGGTCGACCGGCTGTTAGAGACCATCGAGGACGGCGATTTTGACCGGCTCGTGCTCGACTCGCTCTCGATGTTCCAGCTCTTTTTCGAGAACGAACAGGAAAAGCGGACGTACCTCCTGAAGTTCTCGGACATTTTGAAGGCGAACGGGCTCACCTCGCTGCTCATCAACGAACAGGGAGCCGTCTTCCCGGAGACGGAGGTGGGACTGGAGAACTTCCTCACCGACGGGAACATCTACTTCATCCAGACGCCGACGGAGTCGGGGGTCAACCGGTACGTCTGGGTGGCGAAGATGCGGAAACAGGACATCGACAC
>PWGU01000102.1 GCA_003554605.1 Halorubrum sp.
AGGAACTGCCAGTAGTACGGGCTGATGAACCCCTCGATGACCGCGGCGATCGTGATCAGGATCCCGACGCCCATGAGCACCCAGAAGGACCGCTCCAAGGCATCGGCGAACGTCTCCCGGTCGGCTCGCCCACGGAACGCTCGCCAGGCGACGAGCCCGAGGTGAACGCCGAGCGCACCCGAGATGATGATCGCCGGGATCTCGAAGATCCCGTGTGGGATCACGAACGCGATCAGCACCTCAAGGTTCTCCTCCAACGCGGCGATCCCGGCGAGGACGAACCCGTTGAACGCGATAGAGGAGAGCGCGGGGATCACCAACGCGACGCCCGCCATCGCCGTCGAAATGGCGACGGTCCAGTTGTTGCCGAAGAACTCGAGGGTCGCCGCCGGCGGGAAGTGGCCGTCGAGGCGCGCCTCGATGGACGTCGGAAGGACGTCGACGAAGGGGGTCGCGACGACCCACCCGAGCGCGCCGAACCCGACGGCGATGGCGACGGTAAACAGGTGCAGCCCCGGCGTTGCCCGAACGAAGGTGGCCATCTCACGCCAGCCGCGCCGGATCCCGCCGCCGAGTTGGTCACGGATCCGGGCCTGAGGTGGATCGACCGGATCGACGGCGTCGCGATGATCGCCGTAGAGGACCGTCTTGAGGAGATCCAGCGCGGGGGCGACGATCACCGCGGCGACCAACGCGACCGCCGCGCCGCCGCCGACGAACGCGAGCGCGGAGGCCGCGGAGGACGCGCCGATGAGGATGCCGATCGCGACGACGAGGTAGGCGGCGGCGTCGATCGGGTTCGCTCGGATGAAGCCGCCGGCGCCGGTGAGCGCCCCGGCCACGCCCGTGTCGTCGACGACGACCGCCGCTGGGGCGAACGCGAACAGGATCCGGATCGCCACCAACACGATGAAGCCGATGAGGAAGACGCCGAGCGCGACCGCCGCGCCGACGAAGGGGTTGATCACGAATGCGACGAGGATGGCGAGCGAGCCGAGGAGGATCACCCCGATCCAGAGCGCGAACTCCGAGAGATACAGCCCGAGGAAGGTGAGCCAGTGGCGTCGGACGCCCATTATCCCCGCGGTCAGGCCACGTTCGGATCGTAGCCGGGCGAAGACCGCACGCATCTGCCCGGCCGAGATCGCCGCGTATGACCCGATCGCGAGCAGGACCGATGCGCCGATACCGACCACGAGCAACACGCCGGCAAGCGGCGACAGGAGGGGGTCGAGAACGGGGATCAGCCCCTCAACCCACGCCTCGAAGGCGGCCTCGTCGAACGCGTCGGGGTCGGGTTCCCCGCCGGTGAACTCGCCTGGGTCGCCGAACTCGGGCGGCGTCAGGTCGGTTCCGTCGAGGGCCGCCCGCGCCTCGGCGAGCCGTCCCGAAAGTTCGAGGTGGACGTAAACGGCCGCCAGCGAGAGGAAGACCGCGGTTCGGGCGATGATCGGGACGGCGGTGCTGAGCAGGTAAAACGGGAGGAGATCCGCGGGCCGTCGACGCAAGGTGGAGACGACTGCGGTGATCGCGGAGGACAGATCCATAGCAGTACCTACCGCGAGAACGGATTAAAACTCGGGGATCGGATCACGTCCGTTCCCATGCCGAACGGTCGTCGCTCCCCACACTGGCGTCGACGTCCCCACAACCGTCCGCTTCGACCGCATCGAGCCGATCGACGACCCGCCGAAGGAGGGCCCGGCCGGGCGCACGGTCGCGAACCGGGGCGTCACCGAGATAGTCGATCAGGGCGTCCCGAAGCAGCGTCAGCTCCTCGGGTGCGAGCGAGCGCTTCCGTTCTATCCGTCCCAGCGGGCGGACGTGCGGTGGGTCGTCGTCGCCACCGTCGACCGCGGTCTTTCCGGCGGCCAACAGCGCGGCGTGGGCGACCCACGCCTCCTCGTGGCTGGCCGATGGGAGGGGATGGTCGTCGGTCGGTGGAGGGGTCATTCACGTGGGTCCACCAGAGGAGGGGTGATAAACCTATGTGTGCCAGTGGAATCGTTCGCGGTCGCTCGCGACGTGAGACACCGATAAAAAGCGGAGCCGCGTCATCGCCCGGGTGCCCCGGGACGGTGATGGGCGATTACCCGAGGAGGTAGCGGGCGACGGGGAAGCGCTCGACGAGCGGCTGTCCGCCGATTTCGATCTTCTCGATGTAGGCGTCGAGCCCGAGGATGCGCCCCGCGCCGAACGCCGCGACGGTCGCGAAGACGATGGCGTAGATGAGCGTCGAGTCGAACAACGCGAGCCACTCACCCTCCCAGCCGCCCAGGTAGAACATGAGCATCTGGAGCGCGCCACCGAAGGCGGCGAGCCGGACGAACGCCCCCGCGATGAGCGCGAGGCCGATCAACACCTGCGTCACCGGCACGAGCACGTTCGTTATCTCGATGAACAGGGCGCTCGACCCCATCGCCGCGTAGAGGCCGCTCACCGGGCTCGCTGCGTCCACCCCGTGGACGAGGTAGCCGCTCGCGTCGAACGCCTCCCCGCTGATGAAGGCGAACTTCCCGAGCCCCGCGAACAGCATCATCCCGCCGATCGCCGCCCGCAGCGTGACGATGAACAGCGCCGACAGCGAGTGTGCCTTGCCGAATAACTCTACTCCACCGAACCGCCCGCCAAATTCGTTCCGCGCTTGGGTTGACATCTGTGTTCTCCCTCTGATTGAACGGACGACCGGTGAGAGGATATAAACCGTAGGCTGTTCTTTCCTCGGGAGAATCGGCATCTCTCGGTCTGAATAGTTCAGAGCTTTATATGCAAGCCGTCGAAAGGTATCCAATCGATCATTACGATCCCTGCGATCGTCCCGTTCACGGCCTATAACACGAAGAACGCCGCGATCCCGATCGCACCGCCGCCGAAGATGAGATAGACCGCGTCGACACCGCGGGTAAACAGGGCGAACGTCGCGACCGCGAGAAGGGCCGTGAGCGGATCGAGCACGCCGTCGACGATGAACGACTCGCGCGCGAGCGTGACCGTCGCGCCGAGGATCGCCCCGACGACCGCGGCGTTCACACCCGTGAGCGCCGTCTGTATCACGTCGTTCTCGCGGACCCGCGCGAAGTACGGGAAAAAGCCCAATATAAAGACGAACGACGGGCCGAACGCGCCGATCGTCGCGACGAGCGCGCCGAGGACGGCGATCGCGATCAGCCCGCCGGAGGCGTCGAGAAGGACCTTGTAGCCGACGAACGCGGTGGTCATCACGACCGGTCCGGGCGAAAGCTGACCGATGGCGACACCGTCGACGAACTCCCGGGCGGTCATCCACGCGAACTCGTTCACGACGTACTTCTCGATGAAGGGGATGAGCACGAGCCCCCCGCCGTAGATGAATGACCCCGTATAGAGCATGAACGCGAAGAGTTGGACCCACGTGTTCGACCAGAGCACGAGCAGGACGCCCCAGATCGGCGAGGCCTCCAACGCGGCGCGGGCGCTCGGGCCAAGGAGATCGAGAATGCGGTCACGCAGGACGTAGCCCGCGGCGGTAACACCTCCGACGACCGCACCGGTGCTTACGGCCCGGAGGTTCGCTCGCACCCACGCCGAGCGGTAGAGCGCGACGGCGATCAGCCCAGCGACGACGAAGGCGACCACGGGGTTCGGGTTGATGACCGCGGTGACGAGAATCGTGCCGATCAACAACACGAGGAGCAGGAAGTCGATCTGCCAGGTATCACCACGGACCTCGACTTCCAGATCGGTTCGACCCTCCGCGAGCGCCGACCGGCCCATCGACCACGCCGCGCCGACGATCAGGCCGATGACGACCGGGTTGATCCCGTAAAAGAACGCCTCCACGGAGGGGACGGCTTGAAACGCGAAGTAGATCCACGAGAAGAACACGACGAGCAGGAAGGTCGGCAACATGAACGCGCCGCCGGCGACAAGTGCCCCGAGGGTGCCGCCACGAACCCAGCCCATGAAGATCCCGAGTTGGGTGGAGGCGGGCCCGGGAAGTGTGTTACAGATCGCGAGTCCCTCCATGAACGTCGACTGGTCGGTCCACCCGGCCCCGTCCGGATCGTCGGGGTCGCCGGCGAGGTCGTCCTCCATCATCGCGATATGGACGAGCGGCCCGCCGAAGCCGACGATCCCGATGTAGATGAAATAGCGGGCGATCTCACGCAGCCGCTCGGGCGTGGCCTCCCCGCCGTAGGAGTGCGTTTGGGTCGACGGATCGGTGCGTTCGGCACCCATGTGTATTGGTCGCATGCGTATGGGAAGTAGGTTTGTATCGCCGACCCGATGAGGGGCGCTCCGAGGGGGCGTTTTTACCTGAATTGAGGCGCTAAGGCCCCTTCCTCAACGAGCGACCAACGGGAGCGAGTAGGGAGGGGATACAGCGCCGCACAGTTCTCAAACACGTTCGACGCTCGGCTCACAGGCCCACG
>PWGU01000023.1 GCA_003554605.1 Halorubrum sp.
CCGATGGCGAGCGCCGCCTCCTACTCGACGGTGCGGGCCGACGTCGGCGTCGAGGACAGCGGGCGGTTTAGCTACCACCTCGATAAGCTCACCGACAGGTTCATCACGAGACACGATGGGGGGTATCGCCTTCGGGAGGCCGGCAGGGAGGTCGTGCGCCTCCATCGGACGGGCGTCCTGTCGAGCGAGCCGACGGTTGCCTTCGAGCCGGTCGAGGCGGCATGTTTCCACTGTGGCGCGACCGCGGAAGCGGGGTATGAGGGCGGCTATCTCCTCACGCGCTGCCCGGAGTGTCCGGGACTCCTCGATCACGAGTTGAGCCCGCACGGAACGCTCTCGGCGCTCGCGTATCCGCCATCAGGAGTCGAATCGGCCCCCGACGTGGAGACGATCTTCAGACGGGCCCACCATCGGCTGGAACACCGGATGGCGATGATGGGAAGCGGGTTCTGTGGGCGCTGTGGTGGGAACGTGACGGCGTCGTTCGATCTCACGGGTGCCCCACGCGAGGGCTCGGGATGTGTGGCGTTGGATCCCGCGGACGGCCCCGAGGACGGGACGACGGAGGAGGATCGCCACTACGACCACCTGCTGAACCACGACGGCCTCGCGGAGTTCGCCTGCGACTGCTGTGGGATCCTTCGGCTCACCCACCCGCTTCATGCGATCGTCGGTCAGGAACCCGTCGCGGGGATCCTCTCGGAACGGAACGCCGAGCCGGGGTGGGAGCGGTTCGCGGAGGTGATGCGCTGGCCGGTGACCGAGCGCGACGACCGACTCACGTTCGAGACCCCAGACGGCGGGTTCCTCACCGTCTCGGAGGACCTCACCGTCGAGGAAGAACCATCCGCCGCAGCGGACTGAAAACCGATCGTATCGGCGGGCAACGGAGATGCGACTTCTTATAAAACCTTCGTGCCCGGGCCCGCGTCCTCGTGGGTGGTGAGTAGGTCGGCCTCGTCGCCGGCGGCGAGCACCATCCCGTTCGACTCGACGCCGAACAGCTCCGCTTTCTCCATGTTCGCGAGCACGACTACCTTCGTTCCGGGGAGCGTCTCGACGTCGTGAAGCCGTTTGAGCCCCGCGACGATGGTTCGTGTCTCGACGCCGAGGTCGACACGGAGTTCCACGAGGTCGTCAGCCCCCTCGATCCCCTCGGCCGTCTCGATCCGCCCGACGCGGATGTCGAGTTCTTGGAACTGCTCGAAGCTGATACGGTCCTCGCTGATCGGGTCGATGTCGGTCATGGGTGTGTCGTCGGTGGTGTCGGTGTCGTCGGTGTCTGTGTCTTCGGCGTCGTCGGTGTCGGGAGCATCGTCCGCATCGTCGCTATTCTCGTCCGTCTCCGCGGCCGCGACGCGGGCGTCAAGTTTCGCGTTCAACTCCTCGACGCGCTCGTCGGGGACCTTCTCGAACAGCTCGGTCGGCTCCGTGAGTTCGCCCGCGGGTGGTTCGGCGGCCGCCTCGACGGTCACGTCGTGGACCGAGCCGGACGCGCCGATCTGTGACCAGAGCCGTTCGCACGTCTCCGGGGCGATCGGCTCGAAGAGCACGGCGATCGCCTTCGCGATCGCGACGCAGTCGTGAATGACCTGTGCGGCCCGCTCGGGCTCGTCTTCCACGAGCTTCCACGGCTCGTTGTGCTGGATATACTCGTTGCCGAAGCGGGCGAGTTCGACGGTCGCGTCCCCCACCGCGCGGATCGAGTAGTCGTTGACCGCGGCCTCGAAGGCCGCGATCGCCCCGTCGATCCGGTCGGCGACCTCGTCGCTCGTCGTCCCCACCGCCGGGAGGTCGTCGGCGTTGCGGTACGCGAAGAGCAACGAGCGGTAACAGAAGTTGCCGACCGTGCCGACGAGTTCGGTGTTGACGCGGTCGCGGAACTTCTCCCAGGAGAAGTCGACGTCCTGTTGGAAGCCGCCGTTGGTCGCGAGGTAGTAGCGAAGCGGGTCGGGGTGGAACCCCTCATCGAGGTACTCATCGGCCCAGACCGCCCGATCCCGGCTCGTCGAGAAGCCCTTTCCGCCGAGGGTGACGAAGCCGCTCGCCATCACGGCGCGTGGCTCGGTGTGGTCGGTCGCCTCCAACATCGCGGGCCAGAAGATGGGGTGGTGTTGGATGATGTCGCGGCCGATCACGTGGACGATCTCCCCGCCCTCGGGGTGTGCACCGCTCGCGCCCTCCTTCCAGGCGGCCTCCCAATCGAAGACGTCCGCGCCGACGCGCTCGGTGTACTGTTTCGTCGAAGAGATGTACTCGATCGGCGCGTCGACCCACACGTAGAGGACGAGATCCATGGCCTCGTCCTCCGCCCCCGGATAGTCGATCCCCCAGTCCATATCGCGGGTGATACACCAGTCCTGTAACCCCCCCTCGATCCACTCGCGGGGCTGGTTCTGCGCGTTCGAGGTCCCCTCCAGCCGGTCGAGGAACCCGGAGAGGTAGTCGGCGAACTCGGAGACGGCGAAAAACTTGTGGGTCCGCTCGCGATACTCGGCGGGGTTGCCGGAGATCGTCGAGACGGGGTCCGCTATCTCGCCGGGTTCGAGGTGTCGCTGACAGCCCTCGTCACACTCGTCACCACGGGCGTGGGCCCCGCAGTACGGGCAGGTCCCCTCGACGTAGCGGTCCGGGAGGAACTGGTCGTCGACGGGGTCGTACGCGACCATGATCTCCTTTTCGTAGACGTGGCCACGCGCTTCGAGCTCGCGGACGAGCTCGCGGGTGACCGCGGTGTTCGTCCCGTCGTGGGTGTGCCCGTAGTTGTCGAACTCGACGTTGAACCGCGGGAACGTCTCTGCGTAGGTCTCGTGCCAGTCGAGCGCGAACGCCTCGGGGGAGACCCCCGCCTGCTCGGCGTTGACGGCGACGGGCGTCCCGTGCATATCGGAGCCGGAGACGAACGCCGTCCGTTGGCCGAGTCGATCGAGCGCGCGGGCGAAGACGTCGCCGCCGACGTACGTCCGGAGGTGACCGATGTGTAAGTCGCCGTTGGCGTAGGGCAACCCACAGGTCACCACCGCCGGGGTATCGGTGGGGAACTCGTCGTGGCTCATCGTTATCTCGATACTCGGGGATGTGGGGCAAAAGCGCGCTG
Source organism: Halorubrum sp. (assembly GCA_003554605.1). GTDB lineage: Archaea > Halobacteriota > Halobacteria > Halobacteriales > Haloferacaceae > Halorubrum. The sequence goes on from PWGU01000023.1 coordinate 3,098, forward strand.
GTTCGCGGCCGTCGAAGACTCCAGAGCCGGCTAGAGCAATCCCCTGACGATCGCCGCCGCCTCCGGCGCGGTCGGGGCCAACACGTAGACGATCGGTTCGACGCCGACCGCGCCGGTCTGATAGACCACGAGGGTCTCTCCGGGTTCCACGTCGGTTACGGCCGCCCGGACCGCCTCCGACGTTTCCGCCTCGGCGTCGAACTCGACGGTCGGATGGGAGGCCGCGAGCGTCTCGACGAGTTTGGGGGAGTAGCGGAGGTTCACGGCCGCGCGGGCGGTGGATCCCCCCTCGCGGGCTGCGAGGAGGACGGTCGCGACGTGTTCGCTCACGCCGAACTCGGGCTCTCCGGGGATCATCGCCCGGCCCTTCACGTCGACGAGCCGGCCGGGAACGCCGGCGACGTCGTCGATGGTTTCGGCGTCCGAGAGGCACTCGACGACGTTCGCGCCGACGTTCGGGATCAGCCCCGCAAACCCGGAGGCGTTCGTCAACGTTCTGAGCGCGCGCCGGACCGATGCGAGCGTCGTCTCCCGCTCGCGCAGGCCGCTGTCGGGGTCGTGAACCGAAAAGGAGACATCCACGTCGGCGAGCGCGGGCATCGCCTCCTCGTGTAACTCCGCGAGAAGGTCGCCCTCCTCCAACTGGCGGATCAGGACCTCGATCTCGACGAGCGCGGCGACGGGGGTGAGATCGCCCTCCGCGAGTCCCGCACCGACGCGCTCGACGAGCGCCCGTACCCGCTCGTCGGCGACCACCCGCTCGTTGCGGGCGACGTCGCCGTGGGCGTACTTCGAGACGGCCGATTGGGAGATACCGAGCGCGTCGGCGACCTCGCGCTGGGTGAATCCACGTTCGCGGAGGTCCTCGGCGAGCATCGAGCGGATCGTCGGGAGGAACTCGTCGACGACGACCTCCTCGATGAACCGCATCAGCGTCCCTCCGGTGCGTCCGGATCCTCGGCGGCGTCCGAGGAGGGCGGGTCGCTCCCCTCCGTCTCGCCTCCGAACTCCGGGTCGTCGCCGATCCGGGACGCCTGCGGGCCGTCCTGGTCCTGATATTTCGAGCCGCGTTCCGCGCCATAGGGACGTGCCGCCGGCGAGCGCAACTCGGTGAAGGTCAACTGGGAGACGCGCATGCCGGGCGAGAGCGCGACCGGCGCGGTGCCGAGGTTGGAGAGTTCGAGCGTGATCTGTCCCTGATACCCCGGGTCGCACAGCCCGGCGGTTGCATGCACCACGATGGCGAGCCGACCGAGCGAGGAGCGCCCCTCGACGTGGGCGACGAGGTCGTCGGGGATC
>PWGU01000118.1 GCA_003554605.1 Halorubrum sp.
AGACCTTCCCGTTCTCGAAGTAGCGCTTCGGGAGGTCACGGTAGGACCACGACTGCTGGTCGAAGATCGTCGCGTGGCCCGGACAGTTCATCGGCTTCAAGCCGTATTCCTCGTCGTTGACGTCGAGGATGAACATGTCGTCGTGGTAGTTGTCGTAATGGCCCGACTGTTTCCACAGCTCCGTCCGGAAGAGGTGTGGCGTCTCGACCTCCTCGTAGCCGTGCTCGCGGTTCAGTTCGTTCGCGAAGTCGGACAGTTCACGGAGGACCGTCTTCCCCGGCGGGTGGTATAAGGGCAGCCCCGGTCCCGTCACCGTCGGGATCGAAAAGAGGTTCATCTCCTGGCCGATCTTCCGGTGGTCACGCTCTTTCGCCTCCTCACGGAGGTCGAGATACTCCTCCAGATCGGATTCGGAGGCGAACGCCGTCCCGTAGACCCGCGTGAGCGTCTCGTTCTCCTCGTCGCCGCGCCAATAGGCCGCCGATACTTCGAGTAGTTTTGCCGCGCCGACCTCGCCCGTCGACTCGACGTGCGGGCCCCGACAGAGGTCCTGCCAGCCGTCCTGTTTATAAAAGGTGACCTCCTCGCCGGCCGCCTCCTCGTCGAGTATCTGGCGTTTGAACTCGTTGTCCGCGTAGATTTCAAGTGCGTCTTCGCGCGACCGGACGACACGCTCGATCTCGTAGTCGGCCTCGATGATCGCGTCCATCTCCGATTCGATCTCGCGGAGGTCGTCCTCGTCGAGGTCGACGTCGGTCACGTCGTAGTAGAACCCCTCGTCGGTGTACGGCCCGATCGTCAACGTCGCCTCCGGAAACAGCCGCTGGAGCGCCTGCGCGAAGACGTGGGCGGCCGAATGGCGAAGCACCTGTAGGTACTCGTCGCTCCCCTCGGTGACGACCTCGATCCGTGCGCCATCGTGAACGGTCGCGTGCCGCTCGACGAGTTCCCCGTCGATCTTTCCCGCGACCGTGTCGCGGCCGAGGCCGGGACCGATCTCGTACGCGACGTCCTCGACGGTCGATCCCGCCGGTACGGGGAGTTCGGTTCCGTCCGGGAGGACGACCGTCACTTCGGCCTGCGCGTCGGTCTCGCTCATATCACCGGAAAGCCGGACGAGCGGCATAAGTGTTGTTTGATGACGGGACTCCGTGTCGGTGAGAATGCTGAACAGGTTTATGACTCGCTGTCGTAAACGGTGCAGTATCGTGCGGTTTGTACGACACCCTCCACGGGCGCAGATCGATCCGATGAGCGACGGGGGATCCGAGCCGGCCGCTACCCGACCACGGGACCACCGCTGGAGTCAGCGACCGCCCCTCACGGGAAGCGGATCCGGGAGACAGCTTGTCGGCCGGTGTCGCTCGTGACGGGTGTTACCTCAAGTATGGCGTTCGCCGTCGGCGCGGGCGTCGCCACGTTCTTCGCGCCGTGTGCATACGCGCTCCTCCCGGGCTATGTCGGCTACTACGTGGCCGCAACGGGCGACGAGCGTCCCTCGAACGCCGGGGTCGTCGCGCGGGGGCTCGCCGCCACCGTTGGGGTCATCGCCGTCTTCGCCGTCGCCATCGCGATCACGGTCGCCGTTGGCCAGTCGCTGGGGGCGATCCTTCCCACCGTCGAGGCGGTCGTGGGCGTCGCGCTCATCGTGCTCGGGGCCGTCGTCATCGTCCGGGGGTCCCTGCCGCTTCACGTCGCGCTCCCGAAGCGGCGATCGAGCGTATTCGGCTTCGTCGCCTTCGGGGCCGCGTACGCCACCGCGGCGACCGCCTGCGTCTTCCCGTTGTTCCTCGCCATCGTCCTGCAGTCGCTCTCGTTTGGCCCTGGCGAGGCGTTCCTCGTCGTGGGCGGTTATGCCGGCGCGTTCGCTACCCTCATGCTCGCGGCGACGGTCACCACCGCGATGGGTCACCGCCTGGCCGCCGGACGCGTCGCCGGCGGCGTGGACCGATTCGTGCGGCTCTCGGGGGTCTTGATCGCCCTCGCCGGTGTGGGGCAGCTCTACGTCGCGTTCGGTTGATCGCCCGGTCAGTATCCGTCGACACCAACCACCGCTCGGCGTTCACCTCCCCAGTTGAATTCACGAATCCGCCCGGGAGACGACTTCCGCGGGAACGCCGGCGACCGTCGTGTGTGGCGGCACGTCCTCGGCGACCAGCGAGTTCGCGGCGACCCGTGCACCCTCGCCGATCCGGACCCCGGGGAGGACTATCGCCCCGGCGCCGATCATCGCCCGCTCGCCGACCACGACGTCCCCGAGACGATACTCGTCCTGCAGGAACTCGTGGCAGAGCAGCGTTGCATCGTATCCGATGATCGCGTCGTCGCCGACGGTGATCCGCTCGGGCCAGAAGACGTCCGGCGTTGATTCGAGACCCCAGGCGACCCCCGTGCCGACCGTCACGCCGAGGCGACCCAATAACCAGTTTTTCAGCCGGAGGCTCGGGCTGATACGAGCGAGTACGATCACGACGTAGTTACGGACGATCGCGAGCGGGGATTTCGCCGTCGGCCACGACCAGAGGGAGTTCCGTCGGCCGGGTGTCGAATGTCGCTCCAGCCGATCCCGACGTGAGGTGGATTCCGCACTCACAGCAGGATCGTTCGCCCGTTCGTCGGTTGATTCGACCTGGTTACCGCCGCCTGCCGCCCCGCTCGCATCTTCGTCCGTCACACATGCCGATTCGACCCGTTTACGCATAAACTTCGGCGTCACCCTTTTTATCCCATGACGGGGCCACCCCCCGTATGTCCTGACGCACGGTCCGCGGTCGGACGAGGCGGTTGTGCGATGATCCGCCGCGGATAAGCTGCCTATCGCCTATTCGCAAGAGTTGGACGCCACCATCAGTCCGACGAGAGGACGCCACCGTCGTTGCCGACCAGCGTCCCGGCCGGAACTTCCCGCTCAGTCCCGGATCTCGTCCATGTGTTCGATCCGGCGTTGCACGAGATCCGACTTGCCGATATCGTGTCGGATCCTGACGCCGTCCCCGGCGGCCGCGAGCCCGGCCTCGGCCTGCGCCTCTGCGGCGTCGATCGAGTCGCCCATGCCGACGACGGCGAACGCCCGGGAAGTCGTCGTGTAAAGTCCGTCCTCGCGCTCATCGACGCTCGCATAAAAGAGCAATGCGTCGCCGACGGTCTCTTCATCCACGGTGATCCGTGCACCCGAATCGGGATCCGTCGGATAGCCGTCGGGGACCGCATACTTACAGACCGTTGCCTGCCCCGAAAAGGAAAGCTCGGGGAGCGGCTCGCCGTCCCGCCCGGCGGTCAACACGTCGATAAAGGGCGTTTCAAGCGCGGGGAGCGTGTTCATCGCCTCGGGGTCGCCGAAGCGCGCGTTGAACTCGACCACCTTCGGGCCCTCCGCGGTGAGCATGAACTGCCCGTAGAGGATTCCCTTGTACGCCGGGAGGGCGTCGACGACGGCTTCGATCACGTCGGCTGCAGCGTCGTAGTCGGCCGCCGTCATAAACGGGAGATATGGGGTCGTGTCGGTGTATGAGCCCATCCCCCCGGTGTTTGGCCCCTCATCGCCTACGTAGGCACGTTTGTGATCCTGAACCGCCGGCGTCAGTCGGAACTCGCCGTTCGCGACGAAGGCCTGAATGGTGAACTCCTCGCCGACGAGTCGCTCCTCGAGGACGACGCGCTCGTAGCCCGACTCGCGGAGGTAGGTCTTCGCCTCCTCGGCGGTCACCTGATCGCCGATCACCTTCACCCCCTTCCCGCCGGTCAATCCAGCCGGTTTCACCGCGAGGTCGCCGTCGTACTCGTCGATGTATGTACAAGCGGCCTCCATGTCGTCGAACGTTTCGAAGTCCGGGTTGCCGGGGATCTCCTCGTCGGCCATGAACCGGCGCTGAAACGCCTTGTCCGTTTCCAACCGTGCTTCCGACGCGCGCGGGCCGAACGTGTAGGTTCCAGCGTCGTCAAGCGCGTCGGCGACGCCAGCGGCAAGCGCCGCCTCCGGGCCGATAACGGCGAGGGTCGCGCCGACCTCGTCGGCAAAGGCAACGATCGCTTCAGCGTCGGTTTCTTCGATCGTCTCGAAGCCGTCGGCCAAGGACTTGATCCCTGGGTTCCGGTTGCTTGCACAGGCGTACAGATCACACTCGTTGGCGAGCGCCCGGGCGATCGCGTGTTCGCGACCGCCGCCGCCGACCAGAAGCACGGTCTCCGTCATATCCGATTGGAGCATACATAGCGGCCTAAAGGTTACCGTCTCCGGGGCGGCCAAGCGGGAGCGTTTATAGCCGAAGCGCCGATCGGTGTGGGTATGTACGATCTCGTCGTCGTGGGTGCCGGACCGTCGGGGTCCCGGCTGGCACGGCGCACGGCGGAGCGGGGTCTTGACGTCCTCCTTCTGGAGGGTGGCGAGGTCGGGACGCCGCTCGCGTGTTCCGGTCACGTCTCACTGGACATCTGGGAGTTCCTGCCCGATGGGGCCCGTGAGGATCTGCTCCAAAACCGGGTGTTCGGCGCACGGTTCCACACCGGTGGACCCGACTCCTCGGCCTACCCGTTTTATAAATCCGAGGAGGTCTCGAACGTGATAGACCGGGTGGCGTTGGACCGAACGCTCGCCCGATGTGCCCGGGAGGCAGGTGCCGACCTCCGCGAGGGCCATATGGTCCTCGACGTGTCCGAACACGATGACCACGTCGAACTCGAAGTGCGCGTTCCGGATGGCGGAAACGAGCGGATCACCGGGCGGTTGGTCGCCGGTTGTGATGGGCCGACCTCACGGGTGAGGCGGTCGGTCGGGCTGAGCGAACCGGACGAACTGTTACATGGCGTCCTGGCGTTCGATGACGACTCCGATCACGGCGACTTCGTCGACGTACACCTCACCGCGCCGTCGTTTTTCGCGTGGCGGATCCCTCGGGGGGACGCCGGCGTGGAGTACGGGCTGGCCGCCCCGCCAGGCGAGGACGTGAAGGCCCGCTTCGATCGGCTCACCGGGTGCTACGACGTCGAGACGGATCGGTTTTGTTCCGGTGCCATCCCGGTCGGGCCGCCCTCGCGAACCACGACCGACCGGGTGTTTCTCGTCGGCGACGCCGCCGCACAGACGAAGCCGTTCACCGGGGGCGGGATCCGGTACGGAATGACCGCGGCCGACATCGCGGCCGAAACGATCGATCCACAGGATCCGGGGTCGCTCGCGGCCTATGAGCGTGACTGGCGTGCCGAACTGGGACGGGAGATCCGGCTCGGCGCGGCGATCCGTCGGTGTTACTCGCTCCCCGAGCCGATCCAGCGCCTCGGGCTGTGGGCGCTCTCCGGGGAAATCGGCGTCCACATGGACGAACCGAGCTCGTTCTTCTCCCGTGAGCACCTCTCGCGGCTGTTTTCACGCAGCGACCCGCCCGTCGGTCAGGATCGGTGAGTCCGCGGTCCCACGGACGAGGATAAATGTTTACTATGATCCGAGATAAATCCGGCGTATGAGCCGGGACTATGCGTCACTGCACGACCCGAACGCGGAGTATACGATGCGGGATCTTTCCGCCGAGACCATGGGCGTTACGACGGCCCGGGGTGGCCGTCGCGACGTCGCGATCACGGACGTCCAGACGACGATGGTCGACGGCAACTTCCCGTGGACGCTCGTCCGCGTCTATACCGATGCCGGGATCGTCGGGACCGGCGAGGCCTACTGGGGCGCGGGCGTCCCGGAACTCATCGAGCGGATGAAGCCGTTCGTCGTCGGCGAGAATCCGCTCGACATCGATCGCCTCTATGAACACCTGATCCAGAAGATGTCCGGTGAGGGGTCCATAGAGGGCGTCACCGTCACCGCCATCTCGGGCATCGAGGTCGCGCTGCATGACCTCGCGGGGAAGATCCTCGACGTTCCGGCCTATCAGCTCTTGGGCGGAAAATACCGCGACCGAATGCGGGTCTACTGTGACTGTCACACCGAGGAGGAGGCCGACCCCGAGGCGTGTGCGGACGAGGCCGAGCGCGTGGTGGAGGAACTCGGTTATGACGCGCTGAAGTTCGATCTTGACGTCCCGAGCGGGCTTGAGAAGGACCGGGCGAACCGCCACCTCCGCCCCGGTGAGATCCGACACAAAGCCGAGATCGTTGAGCGCGTGACTGAGCGTGTGAAGGACAGAGCCGACGTCGCGTTCGACTGTCATTGGACGTTCTCGGGTGGATCCGCGAAGCGGTTGGCGGCCGCCTTGGAGGAGTACGATGTGTGGTGGCTTGAGGACCCGGTACCCCCGGAGAACCTGCAGGTCCAAGAGGAGGTTACGAAGTCGACGATCACGCCGATCGCGGTCGGGGAGAACCGCTATCGCGTCACTGAGGAGCGGCGGCTCATCGAGAACGGCGCGGTCGACATCATCGCGCCGGACCTGCCGAAGGTCGGCGGGATGCGTGAGACCCGCAAGATCGCTGACGTGGCCAACCAGTACTACGTGCCGGTCGCCATGCACAACGTTTCCTCGCCGATCGCGACGATGGCCGCCGCTCACGTCGGCGTCGCGATCCCGAACTCGCTCGCGGTGGAGTACCACTCCTACGAGCTCGGGTGGTGGGAGGATCTCGTCGAGGAGGACGTCATCGAGGATGGGTACATCGAGATCCCCGAAAAGCCCGGACTTGGTCTGACCCTCGATATGGATGCCGTCGAGGAGCATATGGTCGACGGCGAGGAGTTGTTTGACCCGGCGTGAGCCGGGTCAAGCCAGCGAATCGCTGATTCGCGTTGTTCGATCCAGCGTGAGCTGGATCGTGCTCGACCGGCGAAGCCGGTCGGTGTTCGACTGAGCGGTAGCGAAGTCGTGCTCGCCCAATGTATTGGGCGGTGTTCGACTGAGTGGTAGCGAAGTCGTGTTCGCCTAATGTATTGGGCGGTGTTTGACGAGGCGTAGGCTCGTCAAGCCAGCGAATCGCTGATTCGCGTTGTTCGGTCCGACTTGAGGCCGGATTCCCGTCAAAAAGGCTATCAATGTCGAGGTGAACGTGGACGTGTTATGTCCTCCAAGATGGCTACCAATCACGGCACGCCAGTGCTGGCACTCCTCGGTGGGTGCATTGTGGTCGGGGTCGTCGTCGGGGGGGTATCCGATAACGTCGGCACCCTCGTGACGTGGTTCTGGGTCGGCATCGCGCTCGCCGGAATCTATCTCCTTACGACCATCGCCAACAGCCTCGATCGCATCCGATAAACCGGCCCCAAGGGGAGCGTTTCGAGCGAGCGGACTGCAGCGTCTACGTGCCGACCGTTTCATCCCCTCCGGCGCGCCCGCCCGTGCCCTTTTAAGCGCGCGGGCGGCCCGCGAGGGTCCATCCCGACATCCGGAGCAACGCGGAGGGCGTTGGGTGGCGGCTGGGGAGGGTGAGGCTTTCGGCGTCCGCACCGGCTTATATACACCCACGACCGATCACCACCATCTCACCCGCAATCCGGGCATCCCATCGCGCACCCAGACGGCCACACCCACCACGACGATCCCCGCCTCCAGCCAGAGTGTCGTCACCGTCACCCCGCCGACCTCCCCGAGGACTTTCACACCCGAATACGGCGGCATATGGGTTATTGGCCACAACAGGAAGCCGAGTTCAGCATAGTCGCCCGCGAGTAGGTGCCACGGGACGTCCGCCGCGAGATGTGAGAGATACCCGACCGCGAACGCGATCCCGAGTTCCGGCCTCCCGCGGCGACGAGCGACGGCGACCGCGATCGTCACCGCGATGGCCGCGCCGAAAAGCGAATGGGCGATCGTCCGACCGACCGGGGTCACCCCGAGCAGCCACAGCGGCTGGTCGATCAGGTCCGGGATCGCCGCGGCCACGATCGCGACGAGTGCCGGGGCTCCCTCGGGTGTCCGACCGTGATGAAGCCGGGCGTAGACCGCATAACAGAGATAGCCGACGACCGGGTGGACGGCCGGATTCATCCGTACACGGCTGCTACACGATGCCCCCACAAAAGGGGTCGGGGACCATCGAAGGCGAACCGGCGGCGGAACCCTCCGCGACGTGCGTTTTTATACCCACGGCCGACATGGATGTGATCGTATGCCACACCACGAATCCCACGGACACTCGGATGACGAGTCGACACGACGGGAGTATACGATCGACCACCACCTCTCGGACGCCGAAGAGAACATCCATCGGGTATGGGACAACTCCCTCGACCCGGTGCTCACCGTCGAGGACGGCGACGTCGTCCGGTTCGAGTGCCGCGACGCGGTCGACCGCCAGCTCGACGTGGAATCGACCGCCGAGGACTTCGGGAACGTGAGCTTCGATCCCGTTCACCCGCTGACCGGTCCGGTCGCCGTGGAGGGCGCGGAGCCGGGCGACGTGTTGCAGGTCGACCTCCTCGATTTCCAGCACAAAGGCTGGGGCTACACCGGCTTCATGCCCGGCGAGATGGGACTCGGGCTTCTCCCCGAGGACTTCCCCGACGCCGACGTCCACATCTGGGATCTCCAGGGCGACGTGGGCCACTTCGTGAACGGCATCGAGGTGCCGCTCGATCCCTTCCCGGGCGTGATCGGTGTCGCGCCGGGCGAGGACGGCGAACACGGGACGCTCCCGCCGCTTTCGACCGGCGGCAACATGGACGTGAAACACATGACGGCGGGTTCGACCGTCTACCTCCCCGTCGAAGCCGAGGGGGCGCTCTTTTCCACGGCCGACTGTCACGCCGCCCAAGGTGACGGCGAGGTCTGTGTGACGGGGATCGAGGCCCCGATGTTCGTGACGGCCCGCTTTTCGGTTCGCAAGGACATGTCGATCGAACAGCCACAGTTCGAGACGACCGGCCCGTTCACGCCCACCGGCCGCGACGAGCCGATGTATGCGACCACGGGGATCAGCGACGACCTGATGGACGCGACGAAGAAGGCGACGAGACATATGATCGACCATCTCGCCGAAAATCGAGGATTGACCCGCGGGGAGGCGTACATCCTCTGTTCGGCCGCGATGGACCTGAAGGTGAGCGAGGTCGTCGACGCGCCGAACTGGATCGTTACCGCCTACATCCCCGACAGTATCTTCCCCGAGTAGGCGGGAGTCAGGGTCCGCTTCGGCTTTTTACCGCGTACAGATATCGTGCAGATCGGCGAGACAGTCGATCTCCCAAGTGGGCCAGACGTTCAACTCCCACTCGTCGCGGTGGGGTCGGCGGATGAACGCCGAGTCGATACCGGCGTTGTGTGCGGCCTGTACGTCCGATTCGTTGTCCCCGACGAACAGTGCGTTTTCGGCGTCCAGATCGGCGAGCGCCTGCTCGATATAATGGGGGTTCGGCTTGCGGAGTTGCAGGCTATGGATCGTCGGTTCGCGGCCGTAGGCGGCCCCGAAGGATTCGAACCCGTCAAAGTGATCGATCAGGAAATCGACCGTCTCCTGCTGGTTCGATGAGACGATCCCCATCTCGACGTCGAGGTCGGTTAGCTCATCGAGGTCGTCATAGGGGGTCTTTCGTCCCTCGCGGGCCTCGATCTGTTGGGCCTTCGAGACGGTGCTGTCGCGGGTCCGCCAGAAGGTGCCGGGATCGAAGTCGTACCGCTGACAGACGGTCCCGACGCTGCCGGGGGTCGCGCCGATGGTCATTCGCTTTACGTCTTCCGGGTCCGGATCGGTCACGCCGAACTTCTCGAACGTCTCCCGGGTCGCCTCCCGGAGGACGGTGAATCGCGTGCGACCGACGAGGACACCGTCGTTGTCGAACACGACGGTATCGTAGGTCATACCGTCCACACACGCCGCGCATTTAAAAGGGTTTCACCGTGTCGGCGGGTCGGGGTCGGCGGGTCGGGGTCGGCGGGCAGAACGCCCTCGTACCCGAAGCCGGAGACACTGTGGAGGGCTGCGTACAGGACCTAGGGACAGTGTGGAGGACGGAAGCCGGGGCCTCGCGACATCGCTTATATATGGTAACGAACTGTTGAGCAGGCATGCGCGTCAGCGTCATCGGGGGCGGTACGGTACCGGCGGAGATCGAAGCGGTCGCCGAGGAGGTGGGTAGATCCCTCGCTGACCGGGGGCATACAGTCGTCTGTGGGGGCCTCACCGGAGTAATGACCGGTGTTTGCCGTGGCGCGCAGGCGGCCGGCGGTCGAACGATCGGCATCCTCCCGACGGACCGCGTAGGCGACGCGAACGAGCATGTCACCGACCCGATCGCGACGGGGCTCGGCCACGCCCGCAACGCCCTCGTCGTGATGAACGGCGAGGCGGCTATCGCCATCGACGGGGGGCCGGGAACGCTCTCCGAGATCGGGCTTGCACTCGCCTACGATCGGCCGGTGGCCGGACTCGACACACACGACGTTCCGGGCGTCGCCGCCGTCGAGGACCCGCAAGCGGCCGTCGACCACGTCGAGGCGGCCGTCGATCTCAGGTGACTTTCCCGACCAGCGGGATCGCCCGCTTCGGGACCATCACCTCATCGATCTGTGTGAGGACGATGAGGACGCCGACCGCCGCGAGGCCGGCGGCGAACGCGAACGGCACGACGAAGCCCCACGCGACGAGGAAGCCCGAAAGGAGCGGGCCGAACGCGACCCCGAAGCCGAACGCCATCGTCAGCACCGAAAGCGTCGCCCCCGAACTCCCCTTCGCGGCGAGATCACCCGCGAGCGCCAACGCGGGCGCGAACACCATCGCCCCGGCGACCCCCTGGAGGAACCGCGCGAGGAACATGAGCCACGGGTCGGAGATGACCCCCGAAAAGAGCGTGAGATCCGGTATTAGCCCCTGAATGAGCGTCGTCGGCACCAACAGGATGGTCCCCGCGACGATGAACGCCTTCCGCCCGTAGAAGTCGGTCGCCCGGCCGATCGGCACCTGGAGGAGGATCTGTGCGAGCACGAACGCGGCGAACTGGAGGCCAAACATCTCGGGGCCCTGATCGAGGCGCGTGTTGACGATGTCACCGAGCGTGGCGAATACCGCGATCCCCACCGCCAAGAAGAACGAGACCGCCCCGAGCGCGAACACCGGATCTAAGAGTTTCTCACCACGGGGATCGAAGATGACGAACGCCGAGTCCGACCCCCCGTCGTCGCTCGGTTCGATCTCCGGGTCGTGGATTAGCGTCAACACGAGGACGAACGCCAGCGTCGCCGTCGAGGCCGCGAAATAAAAGGCGGCATCGAAGCCGGTGATCGAGATGGTCGATGCCCCGAAGGGGATCGCGTAGGGGCCGCCCGCGACGACGCCCCCGGCGGCGATCGGGCCGACCCCGAACCCGACCAGCCGAAAGGTGTTGTAGGTCCCCATGTTGCCGCCCCGGTTGTCCTCCGTCGCGAGGTCGTTAACGAGCGCGACCGTAGTCGGGATAATGAACGCGCCGGCGACGCCCTGTAACACCCGAAGCCCGATCAGATGCCAGTAGGTGGTCGCGAGCGAATAGGCGAAGCTCGCGGCCGCGATCAACACCAGTCCGAAGAGGACGAACACCTTCCGCCGCCCCGTCGAATCCGAGAGGCGGCCGGTAAACGGCTGCAGCGGGCTGTTGACGAACCCGAAGATGGAGAGGATGAATCCGGTGATGAACACCTCCGTCAGCCCGAAGGTCGCCCCCGTGATGAAATCGGTCGCGATGAAAAGCGGGAGGACGACGATCAGAAACGAGTTTCCGACCGACTCTGACATCCGTGCCAACGCGAGCGCGAGCACCTGCGGGTTGACGCCGAACGGGGTCCTCATACGGCTCCGGTCGAACGGGACCGTACGTCACCGGCCGCTCCCGCAGGGACCGTCGTTGATCCGACCCGAGACGACGTGGAGGAACGCATACTGGATCGGTCACACCGGCCGAGTAATAGGGTTCCGTTAGCGGCCCGAACGGCCCCTTCGCGTGGGTGCCGTGGTGGGGAGGAAGCGCCGTTGTCGATTCAGCCGAACGCGCCGAGGCTCGACTGAAGCTCGCGCTCGGGGGGCTCCGCGAGGAGCTCGTGGCCGACGAGGTCGCGCGCGTCGATCGCATACGTCGAGCCGCCGCGGTCAAGGACCATCACCCGACCGGACCAGCCACGGACGGTGCCGGCGGCCATCGTCTCCGCGACCGGCCGATCCGTGAGTGCCGGGGCCTCGTCGAAGACGAACGTCTCGATCGGGTCGAATCGGTCGAGCAGCGCCACCCACGCCTCCTCGTCGACCGGTCGATGGAGGCCGGCGATCTTGGCCGGGACCCGAACGCGGTCGACGAGGTCCTCCCGTGCGGCGAGTTGTGCTTCCACCTCACGGGCGATGCGGCCGTCCGGGAACGTTCGGATATGCGCGGCCCGCTTCGCACCCTGTTCGCGAAGCCGCGTTTCCAGCCGCCACTCGCGGGTGACGCCGACTTTGAAGATGTCCGGGGCGAACGCAGCGAGGTACATCGCGTGGGACTCGTGACAGTCCATCTCGTCTTTTAAACACGTCCCCGTACAGCGGGCACAGACCCAGACGCTCGTGTGTGACTCACAGTAGGGTGCCTCCGGCTCGTCGCAGGCGACGTGACGGCCATCGTGGACCGTCCCCGCGCAGTATCGTTCACCGAGGCCGTACGAGAGTGCCGTCCCGGCGCTCGCGTCGATGAACTCGACCGTGCCGCCGTCGGCGACATAGAGCCCCGAGCCCTCCGTTCGCCCGTCGCCCGCGCTGGCTAACCCACCGGCAACACCCGTATCGTATCCGACGATCTGCACGGATTCAGGTAGGGTAAGCCCGGAGTTAGGCGTTCCGCTCATCTGCCCTGTCGGCCGCTAATACGGCGGTATGCTCTCGTAATCGTCGCGGCGGACCTCACTGCAGCCGCTTCGTGGTCTCCACGAGCGGATGTCGCGCGTAATCGACGATCTCGATGTCGCCGATCGTTCGAAGCCCCTCCTTTTCGGCGGTCTTTGCCATGCCCAGATCGAGGCGTCGTTCCGGCACGATCACGTACGCGTCCATCTCCTCGATACCCAACTCGGAGGCGGCCATCACCCGATGGTGGCCGTCCGCGAGATAGAGCCGGCCGTCGTTATCGATGACCACGAGCGGCTCCGCGAGCCCACGTTCGAGCTCGTACTGGCGCCCCTCGAGTTCGTCGGCATAGACTCTGTCCTGTGTCGGGGTGAGCGCCGCGAGCGACACCCGCCGGCGCTCCTCGTTGAGGTCGACGCCATGGATCTGTTCGAGCGTCCGAACCAACTTGCCGACCTTCCCGGGGGTCGCACGCTCGATCTGTGATCGGACGACGTCGGTGTTCGAGATGATTCCGACGAGGTTGTCCGCGTCGTCGACGACCGGGAGCTTCTGGATCCCGGACCGAAGGATGACCCGGGCGGCATCGGTGAGCTTCATCCCGGGATGGGCGACGATGAGGTCGGTCGACATGACGGTGAAGACGGGGGCGTCGTCGTCGGCAAGGAGGAGGTCGCGGGCGGAGACGAACCCCACGACCTTTCGCCCGTCGGTGACCGGAAACCCGTTGTGTCCGATGCTCTCGACCATCCGTTTCGACACCGCCGCGACGGTGTCCTCCGCGGAGACGGTCTCGACGTCCCGGGTCATGTACTCGCCGACCGTCGGCTTCGCGGACATATGCTGCTCGATCGTCGGGTACGGATAAAAAGGGGTCGGCGACCGACGGGTCCCTCTACGACGTCCAGAACGCCTTCGTGAACAACACAAGGACCGGTATCATCTCGATCCGTCCGATCCACATCAACACGACCATGACGCCGCGGGTGCTCATCGGGAACGCGGCATAGGTGCCGTATGGGCCGGCCTCGCCGAAGGCAGGGCCGATGTTTAAAAACGTCGAGGCAGCTGCGCCCATCGCCTCGAACGCTGAGAGGTCCATCCCCACCCGGGCGGCGTCGACAGCGACCACCACGGCGAGCCCGACGAAGAGGACGATGCTTAAAAGCAGGTAGGCGTACACGTCGCGGATCGTGTCCTCGTCCACCGGCGAGCCGGAGACGCGCACCGGCCGTACGGCCTCCGGGTGGACGCTCGTAAACAGCTCGCGCCGGAGCGATTTCAGCGCGACAAGCCACCGCAACGACTTGATCGAACAGGTGGTCGACCCGACCATCCCGCCGGTGAACATCGCGAGAAACAGGAGGTAGGTGGCGGCGGGTGCCCAGAGGGCGAAGTCCGTGCTCGCATAGCCGGTGGTCGTCACGATGGAGGCAACGTTGAAGACAGCGTGTCTGATCGTCGGTTCGAGCGCCCCTCCCTCCTCGCCAGTCAAAAGCAGGACGACCGCGACGGCACCCGTGATCAGCCCAAGCGTCCCGAGATAAAACCGGAACTCCTCGTTTTTCAACAGCCGGCGCGGTTCGCCCTTGAGGACCACGAACATGAGCACGAAACTCGTCGACCCGAGGATCATGAACGGGATGATCGCCCACTGTATCACCGGATGGAACGCGCCCGCAGAGAGCGGTTCCGGCGAGAATCCCGCCGTCGCCACGGAGGTGAACGCGTGGGCGATGGCGTTGTACGGCCCCATCCGAGGGTCGAACGCGAGCCCGAGCGCGAGATACACGCCAGCCGCGAGCAGCGTCAGCCCCACGTAAAGCCCCCAGATGAGCCGCGCGGTCTCGGCGATGTGTGGCGTCAGCTTGTTGACGTTGCGCGTCTGTGACTCCGACTCCATCAGCTGTGCGCCACCGACGCCCAGTTCGGAGAGCACGGCCGTCGCAAGGATCAAGATCCCGAGCCCGCCGAGCCACTGGATGACCTGTCGCCACATCATGATCGACCGGTCGTGGATCGAGAAGTCGACGAGGACCGTCGCACCGGTCGTCGTCAGCCCGCTCATCGATTCGAAGAGGGCGTTTACCGGGTGTGCGATCGTCCCGACGCCGGCGACGACGAAGGGAACCGCCCCGACGACGGCGACCAGCAACCAGATGACGGCGACCGCGAGAAACGCCTCCCGTGGGCCGAGATTTTCCTCGGGGTCGCCGAGCGCCCGGAGGAGCCCACCGAGCCCGATCGCGACCGCGATGGCGACGAGGAACGGGGCGACCGGCTCACGAAAATACAGCGCGATGAGGAGCGGGAACGTCAACGGCGCTACGAGATACAAGAGCACCCGGCCCGTCAGCTCCGCGCTCGCCCGCCAGTCGACGCGGATTCGGGTGTTCCCGTACATCTATATAGCCGCCGACATGGCGGTAAACTCGCCCACGAACGGCGTTTCGACGAACGCCACGACGTGGTCGCCAGCCTGCAACACGGTGTCACCGCGGGGCGTGACGTGCGATCGATCCCGCGTGATCGCGCCGATGACCACCTTCGAGTCCAACTCCGCGACGGATTCCTGGATCGGCCTGCCGACCAGCGGGGACCCCGCGGCGAGCTCCATCTCTACCACCTCCGCGCGGTCGTTTTCGAGCACGGAGATGTTTTCGGCGATGCTCTCGTGGCTGAAGCGGGTTATCTCCTCCGCGGTAACCAGCCGCGGGTTGATCGCGACATCGATACCGATCTCCTCGAAGACGGTGACGTATTCGGCGCTGTCGACGACGGCGATGACGCGGTCGACGCCGAGTCGCTTGGCGAGCACCGATACGAGCAGGTTCCGTTCGTCGGTCGCGAGCGCGGCCACGACGATGTCGGCTTCGTCGACATGTTCGCGGACGAGGAACTCGGTATCCGTCGCGTCGTGAGCTAGTACCATCGTGTTCGGGAGGTTCTCCGCGAGAAATCGCGACCGCTCGTCGTCACGCTCTATCATTCGCGGGTGCAGCGATCGCTCCTCCAACAGCCGTGCGGACTGATAGCCGACCTCTGTCCCACCGACGATCACGATCTCGTCGGCGCGGTCCGGCGTCGTCTCCGGTGCGACGTCGGTCGCGAACGCCTGGACGCTCTCCGGGCTGCCGATGACGACCACCCGGTCGCCGCCCCGGATACGGGTATCGCCCCGGGCGAGGATCAGCGCGTCGTCACGGAAGATCCCGGCGAACGTCAGCGATTCGAACCGGTCGGCCTCCACGACCGTCTGTCCGGCAACCGGACTCCCGGCGGCGACCTCGAACTCGGCCATCTGGACGAGTCCGCCGGCGAACGGGTCGACGTCGATGGCGGCCGGCAGCCCGATCACGCGGACGATGTTCTCGGCCGTGAGGAGGTCGGTACAAACGACGAAATCCGCGCCGTAAGCCGAGTCGTCGCGTTCCCAGACACGGAGGTAATCCGGTTGTTTCGTTCGGGCGATGGTGAACGGGTCGCCGAGCGTCTTCGCGGTGCCGCAGGCGACGAGGTTCGTTCGGTCGTCCTCGGTGCACGCGATGAACATGTCGGTGTCCATGACGTTCGCCTCCTCCTGTGTCTCCAGCGTGGTCCCGTCGCCGGCGAGGGTGAGCACGTCGAGCTCGTAGGTGAGCTCCTCCGCACGCGATTCGTCGCGGTCAATGATGACGACCTCATGGGCCGGTGCGAGGTCGGCGGCGATGGCCGTTCCCACCTCCCCGGCACCGACGATGACGGCGTGCATAGCGGACCGTCACGGCGAAGGATAAAGTGAGTTGCTATGAGGCAGGGACCGACTGACGGCCACTCGTGGACGACGAGACCTGCCTGTGGGGCGCTGATCGCTACCCGTTCCCGCGTTCTCACCGGACGGGAGCGACCGTGAGCGTTTAAATCAACCGTCCCTTCCTCCCGATATGGAGGACCGAACGCGGAGAGGATTCGTCACCTCGGCGGGCACCCTGAGCGTCGTCGCGCTGGCCGGCTGTCTGGGCGGTGATGACGAGGACGGCGAGGACCCCGTCGATCTGACCGGGGAGGAGACCGTCGACATCGTCGTCGGCGCGGGGAACGGGCTGGAGTTCGACCCCGTCGATGTAACCATCGATTCCGGAACGACCGTGATCTGGGAGTGGACGGGCGACGGCGGCGCTCACGACGTGGTGGACGTCGACGGCGCGTTCGAGTCCGACCTCGTCGACGAGGCCGGCTATACCTTCGAGCACACCTTCGAAGAGCCCGGCTTCTATGAGTACGTCTGCACCCCACACCAGACGAGCGGGATGGTCGGGACCGTCGAAGTCGTCGAGTAGCGTCCCAAGTTCCGCTGCCCCGGTTCCGCTTCCCATGTAACCACACCGCTCGGAGGAGACACCCGTGGCCCCAGAAATCGCCATCGCTACGATCAGCCGGATGACTCCGACGATCCCCGTCCACGAGCGTTGCCGAACGACGAACAGCACCGAGCCGGTCCTGTGTTTCTCAGCGACCGGAGACCAACTCCCCGTCGAACGCATCCCCAGCAAGCCCAGGCCCTGAAGGCACCGCGATCTCCCCATCGCGAACCGGACACGGGTCCGGCGCGAGGTCGGCAGCGAGCAGCCCCGCGGTCGCGAGCCCCGCTGCTCGCCGCGAACCCGGCGATCCATCACGAAGCGTCTCGACCGCGGCGGCGACGTGGACCGCCGCGGTTCGGGCGACGACGCCGTCGATAGTCGTCGTGACGACAGCGTCCACATCGGCGCTCAGCGCCCGCTTTGCGACTGCAAGGGCGCGATCTGGTCCCCCGAGCGCCATCGGCTTGACGATGAGCAGATCGGCGGCCTCCGCGTCGAGAACCGTCTCGACGCCGTGGCTTGCCACCGCCTCGTCGGCGGCGACCGGGACCTCACTTTCAGCGCACACGACTGCGAGACCGGTCAGGTCGGCCGCGGCCACCGGCTGTTCGACGTATTCGAGCCCGACGTGTCGGAGCTTTTCGAGCGCGTCGAGAGCTTCCTCGCGCGACCACGCCCCGTTTGCGTCACCACGAAGGTCGACGGCCGGACCGACCGCGTCGCGAACAGCCTCGAGCCGGTCGACATCCGCCGCGATCGCTCGCGCGCCGAGTTTGAGCTTGAGGCAGCGATAGCCGGCATGGACCGCCCGCGTGGCGGCCTCGACGGTCTCCCCGATCGGCGCGTCGCCGATCGTCGCGTTGACCGGAACGGACGCCGGGAGGTCGCGGGGCGGTCCCTGATCGGCGTCAGCGACCTCCGACCGAAGGTGTTCCGCCAGGGGGACCCCCGTTTCGCGTGCGGTCAAATCCCTGAACGCGAGCGAGAGCCCGTGTCTCGCGGCAGGCGTGTCCGTCGCGCTCGGAAGCCGCCCGCCATCCTTATTGAACGTCTCAAGCGCCCGCGCACACGCCGATAGCGACTCGGTCCAGCCGGGAAGCGGGGTCGCCTC
>PWGU01000020.1 GCA_003554605.1 Halorubrum sp.
ATTATTGTTTGTGATGTGTGAACACGTTTAATTTCTGGTCGATATAAACTTTCAGTCCGAGTTAAATCGTTTTATGCGTAACGCTTTAGCGTGCTTGGTAGTAGGTCAATATATGCCACGCGAGAAGCGGAACCTGAGTGACGACGGAACGATCAACCGACGGGGGGTCCTCTCCGCGATCGGTGCCGCCGGTGCAGTGAGCATCGCCGGCTGTGCGGACGAAGAGGGCGGCCCGGACGACGACGAGGACTCCATGTTCCCGATGGAGATCCAACTCGAAGTGAACGCGGACAACTCCGACCGCGTGCAGATGGTCGAACTCATCGCGGCCTCGATGGAGGAGACCGGCTACTTCGAGACGGACATCGAGACCTACGAGTGGAACACCTACACCGGGCGCGTGCTCGACCCCGAATACCAGGACAACGGCTATATCCCCTGTATCGGCCTGTCGGGGACGTTTAACCCCGAAAGCTTCTGTAACGCCCTCCACCACTCCGACAACGTCGGCGCGTGTTGTAACCTCAACGGGATCAACGACCCCGAACTCGACGAGATGATGGACTCGGCGCGCTACGGCGTCGAGGTCTCCGATGACGACCAACTCCGTGCCGAGCGGTACGACGAGGTGTGGGACCGGCTGGCCGAGGAGCGCTACAGCTCGATCTCCCACTTCGACCTGGCGACGGCCGTCACCAACACGGACATCCACGGCTTCGAGATGTGGCCCTTCGCCGAGGGCATGTACAGCTACAACATGTTCGCGCCGCAGGACGAGCAGATCATGTGGATCGACCGGGATTCCGAGGCCGGCGACTCCGACCTCTCGGATCTCACCGAGGGTGGGACGATGATCTGTGGCGTCGGCGCGAACGTCGACTCCTTCGACCCGCCTTACAGCAGCGACACGACGTCGACGCTGGCGCAGGGCTTCATCTTCGAAGGCCTCACGACGACCGCTATCGACGGCACGGTCTACCCGTGGCTCGCCGAGAGCTACGAGCTCGTCGATGTCCAAGACGTCGACCGGACCGACTACGAGGACTACATGCGTACGGTCGAGACGGAGGAGGGTGCCGCGGTTGCGGACCGACAGATCATCGTCCAGCACCCCGAGGACAACCCGGCCGAGGAGGACGAGGTTCGTGTTCTCCTTCCCGACGACGCGCTGGAGGCCGCACAGGATGGCACCTTCGGGATGCAGTACCGATACCACCTGCACGAGGGCGTCGAGTTCCACAACGGCGACGAGCTCACCTCCGAGGACGTCGTCGCGACCTACGAGTACGCGGAGAACTCGCTCCTCGCCCCACAGACGTTCGACTCCGTTCTGGCGGTCGACGCCGTCGACGAGTACACCGTCGACATCTACGCGCAGATCCCGGACGCGGAAGCCGAACGGGAACTGCCCGGTCTCCTGATCCTCAACGCGAACCAGCTGGATGAGATCGAAGAAGGGGAGCTCGACCCGCGCGACGGGAACGACCCGATCGGCACCGGCCCCTACGAGTTCTCCGAGTTCGAGGACGAACAGTTCGCCGAGTACGAGAAGTTCGACAACTACTGGGTCGAAAACGTCGGCGTCGACGAGGCGTTCGAGGGGTTCGACGGTCCCGACGAGTTCCCGGACGGTCCCGTCATCGACGGCTTCGAACTCGAGATCATTCCGGACGACTCCACGCGGTCGGGCGCGCTCCAGAACGACGAGATCGACATCACGACCGGGCTCGCAACGGGCACGCTCGACGACTTCGACGCCTCCGACGACTTCATCGTCCACGGAGTCGAAACCGGTGGCTACGAGTACATTCAGTACCCGGTGAACGTCGAGCCGTTCGACGACCCACGGCTCCGTGAGGCGATCAACCACCTTGTGCCGCGTGAAAACATCGTCGACAACGTCCTGAACGGCTACGGCCGCCCGGCGTGGACCGACCTGCCCGAGCTGGCGATGGATGCCGGTACGACCGACGCGGACGCCCTGGAGGAGCGGATCCGTCCGCTGAACGAATACGACCCCGAGCGCGCCGTGGAGCTGCTCGAGGAGATCGAAGCGGACCAGTAAGCCTTTCACCGGGTTTCGCTTTCGGACACACGCCACGCCCATACGACCCAGATGCACGACTCTATGACCCTCTCAGCATGACCGATATTCAATGAGCCTTCGACGATTCATCCTGAAACGCATCCTCTCGCTGATCCCGATCATGTTCGGCGTGTCGGTGATCACGTTCGGACTGTTTCACCTCACGCCCGGCGATCCGGTCTCACAGCTGGTCGCGTTGAATCCGGACGTCTCGCCGGCCGAGGAGGAACAGCTGCGGCGACGCTGGGGCCTTTCGGGCCCGGTGTGGGAGCAGTATCTCACGTGGGTCTCGAACGTGCTCGTCGGCGACTTCGGACAGGAGCTCCGCACCGGCCGTGAGGTCTCCGGTATCATCGCCACGCGGCTCCCCGAGACCATCGCGCTCGGCCTCTTCGGCTGGGTCTTCGCGCTCGTCATCGCGATCCCGACCGGGATCTACGCGGCGGTGAAAAAGGACCAGCTCGGCGACACCGTCAGCCGGTTCATCGCCCTGTCGGGCATCTCGATCCCGAACTTCTGGCTCGGGCTCATGCTGATCCTGATCTTCTCGCTGTATCTGGGTCTCTTTCCGGTGTTAGCACCGTCACGGTTACCGTTATACCACCCGGAGATGCTGTGGTACCTGATCCTCCCCGGGATCACGATCGGGACCGCCGCCGCGGCCTCCATCATGCGGGTGATGCGGACCTCGATGGCCGAGGAGCTGAACAAGGAGTACGTCACGGCTGCCCGCGCGAAGGGACTTCCCGAGCGGCAGGTGATACTGAAACACGTCCTCCGGAACTCGCTCATCTCCGTCGTCACCCTCGCGGCGACGCTGACGGCCGGGATCGTCGCGGGCTCCGTCGTCGTCGAGGTCGTCTTCAACTGGCCGGGGCTCGGCTACGAGTTCATTAACGCGATCAACCAACGCGAGATCAACATCGTGATGGCGATCACCCTGTTCACCGGCTTGTTCGTGATCCTCGCGAACCTCGCTGCCGACATCATCTACGCAATACTTGACCCGAGAATACGCTATGACTGAGCAACGCAATACACACTCCGACCGGGGACGGATCCGCGTCACCGGATTTGACGCCGACCGCGTCAGGGAACGTGAACCGATCTCCGATTGGACCGACGAAGCGGGCGACGAGGCGGTCGGGCGATGGCACCGCGGTCTCCAGCGGTTCGTCAGGAACCGCTCGGCGATGGGCGCGGTCGTCATCGTGGTCCTGATGTCTCTCGCGGCGATCTTCGCCCGCCCGATCGAGATGTTCGGGTTCGTCATCCAGCCGTTGGCACTCGCGCCGTACGAGCCGACGACGATCCTCTACCTCCAGGACCCGACCATCAGCACCTACGACCCGCCCTCATGGGATCACCCGATGGGCGTCGACGGCTCCGGACGTGACCTCTACTCACGCGTTCTCGTCGGCGGCCGCTACAGCATCTCGATCGGGTTCATCGTCGTCGGGCTGACGGCCTCCTTTGGGCTCATCTACGGGGCCATCTCGGGGTATTACGGCGGCAACGTCGATGAGGTCATGATGCGGATCGTCGACACGATCTTCGCGTTCCCCGGCCTCATCCTCGCGCTCATCATCGTCGCCATCCTCGGCGGCGGCTACTGGCAGCTCGTGTTGGCGTTCAGCCTCTTCGGGTGGGCCGGGTACGGCCGGCTGGTGCGTGGGGAGGTCCTCAAGATCAAAGAAAGCGAGTACGTGTTGGCGGCGAAAGCCCTTGGTGCTCGCGACCTCTCGGTCGTCTTCAGACACATCGCCCCGAACGCGATGCCGCCGCTCATTGTGCTGGCGTCGCTCAACATCGGGACCGTCGTCATCGGCGTCGCCGCCCTCGGGTTCCTCGGGCTGGGGATGGACCCCGGTACCGCGGAGTGGGGAACGATGCTCGACGAGACCCGTGAGACGCTCATCCAGGGTCCGGATGGTCGAATCCCCTGGTGGGCGACGGTCTATCCGGGTGGCGCTATCTTCCTGTTCGTCATGTCGATGAACATGATCGGCGACGGGATCAACGACGCGCTGGACGCCCAACAGACCGGCGTCGGTCGCGGGGGTGAGGAGTAATGCCGCCGCTTTTGGAGGTCAAAGACCTCACGGTTCGGTTTTACACCCAGGAGGGTGTCGTCACCGCCGTCGATAACCTGTCGTATCGGATCGAACGCGGCGAGAAGTTCGGCGTCGTCGGCGAGAGCGGGGCCGGCAAGAGCGTCACCGCGCTTTCCGTTCTTCGGCTCATCGAGAGCCCGGGGCAGATCGAAAGCGGGGAGATCCTCTTTAAGGGACAGAACCTGCTTGAGCTGTCCGAATCGGAGATCCGGTCGATCCGCGGCAACGAGATCGCGATGGTCTTTCAGGACGCCCAGACGGCGTTAAATCCGGTGTACACCGTCGGTGAACAGATCGCCGAGGCGATCGAACACCACATGGGATACTCCGAGGCCGAGGCGCGCGATCGGACGATACAGCTCCTTGACCGCGTCGGGATCCCGGAGGCCGAAACCCGGTTTTCCGACTACCCACACGAGTTCTCCGGCGGGATGCAACAGCGAGCGATCATCGCGATGGCGCTGTCGTGTGACCCAGATCTCATCATCGCCGACGAGCCGACGACGGCGCTCGACGTCACCATCGAGACACAGATCCTCGATGAGCTTCGCGAGCTCGCGGAGAGCTTCGACACCGCGATACAGCTCATCACCCACGACCTCGGCGTGATCGCGGAGGTCTGTGACCGGGTGATGGTGATGTACGCGGGCAAGCCGGTCGAGGTTGCGCCGGTCGAGGAGCTGTATTACAACCCGAAACACCCCTACACGGTCGGTTTGATGAGTTCGATCCCCCGCGTCGGGAGCGAGAGCGACCGTCTACAGACGATACCCGGAACCATGCCGGACCTCATCGAGCTCCCCTCCGGCTGTAGCTTCCATCCCCGGTGTCCCTTCGCCGAGGAGAGCTGTACCCGCTCGGAGCCGCCGCTTACGGACGTCGACTCTGGACGGCAAGCGACCCTCGATACCCCCCACGCGGCGGCCTGTATCGAGTACACCGAGGGGCTCGCTGAAGGGTTGACCTACGCCGTCGAGATCGATGATTCGGGGGGCGACATCGGGGCGATCGACGCCGCGGACGGGACCGCAGCCGCGACATCGGAGC
The DNA here is from genome assembly GCA_003554605.1 of Halorubrum sp. Lineage (GTDB taxonomy): Archaea > Halobacteriota > Halobacteria > Halobacteriales > Haloferacaceae > Halorubrum. The sequence goes on from PWGU01000020.1 coordinate 5,248, forward strand.
GTGATGGCGATGACTGACGGCGAACCGATCCTCCGCGTCGAGGGCCTGAAAAAGTACTACGACACCTCCGGTGGCTTCATCGATACGCTGCTCGGCCGCTCACAGCAGGTTAAGGCGGTCGACGACATCGACCTGGAGCTCTATCCGGGTGAAACGCTCGGCGTCGTCGGAGAATCCGGCTGTGGGAAGACGACGCTGGGCCGGAGCATGCTCCGGCTTATCGAACCGACCGAGGGGTCGGTGTACTATGACGGCGAGGACCTCACCGAGCTGTCGAGCTCGAAGCTCCGGGACCTCCGCAAGGACATCCAGTACATCTTCCAAGACCCGTTCTCCAGTCTCAACCCACGGTTGACCGTCGGCGACATCGTCGGCGAGCCGCTCGACATCCACGGGATCGCCTCGGGGACGGAGCGAACCGAACGGATCTACGAGCTACTTGAAGTCGTCGGGTTGAGTTCGAGCTACGCCAGTCGGTATCCTCACGAGTTCTCCGGCGGCCAGCGTCAACGCATCGGGATCGCCCGGGCGCTGGCGGTCGACCCGGAGGTGATCATCTGTGACGAGCCGGTCTCCGCGCTGGACGTGAGCGTGCAGGCACAGATCCTCAACCTGCTCGACGACCTGCAGGCGGAGTTCGACCTCTCGTACATCTTCATCGCCCACGACTTGAGCGTCGTCGAGCACATCTCGGACCGCGTCGCGGTGATGTATCTCGGGGAGATCGCCGAGATCGGGCCCACCGAGGCGGTGTTCTCGCCGCCGTATCACCCCTACTCGGAGGCGTTGCTTTCGGCTATTCCGGAGCCCGACCCGCTCTGGGACGGCGATCAGGTCTTCCTGTCGGGCACGGTCCCGTCGCCGATCGACCCGCCGTCGGGATGTCGATTCCACACCCGGTGTCCACGGGTGATTCCGGACGGACGATACGACCTCCCACAGGACACGTGGCGGTCGGTGATGGACCTGAAGGTTCGAACGCGCGCGTCCGAGTCGGTCGACTCGGTGACCACCGAGGTGATCGACGACGACACCGGTGAGCGGATCGATCCGGCGGAGACCTCACGCGAGCAGTTCGACGAGATGGTCCGTCGGGAGTTCGAGCTTCCGGATCGGCTCCCGGATGCCGCCGCCGAGACCGCCCTCACGGAAGCGATCGATGTGCTCCATACGGGGACGATGGAGGAGGCCGCCGAGCGGCTCGATACATCGTTCACGACACCTTGTTCGGAACACCATCCGGACGCCTACACGGTCGCGCGGGACCATCGGATCGCCTGCCTTCGGTATGACGACCGGTTCGACGAGGCGACGGAGACGTTCGACGCCGGTGACACGACCGAGACGGCCGCAGCCCCGGACGCCACCGCCGACGCCGACGACTGACCGGCCCGCCGGGCGGTCCCATCTAGACCGGAACCGATCCGTCCTTCGCGTCCGGATCGGTGCGCAACCCTTTATCCGACACATCCCGTACCCGGTAGCGAATGCGCCGGATCTACGAGTCGGACGCGCTCTATCGCGATGACGACGAGGCGCACGCGCCGAAAGAGCGGAAACGGCAAACGACGCTCCAGTCGTTCCGTCACGTTCCATCGGCGGCGCTCAGCGACGCCTTTCTGCCACAACGGCTCCGCCGTCGCTGTATCTCGGTGGACGTTCGCTCCCCGAACTCGACGTATCGGGTCGGCGAGCCGATCCCGTTCCGGGTGACCCTACGAAACCGTGCGCCGATCGCGGTCACGATCCCGACCGCCTCGCCCGTCCTGTGGGAGTGGTCGGTGGACGGAAACGTAGAAGCCTCCGCGGTCCCGCTCCGTGATCCGCCGGATGAACCGGGCCGATTCCACTTCGGACGCGGCGAGCGGAAGGAGTTTCAGAAACGCTGGGATCAGCGGTTCCGCGTCGAACGCCACGAGTGGGAACCAGCCGAGCCGGGGACCTACACGATCGCGGCCGGGATCAACGTCGCGGGCGGTGCGCAGACGCGACTCCGCGCGGAGACGACCGTCGAGATCGTTCGGTGAACGACGTCGGCTTCACGCCGATCGTCGCTCGCCCGCCACGGCAGTTACCGTCGTTTATGTGGGTGGCGACCGTCCGGATCGACGATGAGCGATCCCACCGAGCCGGACGACGTCCTCGAATCGCTCGCGAGCCTCCCGACGCTCGCCCACCCGACCGTCTCCCCCGACGGCACCGCGGTCGCGACGTACTACGACATCACCGGCCGCAACGAACTGCACGTCCTCGACGTGGGGACGGGCGAGCGCGTCCAGTGGAGCGACGGGAACGTTCCGCGGAACGCGCGCTGGTACCTCAACTGGGCCGCCGACGGCGATCGGGTCTTCTTTCACCTCGATGATGGCGGCGACGAGCAGAACGATCTCTATGCCCTCTCGCGAGCGGGTGAGGTCGAACCCGTCGTCGAGATGGACGGCCAGGTCGTGTGCAACGATGTCGGCGAGGACGGACGAACCCTTATCGTCGGGTCGAACCGGGACGGGCAGATGAACCTGTACCGCCACGATCTCCCAACGGGTGAGACCACGAAGATCACCGCATATGATCGCGCGACGGGCGGGGCGGTGCTCTCGCCGGGGTGTGACCGGGTCGCGTACGCCACCAACGAGCGCGACGATTTCGACAACCGCGACGTGTACATCGCCGACGTCGACGGATCGAACCCGAAAAACCTCGAGATCGGCGAGGTGGGCGCGGAATCCTACGCGGCCGACTGGGGTCCCGACGGTCGTCGCCTCCTGGTTGGCGACAACTCCCCCGACCTCGGTCGGATCGGCGTGTACGACACCGACGCGGCGGCAGTCACCTGGCTCGGCGAGGGGGACTACGAGGAGTCGCCGACGGCGTTCCTCCCGGACGGCGAGCGGGTCATCGGCATCCGTGTGCGGGACGCGGTTTCGGTTCCGATCGTCTACGATCTTCAGACCGGCGAGGCGACGGAGTTCGATCTCCCCGAGGGGGTCGCCAGCTTCGGGCAGGCGGGCAACCCGATCCTTGAGGGCGACAGGGTGCTCGTGACACACACCTCGCCGACGACCCGGCCGGAGTTGCTCGCGTATGATCTGTCTACACACGAGTACGAGACCCTGATCGAAGCCGAATACGGCCCGTTCGAGCCGGCCGATTTCGCCGACGCCGAGTACCTCACCTTCGAGTCCGATGGGGTCCCCGAGACGCGTCAGGCGGCCGTCGAACATGACCCATATGCGTCGTTCGAGATCGGTGCGCTGTTGTACGACTCTGGTCAGCGACCCTCGCCGCTCATCGTCAATCCGCATGGCGGGCCGCGCTCGCGCGACACCAAGCGGTTCGACCTCTACACGCAGGTGTTGGTCTCACAGGGCTTTTCGGTGCTCAAGGTGAACTATCGCGGCTCGACGGGTCGCGGCCGGGCGTTCGTCCGCGAGTTGCACGACGATTGGGGAGGAGCCGAACAGGGCGACGTCGCCGTCGGCGTCGAGCACGTGTGTTCCACGTACGACTGGATCGACGAGGACCAAGTCGTCGTCTTCGGCGGCTCCTACGGCGGCTACTCCGCCTACTGGCAGCTCGTCCAGTATCCGGCGCTGTATGACGCCGGTATCGCCTGGATCGGGGTGACCGACCTGGAGGACATCCACGCGAACACGATGCCGCACTTCCGGACGGAGCTGATGGAGAAGTACCTCGGGACGCCCGAGGAGAACCCGGAGCTGTATACGGAGCGCTCGCCGGTGACCCACGTCGAGAACCTCACCGCGCCGTTGTTCATCGTCCACGGCGTCAACGACCGCCGCGTCCCGATCTCACAGGCGCGGATCTTCCGCGACGCGCTGCTCGCGGCGGGCTATGCGGAGGGGCCCGACGGCGACTTCGAGTACGAAGAGCTCGGCGAGGAGGGCCACGCCTCCTCCGATCAGGACCAGAAGCTTCGGACCTTCCAACTGCTCCGTGACTTCCTCGACCGTCGCGTCGGCACGGCGCGGGCGGGGGCCGCGACGGCGCTCGCGCCCGCCGGAAGCGACGACGACTGACCACGCTCCCGTCGGCATCCCACCTTATATACTCTCTCGGTCCACCGCCGACCGCAACACGCCCCTTTTATACTCATCGACGCAACCGAAACGTATGCAGACTCACGTCGTGCCGGTCGGCTTCGATTACGACCGGTTGATCGCCCCGCTCATCCGGGACCAGTTCGACGTCGACCGGGTGATCCTGTTGGAGGGGACCGTCGGCAGCGAGGCGAACGTCGAGTACTCCCGAAAGATCGCCCGTAAGCTCGAACAGGACTTTCGGAACCTACTGGGCGCGGAGACCGAACGGGAGCGGCTCACGGACGTCTACGACTACGACGCGGCCTTCGAGCGCGCCTTCGACCTCATCAACGCCGAACTCGACGGCGAGGTGGGCGGCCGCCCCCTCGACCGCGACGGCGACGTCGACGCCGAGGACGACGAGCGCGAGGTGTGGGTGAACGTCTGTTCGATGCCGCGGCCGGTCTCGTTCGCGTTCGCGACCGCGGCCCACTCGATCATGGTCGAACGCCAGGCGGATCGCGACCGCATCCACACCTACTACACCGCCCCCGAGAAGTACCTCGAAACCGAACTCGCCGAGGAGCTTCGGGCGAACCGCGACCTGCTTACATCGCTCAGCGAGGCGGACACCGGCGGCGACGCCGACGGGACGACCGGCGTGGACCTCGGGGGGATCGATAGCGATCGGATCGACGAACGGCTGCGGACGACGACGGACCTGCTCGCGGAGTTCGACGAACGCGGGACGACGATCGGCGCGAAGCGGATCGGCGAGAGCCACATCGTCGAGTTGCCGGTCGCTTCGTTTCAAAGCGTCAAGCCGTTCGAGGAGCTGGTCCTTTTTACCCTCGGGGAATACGGCGAGTTCGCCTCCGTCTCCGAGCTCGCGGAGACGCTCGCGGCCGACCTCAACGAGGAGTACACCGACTCGTTCCGCTCGAAGGTCATCTACAACGTCGACCGGCTCGGTCCCGGCGGCAAGGGCTACATCGAACAGGAGGAACACGGGAAGTCCTACCGGACGACGCTCTCGCGGATCGGCGAACTCTGGGTTCGCGCACACGCCGGCGACGACCGCGAGTTGCACGGACGGTGAGTGGAGTCGGCGACGACCGCGAGTTGCACGGACGGTGAGTGGGGGCGCTGGAGCGTTACTCCCCCGGTTTTAAAGCGATGTCTCCACGCCGGCCGCCTCCGCGACCCTCCCGGCCTCCCGGGTCGCCCGCTCGCGGATCGCCGCGGCGTCGCCGTCGACGAGGTCGCCGTCGGCGTACCGAACCCGCCCGTCGACCATCGTGAAGACGACGTCGTCGCCGTGGGCGGCGTACACCAAGTGTGAGATCGGGTCGTGAAGCGGGGTCGCGCGGGTCCGGTCGGTCGTGAGGCCGATCACGTCGGCGCGGTAGCCCTCCCGAAGTGCGCCAATACGCTCGAAGCCGGCCGCACGCGCGCCGTGTTCGGTCGCCATCCGGAGGACGACCGGCGCGGGGAGCCGGGTCGGATCGAGTGCGTCAACCTTCCCGAGCAGGCTTGCCTGCCGCATCTCGGTGAAGGGATCGAGCGTGTTGTTACACGGCGGGCCGTCGTTGCCGAGCGCGACCGTGATTCCCCGGTCGAGGTAGTCCTGGATCGGGGCGATCCCCGAGGCGAGTTTCATGTTCGAGGAGGGACAGTGCGTGACGACCGTGTCCGTCTCCGCGAGGATCTCCCGCTCGCGCTCGTCCGTGTGGACACAGTGGGCGAGCGTGACGTCCGGCCCGACGATCCCCACCTCCGCGAGCCACTCGATGTTCCGTTCGCCCGTCCGTTCCTCGACGGTCGCTATTTCGTCGCAGTTCTCGCTCGCGTGGGTGTGGATCGTCACGCCCTCGTGGCGGTCGGCCAGCTCCCGACACCCCCGGAGACAGGCCTCCGTGCAGGTCACCGCGAACCGCGGCGTGACCGCGTAGCGGATCCGTCCGTCCGCCGCGCCGTGATAGCGTTCGATGAGCCGCTCGCTCCTTTTTAAGCCGACCTCGGTCGGCTCCTGCAGGCCGTCGGGCGAGTCCGTGTCCATCAACACCTTCCCGAGCCGTCCCCGGATCCCCAGTTCGACCGCCGCCTCGAACGCCTCCGCCGCGTGGTTCACCGAAAGGTGGTCGACGACGGTCGTCGTCCCCGATTCCAGACATTCGAGGTAGCCGAGTTCGGCGGCCGCCCGCGTCGCCCGCGCGTCCATCGCGGCCTCCATCGGGAGGACGGCCTCGAAGAGCCACTCCAACAGCGCGTCGTCGTCGGCGATCCCGCGCCCAAGCGACTGCACCGAGTGGACGTGTCCGCCGACGAGGCCGGGGGCGACGAGGTCGAACTCGCGCCGCTCGTGGTCGGGATGGCTCTCACGCAGCGTCTCGGCGTCGCCTACGGCGACGATCCGGTCGTCCTCCGTGACCACGGCCCCGTCGGGGATGACCGTGTCAGCGTCGGCGATGACGGTTCCGGCGATCAGCATTTCCGTCCGTTCCTGTCGGTCGACCCTTAAGAGAGTGTCCGTTGGGGACGGCGGGTCGGTTACTCGAACTCGAACTCCCGATCGGCCTCGCCGGTGTGGCGGGTCCGCTCGGTCGTGGACCGATCACCCGATAGCTCTTCGGTCTCAAGGAGGCGATCGAGCCGTCGTTCAAACTCCCGTTCGTCGATCTCGCCGGTCGCATACCGTCGCCGGAGCGTCGCGACCGGATCCTCCTCGGTGACCTCGTCGCCGCCGGTCTCGGACTCCACGAGGGGGAAGTCCTCGCCGAGGAGGACGACCGACGGAAGGAGGATGAAAAAGCCGATCACGAACGTGACCGGAACGAGCGCGTTGAATCCGAGGACGGCGAAAAGCGCCGTGAACCCGAACGAGAGGATCCCGATGAGACCCATCAGCCGCTTCTTTTCGAACGTCGGGAGGGACGACATACCCCTCACACGTTGGCCAAACAACAAAATCGTACCGACGGCTATTCCTCACGTCGACCCCGAAAGCGATCATGCTCAGGTACGTCACGACGAACGAGGGGAAGGTTCGGGAGGCCGAGAGCTATCTCGCCGAGGGATCCGTGAGCCAACTCGATTTCGACTATCCCGAGATCCAGGCTGACGAACTCGGGCCGATCGCCGCACAGGGCGCCCGCGAGGCGTTCCGCTACGCCGGCGAGCCCGTGCTCGTCGACGACGCCGGGCTCTTTATCGACGCGTTGGACGGCTTTCCGGGCCCCTACTCCGCGTTCGTCGAGGACACGCTGGGTATCGAGCGGGTCGCCGAACTCGCCGACACCCTCTCAGACACGCGGGCCGCGTTCCGCTGTACGCTCGCCTACTGTGACGGCGGGGAGTTCGCCGCCAGCCCCGACCCGATCGACCGAAACGACCGCGGGGCGGCCGCCGCGGCCGGCCCGGACGAGGCGAGCGCTATCGAGGGTGATACGCCTCCGGACGCCGCCGATCACGCGACGGATCCGGTCCCGGTCAAGCTCTTCGAGGGGTACGTCCCCGGGCGGATCGTCGAACCACGGGGCGACGGCGGGTTCGGGTACGACCCGATCTTCGAACACGGCGGGGAGACCTTCGCGGAGATGGACACCGAGCGGAAGAACGCCGTCTCACACCGCGGACGGGCGCTCGAAAAGTTCGCCGAGTGGTACGCGGACCGCGAGGTTTCCGCGTAATCCCATTTATATACGGGGGTCGCGGTCGGGGCCCGGGTAGTCGCCCGCGGCAACCTCCGGGTAGAGCCGTTCGGGCGAGAAGACGGTCGCGAACGCCCGCGGATCGCGGACACTCACTGGCATCGCCCCCTGCAGGCCGGCGGCCGTCCCCGGGCGGGTGAGCGCCGGATCGTCGCTGATGACCTGCATCGCGCCGCCACGGTAGGCCGACGCCAACGCCGGATGGTCGCCGGCAGGATGGGAGACCGGCTCGCGCCAGCGTGCCATCCGTCCCCGCCAGTCCGCCGCGAGTTCGGCGTCCGCGAGGGTTTCGACCACCGCCGCCGCATCACGTATAAGTGGGTCGCTCGCGATCAACGTCGTCCACGAGTGACCTCGGAGGTGATCGAGCGCCTCCCGTGCCGGGCCATCGAGAAAGAGGTCGGCCGCCAGCACGTCCGCGTCGGCGACGACACGGGCCGGGCTCGGCGTCGGTGGGGTGGACGGCGGGTCCGCCGCGGGTGCTCCTTCTCCTTCTCCTTCTCCTTCTCCTTCTCCTTCTCCTTCTCCTTCTCCTTCTCCTTCGGCCGCCCCCTCCGAGGCCGCGGACTCCCGACGGGAGATGAACGCCCGACGGATCGCCGCCGCATCGACGTCGTATGCGGCCGCACGGCCGAAAAGCGAGGCGAACGTCACTCCGGAAACATCGTCGGTCACGATCGGTCCTCCAGCGGTCAGACGAACGCCCGAAGGACGCCCTCGCCGTCGGTGCTCCCCGCGACGTCCGGGAGGGTCGCACGTTCAGGGTGGGGCATCAGCACGGCCACCGTCTCGCGCTCGCCGAGGATGCCCGCGACGTTGCCCGTGGAGCCGTTCGGATTGGCGTCGTCGGTGATCGCCCCGTCGGCGTCACAGTAGCGGAAGAGCACGCGGTCGTCGGCGACGAGGTCGTCGTAAGCGTCGTCGTCGATCTCGAAGCGCCCCTCGCCGTGGGCGATCGGCACCTCGATCACCTCACCGTCGCCGTACGCACGCGTCCACGGGGTATCCGCCCGCTCGACGCGGAGGTGGACCGGCTCACACTGGAACCGTGCGGAGGCGTTCGTCGTGAACGCGCCGGGCGTGAGCCCCGACTCCGAGCCGATCTGTGCGCCGTTACAGACGCCGAGGACGGGGACCCCCTCCTCGGCCGCTTCCCGGACCGCGGCCATAATCGGCGCACGGGCGGCCATCGCACCCGCCCGGAGGTAGTCGCCGTAGGAGAACCCGCCCGGGAGGACGATCCCGTCGAGGTCCGCCGGGAGGCCGTCCTCGTGCCAGATACGCTCGGCGTCGACGCCGAGATACGAGAGGGCTCGGACCGCGTCACGGTCGCAGTTCGACCCGCCGAACTGCACGACGGCGACCGTCATTTCTCGGCAACCGCGACCTCGTAGTCGTGGATCGTCGGGTTCGCGAGGAGTCGCTCCGCCATCTCGCCGGCCCGCTCTTCGGCCTCGTCGGCGTCTTCCGCCTCGAGGTCGATGTCGAACCGGTCGGCCGACCGGAGTCCCGACAGCTCGAAACCGAGCCGTTCGAGCGCCCGCCGGGTGGTCTCCGCTTCGGGGTCGAGCACGCCCCGTTTCAGCCGGACCGTCACGGTCGCGGTGTATCCCGTCATTATCAGTCGGTGCGGAGTCGTGGGCAAAAACCGTTTCGGAGCGCCGTCGATATTCATAAAGGTGCATATACGCGCGACCGGTCAGTGAAACGGCGACCCACACCCACTGGAGAACGAAAGGGGCAAACGTCCCCGGGTACTCGGGGTCGACGTATGCAACCGTTCGAGCCATCGGAGGTGATCGTCGCATGACCCGCGAACTGACCGAGATCACGGTCGTCGGAGGAGATAAGACGGGACTGATCGCGCGCGTCACCTCCCTTTTGTTCGAACGGTCGATCAACATCGAGGACCTCGATCAGGCGGTGCGCGACGGCGTCTTCCGGATGACGATGCGCGTCGACGCAGCCGACCTCGACACCTCCCGTGGCGAGTTACGCCGTGCGCTCGCGGAACTCGGCCGGGAACTCGACGTCGACATCCAGGTCCGGTTCCCGAGCGACCGGTCGGCACGTCGGATCGCGTTACTCGTCACGAAGGAGACGCACGCGCCGGAGGCGCTGCTTGACGCCGAGGCCGCCGGGGAGCTGGCGGCCGACGGCGAGGCTGAGATCCCGGTCGTCATCGGCAACCGTGGCGACCTCCGGTCGCTCGCCGAGCGCTACGACAAGCCGTTTTATGACGTCGGCGACGGTAAGGGCAACACCGACGAGAAACGCCTCCTGGATCTCCTCGCCGAGTACGAGGTCGACCTCCTTGCGTTGGCCCGGTACATGCGGATCCTCTCGCCGGAGGTCGTCTTCCGGTACGAGGGGCGGATCATCAACGTCCATCCCTCGTTGCTGCCGGCGTTTCCCGGCGCGGAGGCGTACCGACAGGCGAAGGACGCGGGCGTCAGGATCGCGGGCGTCACCGCCCACTACGTGACGACGGATCTCGATCAGGGGCCGGTTATCGCCCAGCGCGCGTTCGACGTACCCGACGGGGCCTCAGTCGAGGAGATCAAACGCCGCGGGCAGCCGCTGGAGGCCGAGGTGCTACTTGAAGCGGTGCGGCTCCATCTCGCCGACGCGATTGCGGTCCATCGAGGAACCGTCCACCTGCGCGAGGGCGTCGAGGTCGACGCACAACTCGGGCTGTCGAAGGCGGCCCGCGAGGTGAACCCCGAGTCGCCGGTCGATGGCGAGCCCCTCGACCGACACCGCCGGACGCCCGCGAACACCGATTGAGCCGGCATCCGCGGACACCGATTGAGCGGGCGACCACCGTTCCCGACCGTTTTTAGGAGGCCCCGTGTATAACCGGCAATGAGTCCGAACGGCGACCCGCGTTCGTTCCTGGCGGCCCGACGGGCCATCGTCCGGAGCGACGAGCGGGCGATCCTGCTGTTTTTGACGATCGTCTCGCTGATCGGACTCGCCATGTTGCTCTACTACACGCTGCTCGTCCTCGAAGGCCTCCCAAACCCGATCCCCGAGGGTCCCCAGCCCTGACGGTGCGTTTCGGCGCGATCGCTCGCCCGGATCTGGTGATCGCCGCCGGCAGGCATATGTGATCCCGCGAGCGAGGCCCAGCCATGCAGCTCCCCTACGGAACGGGTCATCTGGAGGTCGACCTCTCCGCTTACGAGACGACCGTGGCGACGCCGCCGCCGATCGAGCCCGTGGACGTGCGAACCGCCGCGGAGGCCGCGCTCGACTCCCCACACGGACCCTCGCTCCGGTCGCTCGCGGCGGACGCCGAGACGGTCGCCATCGTCGTCACCGACGTGACCCGGAACACGCCGGATGACGTCCTGCTCGATGCGCTGTTGGCGCGCCTGTCGGTCCCGCGCGAGCAGGTCACCGTCGTGCTCGGGTTGGGCCTCCACCGCCCGATGACGGACGCGGAGATCCGCGAGGGGCTGGGCGAACACGCCGATCTCGCGGTCAACCACGACCCGACGGCGACGGTGACGGTCGGCGAGCTTCCGGTCAAGTCGTTCGCCGGTGGGGATGGCGAGACCGGCGGGTCGGAGCCTGCCGCCCGCGAGTCGATCCCGATCGAGGTCCATCCCGCGGTGGCGTCCGCCGACCTCGTCCTCGCGACGGGGATGGTCGAGCCGCATCAGTACGCGGGCTTTTCCGGCGGCGCGAAGACGGTCGTCATCGGCGCGGGCTCGGAGTCGATCATCCGCTACACCCACGGCCCCGACCTGCTCTCCTCGCCGGACGTCCGGTTGGGCCGGATCGAGGACAACCCGTTCCGCGAGACGCTCGACCGCGCGGGCGACCTTGCAGGCCCGGACTTCTGTATCAACGTGGCCGGCACGGCCGAGGGGGTCGTCGGGGTGAGCGCCGGCCGACCGCGCGCGGTGGTCGAGGAGCTCGCCGCGGTCGGGCTTGAGGCGGTCGCCGCGCCCGTCGAGGGCACCTTCGACGCCGCGATCACCTGTATTCCCGCGCCGAAGGACGCAAATTTATATCAGGCGAGCCGGGCGGCGACTTACTGCTGTCTCGGCCCGCACAATCCGGTCCGTGCTGGCGGCCGGGTGGTCGTCCCGGCCCGGATTCCCGAGGGAGCCGGCGAGGGGACCGGTGAGCGCCGGTTCCACGAGTGGCTGCGGTCGGCGACGAGCCCCGAGGCCTTATATGAGGAGATGCGGCAGGGGTATGAGGCGGGCGCACAGCGGGCGTTCGTGCTCGCGCGCGCGCTCCGTCGCAACCCCATTCACGTGACCAACAGCGACCGACCCGAGGTCGTCGAGGAGTGCCTGATGACCGCCCATGATGACGTGGTCGACGCGCTGGAGCCCGGCTCGCGCGTCCTCGTCGTGCCCGACGGGGTCCACACGCTGTTGACGCCGGCGTGAGCCTCGACGGCTATCGTGGCGTATAAAAGGGGCCCACCCTTCGGGGGCGACATGTCCGGTCCTGGGCCGCAGCGGCTCGCCGATGTCGGTGCGCCACGTATGGTGGCGTATGCGCTGTGCGTCGGGACCGCCGCGTACCTGCTGACGGCCGCGTTCGGACCCGACAGCCTCCTGCTCCGGGTTGTGACGGCCGCGCTGCTGGGGGTCGGGTACGTCGCCGCCATCCACGCCGTCGGGACGGTCCGTCGTCGCCGGGCGATCCGCTGATCGGCCTACGCGCCGAGTTCGGCAGGCATGCCGCCGCCGACAGACGCGCCGAGTTCGACCCGCACGCCGAGCGATTCTCAGTCGCTTTTTGACCCACGCAACTCGTCGAGCTCCGAGAGGACCTCCTCGATCTCGGGCCGATCGAACGTGGAGGTGCTGTCGTAGACGTACGCGATTTCCGGCTCCTCGCCGCGTATATCGACGATACAGACCTTCGGCATCCGGCCGAAAAAGTCGCTGAGTTTGCCGAGGATGCCGAAGCGAACCGGCTGATCGTAGGCGTCGCCGATCGACGCATCCGGATCGGCCAACAGCGGATATGGAAGGTCGTACTGTTCCTGCCAGGATTCCAGCCGCTCGCGAGGCTCCGGGACGATGGAGACGACCTCGGCGTGACGCGCCGTGAACTCCCC
>PWGU01000171.1 GCA_003554605.1 Halorubrum sp.
CCGGAGCCCGTGCCGCCGCCGAGCCCGGCGACGACGAGGAACGCGTCGATCTCGTGAACCGGGACGTCATCGAGCGCGCCTTGCACCTCGTCGATGTCCTCCTCGGCGATCTCCGCGGCCAGTTCGTTGTCCGCGCCGACCCCGTGTCCCTTCACGCGACCCTGGCCGATCAGGATCCGACGGTCACGTGGGAGGTGGTCGAGCCCGTCGAGGTCGGCCGTTGCGGTGTTGACGACGATCGCTCCCCGAACCACGTCCGCGCCCGTCTCCGCGTCGTAGGCGATGAACTCGTCAACGACCTTTCCACCGGCCTGCCCAACCCCGATCAGTGCAAGTTTCATGTGAACACACTACATGGCGGTTCGCGGGCGGGAGGTATAAAGGTTGAAACCGGGAGGTTCGGAGAGGCACAAGGCTCTCGCTCTCCGACCGAGGCGACTCGTGGGTCAAACGAGACACGCATCTCAGAGCGCGTGAGGTGCGACCGCCCGAGATAACACGGACGTTTCGAGGCCCATCGGCCAAGAAGTGTCGGTTAGGAGATCAATCGGCGAGGCTTGACGGACCAAGAGAGATAAAGAATCAAAAGCCATTATGAACGTTCTAATCGGTTCTAAAAGAGTTATAAACAATCAACAGCCCCCGATTTAAGCGGATAAAACACCCGGAAAGGCTGTTAAACGACGCGAATTTCTCTCAACGCTCTGGGGTTTATATACTCCCCCCGTTCCATGGGTCAGTCGAGACGTGATCCCGATGTCAAGCCAAACTTCCCGCCCGATCGTCCGGCTGCCGACCAGCCTCAACGGCACGATACAGGAGCGTGCTCGACGGCTGACCCTCGGTGGCGTTCGCGCCGCCGCCTTTTGGGCCGCCGTCCTCCTCCCGCTCGCATACCTGCCCGTGGCGTATCTCACCACCGGGTCCGGTGCGCTGCTGGCGCTCCTCACGCTCCACATCGTCTGTGTCGTCCTCGGTCACGAACACAACAACCCCGAAACCGCTTAAATCCATGAGTACCACTAGTACCCCCTCCGAGACGAGCTTCGAGGAACCGACGAACGAGGAACCGGTCGACGACGAACCGGTCGATACGCGGACGAAAGCCGAGCGACTGGCCGCGTTCCTCCGGGAGGAGGCCAAAGACGGCGAGACGTACTTCAAAGCGAAGTTCATCGCCGACGATGTCGGCCTCTCGCCGAAGGAGATCGGCGCGTTGATCGTCCAGCTCCAGGACTCCGTCGCCGACCTCGAGATCGAAAAGTGGTCCTACACGGGCGCGACCACCTGGCGGGTCTCACGGACGGCGTAACGGATTCGGAACGCACACGGGACACGTTCTTGGTCCCCACGGCCCTCCAGACGGACTTTCTCCCCCGGCCCATCTTTTCGAGCACGCCCAACAGCGACCGCGGCACCGGTCGGTGTGCGCGTAGCATTCGTCCAAACGACCTCACTCCACGACGACGAGCGGGAGCACGACGTCCAAATATCGCGCAACCTCGTCCACGACGTCCCCCGCCCAATCGTTCTCGCTCGTCGTCGCCCAACGGAACGTGCCGCCGCTCGCGACCGTCATGATGAGCCCTGCGACCGCGCTGGGGGTGATCACCTCTCCGCCACCGAGTCCGCCATCGAGTCCGGCATCGACGGCTGGATCGCCGTCGGTCCCGGCCGTACTGGATTCGGACGCTTCCGCCGCCTCGCGCACGCTCCGTTCGAGAAACCGGCCAAACACCCGATCGCTGCGGTCGAAGTGTTCGCGGTATGCAGGGTCGTGGGTCGCCTGCGTCCGAAGTTCGACGACGGCCCGTAGAAAGGGCGCATCGGGGGCATCCTCGTGGTTTAGCTCAGACGGATCACACATGGCGCGGACGTAAGCGAGGAGACGCTGTCGCGGGGGGAGATCGAACGATCCGGCGGAGATCGCCTCCTCGAAATCGTCGAGGAGGTATGTGAGAAGGTCGATCAACAGCTCGTCTTTGCTTCCATAGTGGTGATAAATGAGCGTGGGACTCTTTTCGAACTCCCCGCCGATCCGCTGGATCGTGAGGTCGGCGTAGCCGTATCGGCACAGGGCACCATACGCCGCCTTCAGTATCTCCTCGCGTGAATCGGACGGCTCCGAGAACGGATCGTTCACGGGCGTCCTCCCGGGCGGGGCCTCGACATGGCCGTTCTACGATGAGGGTCGATATAGCTCTCTTGATTGAACATTCATTCAATACGTTTATGCTCCCCTCGCCCGAGGGTGGTTTATGACTCGAACGTCCGGCGCAGGGGAACGTCGCCAACGGAGGCGACGTGACGCCGCGGGGCTCGGATACGCTGGAAGGGTCCTCGAACGACGCGGGATCGACCTCCCGATCGGTGAGGGCGATCGATGAGCGGCAGGGGGCCGGTCGTGATCGCTGGACTGCTCGCGTTCGTGCTGGTGGTCGGCGGGGTCGGGGCCCTCGCCGGCGGTGCCGACGCAGCGCCGACGGAGGGTGCGGGTATCGCGTCGACGCCGATCGACCCGTCCGCGACATCGGAGGGACCGTTGCCCATCGACGGTCCGGCGGCGCTGACCGGCGGGGACGGCTTGGTGGCACAGACGAACGGATCGAATACCGCCTCCGGGACCGTTCGCGGGCGACCGCGGTTCGACGCCTTCCTCTCGCAACCGGCCGTGACGACCGGCGGCGAATCCACGATCACCGTTGATCTGCTCAATCGCGGTGAGATGCGTACCGGAAACGACCTCGACCAACGGGTGACGACCGCCCGAAGCGTCCGTGTCGAGGCCGATGCGGACGGGACGCCGCTGGAAGTGAAGACCCAGGAAGCCGCCATTGGGGACATCCCGACCGGCAGCCCGACGTCGGTCCCCATCGACCTCGCCGTCCCTGATGACGTGTCGG
Organism: Halorubrum sp.; assembly: GCA_003554605.1. Taxonomy (GTDB): domain Archaea; phylum Halobacteriota; class Halobacteria; order Halobacteriales; family Haloferacaceae; genus Halorubrum. The sequence continues at coordinate 2,904 of PWGU01000171.1, forward strand.
ACGGCGAGTACGACGTCGAGGTGACGGTCCGGTACCGCTACACCGGCGTTATCTCGCCGAACTTCAACACCCACAACGACCGTACCGCGACCGAACGCTTCGACGTCACGGTGGTCGTCGACGACGGGGCCCGTTTCGCCATCGTCGACGCCGACACCGATGCACAGGTGGGCGGCAGCGGGGACGTGACGCTGACCGTCGAGAACGTCGGGGACGAGCGCGCCCGCGACGCCATCGTCACCGGCGATGCGACCGGGAGCGAGGTGATCGTCGGCGATGGAACGAGCGACGTCTTCGTCGGGGATTGGGAGCCCGGCGAGAACCGAACAGTGACGTTCGATTCAACCGTCGGTGTGGACTTCGCGGGGGAGGCGTACGCGCTGCGCTCGACCGTCCAATACCGCGACAGCGACGGGGCCGAGCGTGAGTCGGCCGCCGCGCGAACGGGCGTGACACCGATCCCGAAACAGTCGTTCCCGATCGATGACGTGCTTGGCACGCTTGAGGTCGGCTACTCCGGGACCGTGACGGGAACGCTCGAAAACGACGGGCCGCTCGACGTGGACGACGCCGTCCTGATCGCCGAGCCACAGAGCGACCGCGTGCAGTTCGGCGAGAGCCGCTACGCGCTTCCCGATCTCGCCGATGGGGAATCGACGGATTTCACCTTCGATGCCGACGTGAGCGGCCAGGCCGACCCCGGGCCGAGACAGATCCGGTTCACCGTCGAGTACACGAGCGGCGACGGCACGGTCGCGATCGACTCGACCGACCGGGTCGAGGTCGCGCCCCGACAGCCGGAGTTCGAACTCGTCTCCGATGCCGCGACGATCCCGGCCGGCGAGACCCGTCGCGTTACCTTCGAGATCACGAACCAGCGGCCCGAGCGGCTCTCGTCGATAAACGCGGGGCTGTACGCCGACTCGCCACTTTCGGCCGTCGACGACGAGGCGTTCGTCTCCGGGCTCGACCCCGGTGAGTCCGCGGAGATCTGGTTCGAGGTGGCCGCCGCGGGCGACGCGAGCGTGAAGACCCACCCCGTCGAACTCGACTTCCGCTACGACGACGAGCGGGGCAACGACCGGATCTCCGATGTGACCCAGTATCCCGTCGAGGTGACCGAGCCGGTCGATGATGGCCGGGACATCCCCTGGATCCCGATCGCCATCGGCGTCCTCGTACTCGTCGCCGCCGGCGGCTACGTCTACAACCGACGTCGGTGAGCCGATGGGTTCGCCGTCGTCCCGGTTCGTCGTTCGCCATCGCTTCGTGGTCCGCCGTACACGCCGGAGGCCCCGTCCGTGAGCGCCGCCGACCGCTTCATCGAGCGCGTCGACGAGGCGGTCACGAGCCGGCCGGCCGCCGTCGTCGCCGTCTTTTTGCTCATAAGCGTCGTCGCCGTCGGCGGGCTGGGAGCGATCACGAGC
>PWGU01000040.1 GCA_003554605.1 Halorubrum sp.
ACGCTGCTCAAGGCCATCTCCGGGCTCGTACCGGTCGCCGACGGGCGGATCGAACTCTTTGGCGAGGACGTCTCCACGCTCCGCCCCGAGACGATCGTCAAGCGTGGGTTCATTCAAGTACCGGAGGCGCGACACCTGTTCGACGGGATGACCGTCGAGGAGAACCTCCGAATGGGCGCATACACGCGCTCCGATGACGTCTCGGGGACGCTCACGTCGGTCTTCGAGCTGTTTCCCGTCCTCGAAGACAGACTCGATCAGCGGGCGGGGACGCTCTCGGGCGGCGAACAGCAGATGCTCGCCATCGGCCGCGCGCTTATGGCAGACCCGAAGGTGCTCGCGTTGGACGAACTCTCCGTCGGACTCGCCCCGCAGCTCGTTCGCCGGACCTTCGACGCGGTCGCCGAGTTGAGCGAGGAGCTGACCGTCATCCTCGTGGAACAACACGTCGACGAGGCGCTGGCGCTCGCCGACAGGGGATACGTCCTCGAAAAGGGAACGATTGCGGCCACGGGAACGGGCGAGGAACTGCTCGAAAGCGACCGCGTCCGAACCGCGTATCTCGGGTGAGGCCCACTGCGGCCCACGGTCGACCCCGTTCGGTTCAGGCCTCAATAAAGTCGTACTCGTCCGGATCGAACCCCACAAGCGGGTCGGAGCGGACGGTGGGTTCGAGCCGCCAGTCGCCGTCGGGATAGTGGTCCGGTGGCTCGGCCTCGAAGCCGCTGAGCATGTGTCTGAACCCGTCCAGTTCGCCCCATTCGGTGTACCGAAGCGGCTCCGCGAGCAGCGTGTCGAACTCGATGCCGCGGATCGCCGCCGCGATCTCGGCCGGGTCGGCCTCGTCCGCTTCCTCGATGGCGGCGGCGATCAGCTTCCCCGTCAGGTAGCCGTACGCCTCATGGGTGTCGAACCTGGCGTCCATTTCGTCGACGAACCGCTCGGCGACCTCGCCGAACGCGTCGCCGAACGGGTCGCTGACGTGGAGGTGAAGGAACCCCTCGGTGGCGTTCTCGCCGAGACCGCTTGCGAGGACGTCCGGCGGAAGCCCCGCACCGGTCGTGAGCTCGGGGTCGAGGCCGATCTCCAGCGCCTGGTTGTGGATCGCGATGGACCCCGGCGGGTGGCCAGTCGCGATCAGCAGGTCGAGGTTGTCGGGGAAGTCCCGCAAGAACGGCGTGAAGTCGTCCTCGGTGACCGGCGCCGTCGCGAGTTCCAACGTGACGTCGTCGGGGATCAGCGCCTCGAGGCTCGCTTCGAGGGTCGTTCCCCACTCGTAATCGCCGATGATGGCACCGACGGTGTCGTACCCGCGCTCCTCGATAAGCTCGATCTGCGGGAGGACGTCCGAGACGGCCGGCTGTGACCCCACACGGAAGGTGTAGCGGGTGTCCTTCGGGAGGATCCTGTGTGAACCGGCCATGTGTAACAGGACCGGGACGGACAGCTCCTCGGCGGTTTCGCGGGTTCGGAGCGCAACGTCGCTCGAGACCGGGCCCGTGATCGCGACCGCGTTGTCGCGCTCGACGAACCGCCTGAAGACGGTGTCCGCCTCACCGGGGTCGCTGCCGGTGTCGGCCGTCTCGACGACCAACTCCCGGTCGAGGACACCCCCGTCATCGTTGATTTCCTCGACGGCGAACGCCAGGCCGGCCTCGTGGGCCTGTCCCCACGCCGCAAACCCGCCGGAGAGCGGTTGGAGCGCGCCGATCGTGAGTACATCGCCGTCGTCGCCGTTGCCCAGACAGCCGGCGAGTGCCGCCGGGCCGACCGCCGCCGTCGCCGCGGCTGCCCCGCTCGACCGCAACAACGACCGCCGGGTGAGCCGCGTCCCATCGCGTGTCATATCCGAATGCTCGGGCGTGAACCCGTTAGTACCTTGCGGATCCGTACATCAATGATCGAAGTTGTACGTCGGATCACCCCTCGACATCGGCCGCGCGGTCGGTGCTCACGACGTAGATACCGGCGGCCATGATCGCGCCGCCGAGCAGGAAGCCCGTGCCGAGCGACTCGCCGAGGAAGACGGCCCCGAGGGCCCCGCCGACGACGGGTTGGGCGAAAAAGAACACCGCGACCGTTCCGGCGTCGAGGTACTCCAACCCCTTATACCAGCAGTACCACGCGACCGCGGTCCCGGCGACGCCGAGATAGATGATGGCGGCGATCACCGCGGGCGTGAACGCGGCGAGGTCGACCGTCGCGTCCGTGAGTCCGAGTTCGATCGGGACGGCGAGCGCGAGGATGGGGACCGAAAGCGCCGTCGAGTATGTCGCCGTCTCCAACGCGGAGTAGCGACGGATAAGCGGCGCACCCCAAACGGTGTATCCCGCCCACGTGACGCTCGCGAGCACGAGCATCGTGATCCCGACGCCGCCGCCTGCCCCAAGCGTCGAGAGGTCGTGTCGCCCCGCGACGACCACGCCGGTCCCGACGAGTGCCGCGATCATGCCGATCGCCCGCCGGCGGGTCACCGACTCGCCCAAGACGATCACACCGAGAAGGACGGTAAACACGGGGGTCGTCACCGTGATCAGCGAGCCCTCGCCGGCGGTCGTGAGGTCGGTGCCGACGAACTGTGTCGCGAGTGACCCAGCGACCCAGACGGCGAGCATCCCGAACCCGAACCAGTCGCGCGTCGAGAACGTGCGGTCGGGGTAGTAGAGCCGGACGACCGCGAGCAGCGTCGCCGCGCCGAGTGAAACGCGAACGAACGCGAGCGTGAGCGGGGGGACGGCCGCGAAGGTCCACTTGCTGATGACGTAGAGACCGCCCCAGAGGACGGCGGCGACGAGCGGGGCGAGCGCCCAGCCGATCCGCCCCGTAGGGAGCGACCGACGACCGGCCGTCATTGTCGCTCGCGGAGCCGGCGGGGAGGGATCGCCAATGCGGGGGAAATCGACACCGTCGCTCAGTCGTCCCCGGCGGCCCAGGTGGTGTCGTGGTCAACGTGCCCGGCACGGACCCGTCGTGCGTAGGCGGCGAAGTTGTCGAAGATCGACTTGACCGCACACGCCGCCTCGTACTGCGTGGCGTCGATCCCGGCGAGCACGTCGTCGACGCGGGCGTCGCCGAGGCGGTCGCGTTTCCCCTCGGTGACGCTCCGGGCGGTCTCGATGTCGTACTCAGGGTGGAACTGCACCCCGAAGCAGTGTCCCTTCCGGAAGGCGTGAACGCCGTAGTCGTTTTCAGCGAGCAGGCGTGCGCCCGGCGGGAGGTCGACCACGGCGTCGCCGTGGGTGGTGAAGACGGTGAACTCCTCGGGGACGTCGGCGAAGAGCTCGTCGCCGCGGTGGCGAACGGTATTATACCCGATCTCGAAGTCGTCCATCCCCGTGACGCGCCCGCCGAGCGCCTCCGCGAGCACCTGATGGCCGTAACAGACCCCAAGGATGGGCACGCCGTCGTCGGCCGCCTCGGCGACGTACTCGATGAGCGGCGGGATCCACGGTTTGTCCCAGTACACCGACGAGCGCGAGCCGGTGATCACGATCCCGTCGAAGTCGGTGTGTTCCGGGAGGTGGCCGTCGGTCGCGTCGAACTCTGCGAGGTCGGCGTCGAGCTCCCGTCTGAAGTTGCGTCGGGTGTCCGTCCCGTCGTGAGCGGCGTTCAACAGCGCGAAGCGAAGCCGGGTCATGAGTCGGAAGGACGGGAGGGCCGTTCAAAACCGTTGTGCCCACGCGAAAGGATGCCGCAGTTCGATCGGGCGGATCGATGGATCGGCCGCCGGGACGCGGCCGACGATGCCCTCACCCGTCGGGAAAAGCGACAGGTACAGGGCCGTTCATCCCGTACCACGGAGCGTGACAGACGACGCTGACGCCGACCCGACGGCGCACGGCGGGGCCACACGCCGTTCGGCGGGCTCCGGGACGGGTGCCGATCAGGTCGACGCGGAGGGGCAGGTCGACCCGGCAGCGGCGGATACCCCCGAGGGCGACCGATTCAAACCCCCGGAGGACATCGATTTCTCGGACCTCTCGCTCCCGCAACGGGTCTTCGTCGCCGCGCTTCAAAACCCCATGCGGGGCGTGTTCATCCTCATCCTGTTCGCGTTCGCGTTCTCGTTTTATATCGCGTTCTGGATGGCGTTCCCCCAGGCGGCCGCCTTCGTCTCAGCGCTGGGACTCGTGTTGATCGGCATCCTAGTCGGGATCTATTTCGTCCTCGATCGGGTGACGTGAGGGCGACGGCGGTCGACGGCGGTCGACGCGGTTGGTTCTTCGGTTTATAAACGATGCTATCCGAATCATAACCATACCATGGCGGTCGGCGCGCTCCGGTGAGCGCCCGGAGGGCGCGAAACCGA
>PWGU01000063.1 GCA_003554605.1 Halorubrum sp.
AGGGAGTCGTCGGCGTCACGAACCGGTACACGGGTGATTTCGTGCTCGAACTCAACGAGGAAGCCGGCGACGTGTTTCGTTTCATCCGAGCCGTGGAGCGCTCCGCGAAGGCGACCGACGGCGACGGTTGCTATCGAATCGAGATCGACATCGACGGGGATCGCCTCGTGAGCTACGAGAAGACCACGTTCCTCGTGTACGACCACGAGGGGAACCTGCTGCGTGAACACAGCCTCATCCCGTCGGGGGTCGAGCTCTGAGCGGCCCGCGTGGAAGACAGTTGGATCGACCTCGGTGAAACAGGGTTGCGCTCGGTGAAAACAGCGTCACGAGTCGGACGGATGGGATCGCCCTTTTAATCACCTACCACCAACGGCGACCATGAGCGATTGGACCGACGCGATCGTCGGGGACCGCATGACGGTCGACCGTGAGTTCACCGATCGGGTGGTGAACTCCCGATTCTCGACACAGGAGTGGGGGCTGATCATGACCGCCGCGGAATTCGAGATCGAACACGCCGACGACCCGGAACGGGCCAGGATCGTCGCCGATACGACGAAGCTTCCGGCGATCATGCCGGAGCTCGAAAACGTCCGATCCGGCATGGCCGCGATGGGGGGTCCAGCGGCCGGAGCCGGATCCGGGGGCGGCTCGGGCGGCGGGATCCTCGATTCGATCAAGGGCGCGCTGGGGCTTGGCGGCGACGACGCGAACGACGAGGAGCTCGCGGCGGCCGAGGCGCTCGTCCAGGAGTACGCCGACCGGCTACAGGAACACCTCGAGGAGAACGGCACGTGGGAGCAGGTCCGGATCGCCTATCAGGAGTGAGGCGATCGGGAGCGGTGCGTCGGGATCCCCGTCAAGTCACTCCGCCGCGTCACCGCTGCGGAACAGGGCCAACTCGCCCGCCTCGTAGATGTTGATCAACTCGTTGATCAGCTCATCGTACTCCTCATCGTCGATCCGGAGGCCGTCGAGCCGTGAGACCGTCTCCTCGTCCAGGTGGATCTGTGGCATCGGCGGAGGTTTGACAGCGAGTGATAAAAATGACGGGGCTCACACCGTTTTGAACTGGTGTCGCACGACCGTGGCCTCGTCGTCCCACTCGAAGTTTCCACCGTGGACGTTGACCATCCGTTCTTTATACGCCTCAAGCGACGGCGATCCCTCACGGCGGGCGTCCGCGTCCGTCATGTCGCCCAACGTTCGCTCGGTCACGTCGGTCAACTCAAATTTCACGCCGTTGACCTCGAAGGTGTCGCCGACCTCCCCGTATTGGTTTCCACGGTGAAGCTGGGTTATCTCCCCACGGCTGGCGGCCTCCACGACGCGGTCGTTCGGCAGCAGGTCGGCGGGGTCTTGCGTCGACATGGGCGTTCTTGGTACCGACGCCACTTATATACTTGAGCTCGGGTGGGTATCGTCCTTGTCCGCGCGTATTATGTCAACGCTCGGGATTCACCCGCCTTCTAACGGATGAGGACGTCAACGGCCCCGTAAGAACGGCCAGCGAACGTCGACGAGGCGGTCGTTCGTCCCGCTTATCGTCGACGTTGGAAGGTGATCGTTGGCGTTGATGCCGTGTCCGGCGAGGTGGCGGAGGGCCCGTTCGAGCGATCGATCGGACCGTGCGACCGTGGGATCCCGAACGTACGGCGCGTTCCGCGGTGTCGACTCGGTGTTTTTCACCCGGATCCGGTCGGTCAACTCCCCGCCGATCGCCCGCGGCGGCTGATGGAAGTGCCAGCCGTCGACGGTGAGGTGGAGCCACGGGTCGCCGTTGATAGCGTGGTATTCGCCGACGACCCGGGTGGGGTCGTATGCGACCACCCGGTTCAACACCGCCGTCTTCGTAAGGTAGAGGGCCTCCTTCCTGGCCGAACAGCGGTTGCTCTCCGTGATGTCGCCGCGGTCGTATGCCGCCGTCGCCTCGTCGGCGAGCTGTTTGGCGACCTTGTTGACGACGTAGAGCGATTCGAGCAGGTCGTCGGTCGGTTCGAGCGGGTCCACCTCAGACCCCCCGCAACCCCACCACGAAACGGATCGGTGTCACGATAAACGTCTGGGTGGGCCGCACCTATATCGATTTCGTCGACAGGGCCTGCCGCCCCCATACGCCTCCGCCGTGTCTCCGCTCAGCACCCACTGACGCAGGGACAGTTTTAGTATGCCTCCGAAACAATACCATGCTATAATGGCACACGCACCCGATAGGGATCGGAACTCGACGAAGGGACCGGATCCACCGACACGGACCGACGGCTCATCAACGAGCGAGACGGACACGTCCGAGACGGAGTCGGGGACGGACATCCCCGTCGATGACCGCTCGATACAGCTCCTCGCGGGACTTTTCGAGGGGTCCATCGACGGCGAGGACGACCTCTCGATCCGCGGCACCACGCCCGCCGAGGTGGAGACCGAACTGCGCGAGGTACACCTCCCGAAGCTCGAGGCGGCCGGCTTCATCGACTGGGATCCCGAGACGGGCACGATCGAAAAGGGACCACGGTTCGAAGAGCTAGCGCTCGAACTGAAGTGGGGTGATTGGGACGACCCGGAAAACGAGTTCTAGCGACGGTTCGTCCCAACGGGTCGAGACGGGCGGTCAGTCGTCGGCGGCCGCCGCATCATCGGCAGCCGTCCCGTCCTCGATACTGGGCGGGTAGACGCCACGGTCGAGTTTGAGATCCGACTGTGGCCGGGCCATACACGTGAGCGCGAAGCGGTCGGCCTCCTCATCGGTTAGTCCCCGGGCGGCCGGTTGGGTCACTTCGCCTTCGACGATCTCCGCGGAACAGGCGAGACACATCCCGACCCGGCAGGAGTACTCCTGGGCGATCCCCTCCTCGATGCACGGGCCGAGGATCGTCTCCGTGTCCGACACCTCGATCGTTTCGCCCGTCCCCACGAACTCGACGGTGTACTCGGTCATTGCCCCTCGATTCCAGTCGCCCGCGCAAAAGCGTTGCCCCTCGAATCCACGGTCACCCTCGGGTTCCGGTTTGAGGAAACGGTCTCGCCGAGCGCGTTCCATCGCAACGACTAATCCCCCGCCGGCCGCTTTCGGATCTAATGAGCCAAAAAGCGACCGCGAGGGCCCACCCGATCCAGGGACTCGTCAAGTACCACGGGATGCGTGATCCGGAGCTTCGGTTCCCGTACCACGACAGCATCAGCCTCTGTACCGCCCCGACCGCCACGACGACCACCGTCGAGTGGCAACCGGACGCCCGCGAGGACGTGTACGTCATCGGCGAGTCGACGGTCGACGGACGGGCCGCCGAGCGGATCCGTGCAGTCGTCGATCACGTCCGAGAGCTCGCCGACTTCGAGCACGCCGTTCGGCTGGAAAGCGAGAACTCGTTCCCCTCGAACATCGGGTTCGGCTCGTCCTCCTCGGGGTTCGCCGCGGCAGCCCTCGCGCTGGCGGAGGCGGCCGGACTCGACGCGTCGCTCCCGGACGTCTCGACGATCGCGAGACGCGGCTCCTCCTCGGCCGCCCGCGCCGTAACCGGCGCCTACTCGCTCCTCGAAGCCGGCCTCAACGATGCGGACTGCCGTTCGCGACGGTTGACGGTCGGGACCGGGGAGGACGGTTTCGATCCCGAAGAGGACCTGCGGATTATCGCCGCACACGTCCCGGCATATAAAGAGACCGAGGAGGCACACGCCGAGGCCGCCGCGAGCCACATGATGGAGGCGCGAATGGCGCACGTGCAGGACCAGCTCGTCGAGATGACCGACGCCCTACGGTCCGGCGAGTTCGACCGGATCTTCGAACTCGCCGAACACGACTCCCTCTCGTTGACGGCGACCACGATGACCGGGCCCGCAGGCTGGGTCTACTGGCAACCGGAGACGATCGCCGTTTTCAATGCCGTTCGCGAGTTGCGCGAGTCGGGCGTCCCGGTCTACTTTTCGACGGACACGGGGGCCTCGGTGTATATTAACACCAAACCGGAACACGTCAATACCGTCCGATCCCGCATCGACGAGATCGGCATCGAAACCGACGTCTGGCGGGTTGGCGGGCCGGCGCAGGTCCTCTCAGAAAGCGAGGCGCTCTTTTAACTCACCGGGGCCGCCGATCGGCCTTCTGAGGGAGTCCATCGACGACCGAACCTCTCGAATTAACCCTCGACGACATCGCCGTCGTCAGCGTCGGGATCGGGATCGCCCGACCGGGAGACGACTTCGGCGGTGACGTAGTAGGCGGCCGTCTCGACGTGATCGCCATGGACGCCCGCTCGTTCGATTTTGGACACACGAACCGGCTTCCCCTGGTATTCGAT
>PWGU01000209.1 GCA_003554605.1 Halorubrum sp.
CAGCGAACTCACGCCCAGCGAACTCACGCCCAGCGAACTCACGCCCAGCGAACTCACGCCCAGCGAACTCACGCCCGGTGAACTCACGCCCGGTCGCGACGCGGCCCTTCCGGGAGGCCCAGGATCGTTTCGGTGATGACCTCGGCGCCGATCCGAAGGCTCCGTTCGTCGACGTCGAACGTGGGGGTGTGGTGTGCGCCAGGGTGGTCGGTTCCAACGATGAGATACGTTGCTAACCCGCCGGCCTCTTGGACCCGTTGCATGAGGAACGTGGCGTCCTCGCTCGCGCCGAAGTCGGCGGTCGGACGGATCGAATCGACGCCCTCGACGTCCGCGGCGACCGCGGCGACGTGATCGATGAGCGTAGGGGAGCTGTCGACGCGGGGCGACTCGCTGACGACCTCGAAGGAGAGGTCACATCCGTGTGTGTGTGCCGCCCCCTCGAAGACGCGCCGGAGACGGCCCTTCATATACTCCATAAGCTCCGTGGTCTCCCCCCGAGCTTCCGCTTCGACGCGTGCGTGGTCCGCGATGACGTTGCTCGCCGAGCCCGCCTCGCAGTAGCCGAGGTTGACGCGGGTCATCCCGTCGCCGTGGCGGGCGATCCCATAGGCGTTGGAGATGGCGCTACCAAGCGCCTGCATGGCGTTTTCACCCGCTTGAGGTGCCTTCCCCGCGTGTGCGGAGGTCCCCTCGAAGGCGGCATCGATGTGACACATGGCGAGCGGCCGCTCGATCCCGGCGACGGCCCGACCCGTCGGGTGATCGAGCCCCACGTGTGCGGCGATGAGATGGTCGATCCCCTCGATGAACCGGCTCCCTGCCATCGGGTAGCCGCCGCCGCCGATCTCCTCGGCCGGCTGGAAAAATACCGTCAGCCGCCCCGAGAAGTCGCTCGCTCGTACCCGTTCGAGGGCAGCGAGCCCCCACGTCATGTGAACGTCGTGGCCACACGCGTGCATCGTCCCGTCGATCTCGGAGCGGAAGCCCTCGTCGGCCGGCCGGTGTGTCGCCGCGTCGGATTCCTGGATAAACAGCCCGTCGATATCGACCCGGAGCCCGATGGAGGGGCCCTCCCCACGGTCGAGGACGGCCACACAGCCCGTGGCTCCCCCAGCGGTCAGGTCGAGCACCCGCTCGTCCACCCCGCGTTCGCGAGCGCGCTCGACCCACGGCTCGTAGGCGTCGTCGTCGAGGACGGCCATCCGATCGCTGGGGTCGTACGCCTCCCGGCCGATCGCCAGCTCGTCGACGCCGATCCGTTCGATTTCCTCGACGAGCCGGTGGGTCGTGTAGAACTCCCGCCAGCCGGGCTCGGGGTGCCGGTGGAATCCACGACGCAGCTCGACGAGTCGGTTCGAACCGGTTTCGGTCATGTCCGTGCATGACATACCCACGGGCTTAAACGTACACGATCATCGTGTATGTGGAGTACGAAAAAGGGTAAGTGATCGACCGACGAAGGGCCGACATCGCCCCATCGGGGCGGGACCCCTCAGCATGACCGAGCACGAACTCGCGGACACCGAGCGCACAGCAGCCGATCACCCCGACGTCGTCGTCCTTCGGGAGGGGACCGAAGGGCTCTCGATGGCCGCGTATGCCGAGACGCTTCGCGAACGCCTACCGGAACACCGGGTCGCGCTCGCGCGGACCCCACGGGAGGAACGGACGCTCGTGCCCCAAGCCCGCGTCGTTACCGGGATCACCGTCGAGGAGGATCTGATCGCTGAGGCGGACCGGTTGGAACTGTTCGCCTGTACCTTCGCCGGCACCGATCACGTCCCCGTCGACCGGCTCGTCGACCACGGGGTCACCGTCACGAACGCGGGGGGGATCCACGCGCCGGGGATCGCCGAGCAGACGATCGCCAACATGCTCGTCTTCGCCCGGCGGCTTCACGAGGGTTGGCGGCGCAAGTCGAACGCCGAGTGGCGGCACTTCCAGTCGTTCGAGTTCACCGACAGCACCGTCACCGTGATCGGCCTCGGCTCCATCGGCCAGGAGATCGTCACGCGGCTGGAGGGGTTCGATGTCGACACCATCGGGGTTCGGTACACGCCCTCGAAGGGCGGCCCGACCGACGAGGTGATCGGCTTCGAGACGGACGCGATCCACGACGCGCTCGCTCGAAGCGACTACGTCGCCATCGCCTGCCCGCTGAACGACCTCACCCGTGGGCTCATCGGCGAGGCCGAGCTGGCGACGCTCCCCCCACACGCGGTCGTCGTCAACGCCGCTCGCGGCGGAATCGTCGACACCGACGCGCTCGTCTCCGCGTTGCGTTCGAGCGGGCTGCGCGGTGCTGCCCTCGACGTGACAGATCCCGAGCCGTTGCCCGCCGACCACCCCCTGTGGGATCTGGAGAACTGCCTTATCACCCCACATACGGGCGGGCACACCCCGAAACATTGGGACCGACTCGCCGATATCGTCGCCGACAACATCGCCGCCTTGGAGGCCGAGGACGAACTCACGAACGTCGTGGCCGCCCCCGAGTGAACGCCCGCCTAACGGATCCGCTCTAATCCGATACGGAGACGAACAGGCCGGTTAATTGTAGCCGCGCCAGCGCCGCCCGCACCCCTTGCATTTAAAAAACCGCGTCGGCGGCTCGTCGGCAGAGGCGGTCTGTTTGATCGTATACCACGCCTCCTCATGGCCACACCGGTCACAGTGAACGTCGGTCGCGGTGGGTTTGCCCTCGAAGCTGGCGCCCTCTTCGGTCTCTATCACCTCGGCGTCCGTCTGTTCCTCGGTCGACTCGAAACGTGCCGCCAACTCCGCGTCACGATCCGCGCTCGCACCGCACTCCTCGTTTCGACAGACCATGACCTCGTCCCGTGAAACCATCATCGTGCCGCACTCCTCACAGAATTGCATACGTGACGGTTGTCGACGATCGGTTATATGTCGAGGGGTGTCGGGTCGGTCGATGGCTTCCGTACCCCACCGACCGGGTCAGACGTTCCGGTCGAACCGCGGTCCTTCCTCCCCGATCATCGGACAGTTCCGCACCCGAAACTCGCTCCCCTCAAGCACTTCGAGGATCTCGCCCTCCTCGTGGGTACAGGTCGTGTGTGGCGGTTCGGAGAGATGTGGACAACGCTGACAGTAGATCCGTTTATTAACGATCTGGTCGACGCCGTCGGTGACCGCCCCCGGTCCCACGCCGTCGTACTCGTCGTCCGCATCGAGCGCCTCCCACACCGAGTCGTCGCCGAGGTCGTCGACCTCCATCCGCTCGAACGGGTCCTCGTGATCGAAGGTCCCCGCATCCGAGAGCGCCGCGAACGGGTCGTCCTCGGCGGCCTCGCCCGAACCGACCGGCCCGGCGACCGTGTGCGCCCCCCCATTCTCCCCGTCGCTCTCGCTCTCCCCGTCGCCCTCGCTCTCCCCGTCGCCCTCGCTCTCCCCGTCGTCCTCGTCGGGTTCCGCCAGGGCCGCAAACGGGTCCTCCTCGTCGGCATCCCGAACGTCGTCGTTGAGCGCCTCGAACGGGTCCTCCGGCCGGCGATCGTCGCTCATCGTTCCGTCCCCCAAGGGTCACTCATCGGTTCCCACCCCGTCCCGGATGTGGACCGTCGGTCGGGACGCTTCCGGTCGCATCGGTCCCGGATCCCGCCGATCGCTCGGACTCGGGCGGGGCGGTCGGGTCGGTCGGTGCCGCCACGTCACCCTCCAACGCCGGGGGGTCGCCGACGGCCAGCCGCGCGGTGCCGAAGAAGCCGGACTTCGGCGTCAGATCGCTGAACTCGCGATCGCAATGTGGACACCGCGGCTTCGAGAGCAGCGCAAGGTGTACCGTTCCCTCACAGCCTTCACAGGCCGCCTTTCGGATACCGTGGGTGTTCGCGGTCGCGGTCAAGCGGGCGAGCAGCTCGGCGTCCGCGGTTCGACGCTCGACGACACGAAGCCGCCGCTGGACGCCGACCACCGCGTTCGCGAGCCGGGAGAGCTTCTCCGAGACGTCGTCGTTCACGTCGGAATCCGCCTCGGAATCCGCAACGGTCGACTCCATCGAACTGACTCGGTCGGCGAGCTCAGCCACCGACTCACGGAGCTCCGTCACGTCCGTATCGGGCTCGGAAGCCGCCCCCGAAGAATCCGACCCGTCGGACCCCGAAGGAGCCGCCCCATCCGACGCCTCGACCGCGTCCGTAAGCGAGTCGACCGTCGTTTGAAGCTCCGCAAGCGTCGTGGCGAGTTCCGGATGGTCGTGATCCTCTGGGGCCTTTGTTTCCGCCTCGCGGTAGATCCGCACCAGGCGGGTCCGCAGGTCGCCGATCTTCTCCTCGGTATCCGTCCGGAACGTCGAGACCTCTCCGGAGAGGCCCTCGAAGTCATCGGAGAGGCGTTCGACCCGCCCGGAGAGCGTCTCGACCGACTCGCGTAACTCGGCGACATCCTCGCGAAGGCCGCCGAGGTCTTTGGAATCGCCGTCCCCATTGTCCGCCCCTGAGCTATCGGGGTCCTCCGTCAAGGATTCGAGCGCGGCCAGCCGGTCCTCCATCTCGGCGATGTCGTCCATCGAGGGGACGTCGATCCCCTCGGACTCGGCGACGGCGACGAGCGCACGCACGAGCGCTTCCTTTCGCTCGATGCCTTCCGCCGCCGCCATGTCGGCGAGCGCCTCCTCGACCGCGTCGGTGTCGCTCATCGCGGCTCATCCTCCATTCTTCCTCCCGTTCGTTCGGCTCGCTTAAGTATCCTCCCGCGCAGTTCTCTCGAACGATAGCGCCACGGCCAACCGTCCGACAGCCGCACCGGCTGTGCCGCTCCCCCGTGCTCACGCAAGCGGGCCACCGATCGACCGGCGCACTCGATCATCGGATCTTCCTGACGTCGCTGATGTCGAAGCCCCCGTCGTGGATCTCCGTCTCGAAGCGCACGATGTTCTCCTCTTCGATGCGCGCTAACACGCCACGGAACTCCCTGACGACCATCGTGCGTGCCCGCTGTGAGCCGCCGCTTTCCCAGGTGAACCGGAGGGTGCCGCTCGCGGCGTCCATCAGGGTGCCGAACTCCTGCTCGGTCAGGGCATCCTCGTTGACCAAGACGAGGATCAGTCCCCCCCAGTGATACGCCGCCTTCTTCAGCCCGCGCATGACCATCGTGATGTCGCTCCAGGCCAGTTCGTCGGAGACCGACGAGACCAGGTCGGTCACCGAATCGATGCAGATGAGGCTCTCGGTCGCATGTGCCGTGAGGTACTCCCCGAGCGCGGTGAGCACGTCGTCGGGGCGGTCCCGCTGCCCGAGTTCGGTGAGCGAGGTCGTCTGTTCCTCATACCATTCACGGGGAAGGGGACTGAATTGGAAGAACTCCGGGGAGAGGTCCCGGAAGGTGATCCCCTCTGCGGCGCTCTCGACGATCTCCTCGGCCATCGTATACCGCATCTCCCGGACGATGTCGCCCGGGTCGGCCGTAAAAGAGAGGTAATGGACTTCCGAGGGAACCTGTGCGGCCGGATCGACATCCCCGTAATAGAGGTCGAACAGCTCCGCATCGGTGTGTGCCAACGCGTTCATCGCCGCGCTGGTATAAAGGAATTCGCGGGCACCCGCGCCGGACTCGCCGGCGAGAAGCACGACGTTTCCCGGCGGCGAACCGCCACCGAGGATCGAATCCAACCGCGCGATCCCGAACGGGACACTCGACATGTTCCATACCCCGCGGGCTCACCGCTTAGTGTTGTTGCTCGGTACGAATCGCACCGCGGTTCGCCCCCCGGACGACCGTCACCTCGCCGTCGACACCCGCCGCCGCCAGCGACCGCCGGCCCGCCTCGCGGGCGGTTTCGACGTGCTCGACGGTCGTGACCCCGTAGACCGTCGGCCCCCACGAAGACTGTCCAGCGCCGAAGACCGCCGGTGACGACTCCAAGGCGGCCACGATGTCCCCGACGGGGGGCCGGTAGACGCCGCCCTGTTCGTCCGCGTACCACGCCCCGTTAAGCCGGCCGACCTCGGCGACGGCGGCACCGAATGGCTCGGCACGTCCCTCGGCGATCGCGGGCAACACCCGACGGGTGACGATCCCCGCGATCCGGTCGGCGAGCGCCGGGCTGGCCCGCTCGACGGCATGGCGCATGGCCGCGTCCTCGACGGTCCCGTTCCGTCCGGGCTCCGCTGCGGGCTGAACGAGGAGAAACCGCCAGTCGTCGGGGACCGGATGGCGTGCCGCGACCGCGGGGACCGTCCAGTCGCCGTCCGCCGGTCGCTCGGTGGTGAATCGTGTCGTCGGATGGCCGCCGTCCAGGATGAACCCGCCGCGCTCGAAGGCGGCGACGCCGATCCCCGATCGACCGCCTCGGCCGAGCGTCGGGGCCCGCATTCGGACCTGCGGCTCCATACCGTGTGCACGTGCGATGGCGGCGAGCGTCGTCAGCGCGACCTGCGTCCCACTTCCGAGGCCGGTATGCCGTGGGAGCACGGATTCGACCGTGAGCGCCGCCCCCTCGACGTCGAGCAGCGACGTGGCCCGCTCGGCGTACCGCCTCACGTCCGCGGCGAGCGCGTCCGTCGATCCGCTGGGCCGTGCATCGGCCACACCCTCGGCCAACTCGACGCGTATCCCTCGCGACGGGGCCGCCTCGACGGACACCCGCGGCTCAGCCAGCGAGACACCCAACGCGCCGTAGAGCCGCTCGTGTGAGAGGCTGAGGTTGCAGAACCCGAAGTGGAGCCGAGCGCCGGCGCTGACACGAACCATCGATTGGATGCCCTACGTGTGCGACGTGTAAAACCGACGTGTCGGTGGCCGGGCTTGCCGGGTCGGAACGGACGGAGCGGAATCGGCCGTCGGGGCGGTGTGGAACGCGCGGAACGGAACCCTTACCGCCCGTCTCGCCACAGTCGGGGTATGCGCGACCATTTCGAGATCCGGGATCACGACGCCGCCGGCCGCATCGGACGGCTCCAGGTCCCACGGGCGGGCGTGACGGTGGAGACGCCGGCGTTGTTGCCGGTCGTCAACCCCAACGTCGTCACCATCGAGCCCGCGCGGCTCCGCGAGGAGTTCGGCGTCGAGATGCTCATCACGAACTCCTACATCATCAACCAGACCGACCGGATCCGTGATCGGGTACTGGAGGCGGGCCTGCACGACTTCCTCGGCTTCGACGGGGCGATCATGACCGACTCCGGGTCCTTCCAGCTCGCCGAGTACGGCGACATCGACGTCACCACGGCGGAGATCATCGACTTTCAGCGACGGATCGGCAGCGACATCGCCACGCCCGTGGACGTGCCCACGCCGCCGGACGTATCCCGCGAGCGTGCCGAACGGGAGTTGGCGGTCACCCGGGAGGCGCTCGCGGACGCCGAACGGGCCGACACCGGCGAGATGCTAATTAACGCGCCGGTGCAGGGGTCGACATATCCGGACCTCCGCGAGGCAGCCGGCCGACACGCCGCCGGGACCGCCCTCGACGTCTTTCCAGTCGGGGCCATGGTTCCCCTGTTAAACGGCTATCGCTACGCGGACGTGATCGAGGCCGTGATGGCCGCGAAACGCGGGCTCGACCCGGACTGCCCAGTCCACCTCTTCGGGGCCGGTCATCCGATGATGCTCGCGCTCGCGGTCGCGGCGGGCTGTGACCTCTTCGACTCAGCCGCATACGCGCTCATGGCCCGTGACGGCCGGTATCTCACGGTCGCGGGGACCGAGCATCTGGCGGAGATGGACTACTTCCCCTGCTCGTGTCCGATCTGTCTCGAACACAGCCCGGAGGAGGTTCGTGCCGAAGAGGACCGCGAGACGGAGCGGCTCCTCGCCGAGCACAACCTCCACGTCACCGTCGCCGAGATCCGTCGGATCAAGGCGGCGATCCGCGACGGTACCCTCCTCGACTTGGTTGATCGCCGCGCCCGTGGTCATCCCGCGATGCTCGATGGCTATCGAACCTTACTCGATCACGCCGACCAGCTCGAGGCGAGCGACCCGGTCTCGAAGGACGCCTTCTTTTATACCTCACACGAGTCCGCTCGCCGCCCCGAGGTACTACGCCATCACGAGCGGCTCGCCCGCCTGAGCGTCCCCGACCGGCTTCTGCTCACGGAGTCGAAGCCGCCTTCGGCCCATGAGTACGACGAGGTGTGGCGGTTACAACCCCCGTTCGGGCCGTTTCCGCGGGCGCTTTCGGAAACCTATCCGCTCACGGCGGAGGTGCCGGAACGAACCGATGGGGCCGCACAGGAGGCCGCCGCCGAGGGCGTTCGCCGGCTTCTCGACGCACACCCTCACGTCGAGGTGACCGTCGGCCACGACGGCTGGGATCGGTCGGCGCTCGCGCGGTTGCCCGAGGAGGTCGTCGTCGAAAACCTGCAGGAGTTGGGGAGGTAGCCCTACGGGTGAACGTCTAACTCGTCACGAAGGTCGCCCATCGTGACCTCGCGTTCGGCGTGGGCGTTGTGTTGGTGGATCGATTCGTCGTTCGACTGTTTCATGCGGATCACGGCGTTGTCCGGGAGGTGATCGAACTCCTCGACGGTCCCCTCCGCGAGCGCCCGCACACAATCTTCGACGAACTTCGCGTCCGCGTGCGCCTCGTAGGTCATATGGTCCTCGTCGGGCCGTTTCGCCATGTTATAAATGCGCGCGCTCATCGAGTCGCGGGCGATGTCGATCACGTCGCCGAGGTCCACGTCAGGGTGGCCGTCGGTCGTGATTGTGAGGGTCGCGTGTCCGCGCTGGGAGTGACCCGGCTGCGGGACGGCGTCGAGGAACGCTTCGGTCGTCTCCTCGTCGACGCCGAGGTCGTGCAGTTTGTCCCGGGCACGTGACTCGCTCATCCCCTGCGAGCAGGGACAGACGGTCATGCCCGTGACCTCCGCGCCGATCTCCTCGCGTGTCCCTTCGTCCGTGGCCGTCGCGCTGGCGATGATCGTCGCGGTGCTCTGGGTTTCGAGCCCCGAGGCGGGCGTGCGCTCCCGGGTGACGAGGTCGGCGGTCATCGAAACCTTCGCCGTGGTCGTGTAGTCGTGTTTCGCGAGCAGCCGCTCGGCGGCGTCCCCGCAGACGTCCTCGACGCGGTAGGCCTCCTCGCGAGTGATGTCCTCCAAGATCTCATCGACCGTCGCGAGGTTGCGCGACATGTCGATCCCCTTGCGGCCGCCCGGCAGGTCGACGAACACCTCGAACTCGGCCATCAAAACGATCGGGCGTTTGTCCGCACGGGCCAACTTCACGAGCTTCTCCACGCCGGTCACGCCGACTTGGGAGAGCCCGACGGCGACGTCGGGGGCCGTCGCCTGAACGTCCGGCAGCTGATGACTCATCAACTGTTCAAAGGGAAGCGCGTGATTAGGGCTTTCGATAGGGGTGATAGCGTGTGAGGCTCACTCCGAGCGGTCCCGGTCCTCTTTGAGCCGCTCGACCTCCGCCGCGATGGAGAGCGCTTCGAGCTCGGCAAGCGATCCGGAGCGTCCCGGTCGACCAGACGCGTCGGAGCCACCGTGGTCGGAAACGTTGGCCCGTCCGTCGGTCCCCTCGGAATCCGTGTCTCCGTCGGTGCGTTCAGCCTCGCCCCTCCGCTCGCCGGAAGGCTCCGCATCCGCCGCCGGGGCCGAACCGGCCCGCGTCGGCGACGATCCGGAGCCGTCGGATCTCGCCTCGTTAGCCGAGTCCGGGTCGTCATTCGTCGCCGTCGTCGAATCCGAGAGGCGTGCATCGATCCGGCGAAACACCGCATACGTGACCGCCCCGGACCCAACGGCGACGGCCGCGTACGCGGTCAACAGCGCCTCGGCTCCGAAGCGCGTCTCCAACACCGGCCCGCCGAGCCACGCGAAAACACAGACGGCGACGAGGAAGCTGCCGGCGAGAGGAAGCAGTCGGTCCATGGTCCCCGTTCGCACGCGAGGGGGATAGCCGCTTTGCCGACACCGTTCGCCATTGTCCCGCCTTGGGGCGCGACCGGAGCGAAATCGGAGCGAAAGCGGAGCGGACAGCCAGTTCTGATGGTACGAGCGAGCCGGACGATGTGGACGATGAAGGCGGCGCGGACGGGGTGACACCCGTATGCGCCCCCGAACCCGTAACGCACCATTTATCAATGCGGCAGCGGAAATGGGGCACACGAATATGCCGAGCTCAAATGGCCCCCAGAAAGCGACTCGCGATAAACTGTCAAACAAGCCCCGAAACCGCGGCACGTCCCCGCCACAGCGAGCGATCCAGGAGTTCGACGAGGGAACCCAAGTGCACCTCAAGATCGACCAGAGCGTCCAGGAAGGTCGCTTCCACCCCCGCTTTGACGGCCGGACGGGGACGGTCGTCGGTAAGCAGGGCGCGGCGTTCAAAGTCGAGATCACGGACGGCGGGAAGGTCAAGACCTTGATCGTCCGCGCTGCCCACATGCGCGCCCAGGCGAACTGATGACGATATTTAAAGAGAAGATCGACGAGGAGTACGTCACCACCGCGGAGGCGAAGGAGATCCTCGTCGAGATCGAAGCCGAGCGCGCCGCCGACGAGGAGCGTGATCTGCGATACGAGTTGGCCCGTGCCATCGAGCACGTCAACCGCTTCTCGCATCTCGACGCCGAGGAGTCCCGCGAACTGGTCGAGGAACTCGCCGAACTCGAGCGGATCGACGTCCCGACGGCGGTCAAGATCGCCGACCTCCTGCCAGCGGACCGAACGGAACTCCGGTCCGTCTTCGCACAGGAGCGCTACTCGCTGGACGGCGACGAACTCGACGCCGTCCTCGACGTCGTCGCGAAGTACTCCTGAGGGGCCATCTATCGGTTCGGTTCGTCGCCACCCGGCGAGCGGATCGCGTGGAGCAAACGCCTCACGCGTGGGAATTTTTTAAGTTCGTGCGTACGTAATATACGGCCATGAGCGACCCCGAGACGGAGACGGACGCGGACGCTGCGGGCGCGGACTCGACCGACACCGCGAAGGGGACCGATCCGGCAGCACCACAGGTCGTCCTGCTGGACGTGCTGCCGAACGGCCGGCCCGACGACGGTCGTCCGGGATATCAAAAATCACCGGTCGCGTACGGTCTCGACGTGCAGTCGTTCCGGCTCTTCGAGATCGCGCTAAGCGATACCGCGCAGGTCTCCGTGAGCGACCGGCTCACGCTTGACGGCGATGCGGTCGGCCGCTATCGTGAGGTCGGCGTCGACGACCTCACCCGGAACGCGGCGGCGGAGATCGAATACGCCGTGGAGGCGATCGTCGAGGACGACGAGCGCCGCTTCGTCGACTTCTTCAATTCGGCGGACCCGCTCACGCTCCGACAGCACCAGTTGGACCTCCTTTCGGGGATCGGCGAAACGCTGCGAAACAAGATCCTCGACACCCGCAAGCGCGGGCCGTTTGAGGATTTCGAGGACCTCACCGATCGGGTGTCGGGGCTCCACCGTCCGAAGGAGGTGCTCATCGAACGGATCGTCGATGAGATCCGCGAGGACGACCTCAAGTATCGGATCTTCGCACGACGCCCGGAGTAGTCGAGTCATCGGGGAGTCGGCTCAGCAGCGAGTCGAACGGCCCATCGCGCACCGCCGCCCGGAACCCATTTTACCGGTCCCGACGGAACTCGGGTATGATCGATGAGACCGTCGCCGAGATCCGGGCGATGCAGACGCACAGCACGTCGGTCGTAGCGGTCAAGGCCACGCGGTCGCTCGCGGAGCTGCTCGATCGCGAGTACATCACCGTCGACGAGTTCGAGCGGGACCTCGAACACAACGCCGGCGTGTTGCGCCGATCGAACCCCTCCCACGCCGCGTTACACAACGCGATCCGCAAGGTCGAACGGTCCATCGTCGGCGAGACGACGAGCGTCGAGGGCGCAAAACAGCTGCTCACGGACACGATCGACCGCGTCGTCGAGGACGTGGAGACGTCGAAGGCGGCGGCCGCGGCCAACGCCGCCGAACTGATAGCCGACGGCGACACCCTCCTCGTCCACGACTACTCAACGACGGTGTTGGAGTCGATAGAGACCGCCGCGATGAGCGGTAAACATCTCACCGTCTACGTCACGGAGGCGCGACCGCGAACCCTGGGTCGCAAGACCGCCCGCGCGCTCGCCGGGATGGACCGCGTCGACACGCACATGGTCGTCGACGGCGCGATGGGCTATGCGCTACGCGACTGTGACCGCGTGCTGCTCGGGATCACCTGTATCACCGGCGGGACCTACTACAACCGGGTCGGGACGTTTCCGCTCGTCGTGACGGCCCGCGAGTTGGGGATCCCGGTCACGGCGGTCGGTTCCGGCGCAAAGCGGATCGAGGAGTTCCGCTTCGAGAACGAGTTCCGCGACGCCGTCGAGGTGATGCGCGAGCCCGTAGAGAACATTACCATCGAGAACCCCTCCTACGATGCGACCCCCGCGGGGATGATCGACGTGGTGATCACGGACGAGGGCGTCGCGGAGTTGTAGACACGGAGCGAACCACCCGACCGTGACTAACCGGTGTGCGTAGGCGGGTCAATCGACCGGACAACGGTCGATCCCGAGTGCGCGATATAAGAGACACCGACGGGTCGCTCCCTCGATCAGAAGCACCAGCGCGATGATCCCAAGGCCCACCGCCGAGACGACCGGCACGGTCACCGTCCCCCATGCAGCGAACACGGCAAGCACCGCCAGCGCGATCCCTGCCCCAACACGAAGGGTAGCATCGATCCTCCCCACGTTTCGTTTCATACACCCCCTCGGTGGGTCGACCCAATGAGCCTTGTGCGCCGCCGAGTTCGGTGTGCTACCGATCGAACGCCTAGAGGAGGTGTGGCCAATATGGGGGTGCAGCGGGTGAGCTCGAATTCCGTCGTTCGGTTATATCCGTCACCAGCCGGGTGACGATAGCATATATAAACGACCAACGGCGGTCGGCGCGCTCCGGTGAGCGCCCAGCGGGCGCGACACCGAGCGCGAGGGAGCCCACGGCTGGCGGAAACGCCAGCCGTGGCGAGGCTGGGGAGGCCTGAGGCCGCGGTGTTCATGCGGATGTGGTGCGGTGGTGGTCGCCGATACCCGTTCGTCGCACCGCTGAATGCCCTGACCACCACCGTGTTGATGAACATCCTCGCGACACTGCGTGACCGTTTGTAACTGACTTACGCGGACAGCTGCTCGATTCGGACCCTTCATACACTGTCCTGTGGACCGGAGTCCGAACCTGGGCATCTTGCGCAACAGAACCGAGTCCGCTCGCCCAATCCACCGCACCCGCTCGATCCGCCACGTTCACTCATTCATACACTCAGACAGTCGGACAGTCAACACACGAGGCTGTCACTCACGCAGCTTTGCGACCGCCCCGCCATCCGTTCGTTCCACACACACAAGCTCCTCGTCCGCGAGGTCCTCAAGTATTCCTTTTAACCACTCGTGCCCGTATTCCCCGTCCGACGAATAATCGACGCGGATCTTCGGCCCGAGTTCGGCAAGCGGGAGTTCATCGTGGGCCGAAAGCGCACGGACGATCCGCCCGCGGAACTGCCGCCGACTCCCCTCGAAACTCGGTTGGGTCGGCACGTCCGGCGCGGTGAAATCGCCCGTCTCGTAGGCATGACACCACTCACGCCACGGACAGCCCGCCTCGTCACACCGTGGCCGTGTCCCGCAGGCGACGCCGCCGAGTTCCATGATCGCGTTGTTCCAGAGGCGAGACTCGCCCTCGGGCATGACCAGCGAGGCGACGCGCTCGAAGGCGGCGTCGTCATCCGGGACCGCGAACGCGCGATGGAGCACGCGTTTCACGTTCGTGTCGACGACGGCGTCGCCGGCGTTGAACGCGAACGACGCGACCGCGTTCGCGGTGTACGGGCCGACGCCCATCAGCTCCTGAAGCCCCTCCGGGTCGGTCGGAAAGGAGCCGTCGAACTCGGTTTCGACCTGCGTGGCCGCCTCGTGGAGGTATTTCGCCCGGTTGTTGTACCCGAGCGAGTGGCCCGACCAGAAGGCGACGACCTCGCTTCGGTCGGCCGCGGCGAGGTCCGCCGTCGTCGGCCAGCGTTCGACGAACGCCTCCCACGCGGGAACGACCCGATCGAGTTGGGTCTGCTGGCTCATCACCTCGCTCACGAGGATCTCGTAGGGGTCCTCGGTTCCCCGCCACGGAAACTCGCGGTGGTCGTGCTCGTACCAGTCGATGAGCGCTCCGCGCACGGCGTCGAGATCGGTGGGGTCGGCGGGCAGCGCCGGCGCGTCGCCCTCGGCGAGCGACGACGTCGGGTCCGGCTCGGTCATATCCACGTTCGGAACGGATCGCGCTTAGGGGTGGCGCTTCCGGGCGGCCACCGTGATGGGGTGACGGGTATCGACGGCGCGACGCGCGCTAGTTCACGGCCGCGATCGCATCGGTCAACAGCTCACAGCCGAGGTCGATCTCGCGCTCGGTGACGTCGAGCGGCGGAAGGATTCGAAGGACGTCGTAGCCGCACGCGAGCGTCAACAGTCCCCGGTCGAAGGCGGCCGCCATGACGTCCTCGCGGAGCGACTTGCTCTCGAACTGGAGTGCGAGCATCAACCCCTTGCCGCGGACGTCGGTGACGCCGCCGAGATCCGCATCGCGCATCGTCTCCTTGAACTGTCGTCCCCGGACGACGGCGTTCTCCAAGAGATTCTCCTCCTCGATCGCGTCGATGGTGAGCGCGCCCTGCAGGGACGCGATGATGTCGCCGGCACCCCACGTCGAGGAGATCCGGCTCTTCTCGTCGGGGAAGACGTCCGACCGGGAGATCGTCGCGCCGACGCGAAGCCCCTTCGCACTCGTGATCACGTCGGGTTCGATAGCGTAGTTGTCCGCGCCCCACATCTCGCCCGTCCGGCCGAGTCCGGTCTGGATCTCATCGGCGATGAGCGTGATGTCGTGTTCGTCGGTGAGCGCCGCGACCTCGTCCATGAAGGCGTCGCTCGGGAACCGGTAGCCGCCCTCACCCTGGATCGGCTCCATGATCAGGTAGGCGACCTCCTCGGGGTTGATGTGTCCGCGGTCTGGGTCCAGTTTCCGTCGAAGTCGGGAGACGCCGTCGACGAAGAAGCCGCACGAACAAGTGCTCGGGTCACAGGTGCGGTCCGCACAAAACGGGGCGTCGTGGACGGAGCTGATCTCGGGGAACCGTCGGCGGTAGACCTCCTTCGAGCGGTTGAGCGAGAGCGCACCGAGGGTTCGCCCGTGAAACGCGCCGTCGAAGGTGATCGCGTATTTGCCGCCGTCGGCGTCATCGTAGGCGATCTTGATCGCGTTCTCGACGGCCTCCGCGCCCGAGTTCGAGAGGAAGACCATGTCCATGTCGTAGTGGGCGGTGAGGTCGGTGAGCCGATCCATGAGCCCCGCGGGGCCCGGAAGCGTCTCCCCCGGAAGGCCGTCGCCGGCGACGTAGAAGTCCTGGCCGGCGATCTTGAGCGGATCGACGAGGTCGAACTCCGCGAGCGGCTCCATGATGAGCGGGTTGTTGTACCCGAGCGGTGCGGCGGCGACGTGGCTCGTGAAGTCCATCAGGACGTTGCCGTCGACGTCGGTACAGAACGGGCCCTCCGCCGGGGCCGTCCGATCCCAGACGAAGTCGTAGACGTAGGTGCTCGGAGCTGCCGAGTTGTGGTGGTGTTCGACCCAAGTCCGTGCCCGTGGGCCCGGGAACTCGGTCACCTCCGGACGTGCTGTGTCGCGATCCATGCTGGCGTGTACCGTATCCGATGAGATAAATACGAGTGTGAGCCGCGATCGTTGGATATTTGTACAAATAACCGAGGCTCCCGGTCATCGTCTCCGCCGTGTGTGCGGCGTGTGGATGGATAAAAGAGTCCGTCCGGCGTCAGTGCTCGATGTAGTCGGCTTCCCAGTCGGTACGGGCGTCGATCTCGCGGCTCCCGCGGCGCGTCAGGGTGTAGTAGTTCGTTCTTCGGTCACGTTGGCCCTTCTCGACGAGTCCCTTCTCGACGAGCGTATCGAGGTTCGGGTAGAGCCGGCCGTGGTGGATCTCCTTTTCATAGTAGTCCTCCAGTTCCTCTTTGATCGCGAGCCCGTGCGGTTCGTTCAGCCCCGCGATCACGTAGAGGAGATCGCGTTGAAAACCGGTGAGATCATACATGATGCTGGTGCGCTCTTTTTGTCGAAAAGGAATAAATATATCGTTCCAAGGGTCGACAATAGGCGACTATAGCGCGCTATCCGGGGTGTGTTGGAGGTAGTGTACTGTCAATTCTGGAAGGTGCTTGCAAAATCAGCGGCTTTATTCCTTCGACATACCTATGACGTGTATGCCAGAAGAAGTGTTGTTCAAGACGGAGCGGACGGAGGACAGAGCGACCATCGCGGCCCTGTTGCGATCGGTTGCGGACAAACTCGATGCGGGCGATCCCGTCACCCTCTCTGCCGGGGACGACTCGATCACCCTCGACATCCCGGCGCGGCCGACGTTCGAAGTGAAAGCCGAGCGTGAGACCGGATCGGGCCCGGACGAACTGAGCGTCGAGTTCGAGATCGAATGGGACGACGTCGAGGGCGGCGGCCACGACGGAACTCTCTCGGTGGAATAGGACGCTCGGGTACCGTTTCGCTGGAGACGGCACTGCCGCTTTTATGCTGTTTCGGAAAGGACGCACGCCCGACGCGGAAAAAAGCCGCGTCAGGCCTGCATCCAAATTGGTCCCCGCTGACGCTTCGGCCCTCCAGACGAAGCGTCGTTTTGGCTTACCGCTTGGTATATCTTAAAGCTAACGGCCCCGCGGCGATCGAACGTTTCGACCGGCGGCATCACCGAATGACGCCGCGCCCGTGACCGGGTCCCGTTCGTACGCGACGGCCCCACGCACGACCGTCAGTTCCGGAAAGATCCCCTGCCATCCCTCGAAGGGCGTCCAGCCGCACGCGCTGTGGAGCGCGGCGGCCTCGATCTCGCGTGGATCGGTCAGGTCCACGAGCACGAGGTCGGCGTCGACACCCTCCTCGATCCGCCCCTTCCGATCCAGCCCGAACACGTTCGCGGGCGTTGCGGCGATCGCGTCGCGGACCGTCTCCAGCGCGACGTTCCCGGTTCGAACGGATTCGAGCAACAGCGGGTAGGCCGTCTCGACGCCCGGTACGCCGCTGGGTGCATCGAGCAGCGGCTTGCGTTTCTCCGCCACCGTGTGTGGTGCGTGATCGGTCGCGACGACGTCGATTTCGCCGTCACGAAGCCGCTCGAAGAGGGCCGCTCGTCGCTCCTCCGAGCGCAGCGGCGGGTTCATCCGGCCGAACGTGCCGAGCCGGCCGGCCGTCTCCCGTGAGCAGAAAAGATGGTGCGGGGAGACCTCACAGGTCGCCTCCGCGTCCGCGACGAGGTCGACCGCCTCGGGCGTCGAGGTGTGTGCAACGTGGAGGCGCGCGCCCGCCCGTTCGGCCGCCTCAAGCGCCCGCTCGACCGCGGCGATCTCCGCCTCAGCGGTCCGGTACGCCGACCACGGCTCCGCGTCAGCGGTGACCCCCGCGCCGCCGCCTGCCGCATCGAGCGCGTCCGGATCGAACAGCGTCGCGTCCTCGGCGTGGACGGTAACGGGTACGTCGCGCTCGGCGGCCGCCGCGAGCGCCGACTCGAAACGGTCCAGTTCGATCCCCATGTCGCCGGTCGAGTCCGCGAGGAAGACCTCGCCGAGCGCGAACAGCGGGCGCTCGAAGAGCGTGTCGGGGTCCCACTCGGGGGAGACCCCGCCGTTTATGCCGTAGTCGACGAGAGAGGCACCCGCCGCAAGCGCTGCTTTTTCATCGAAGGCGTCGCCGTCGACCGTTGGCGGCGAGGTGTTCGGCTGGTCGATGACGGTCGTCACCCCGCCGGCGGCGGCGCTCCGTGAACCGCTCGCCCACGTCTCCTTGTGGCTTCCGCCGGGCTCACGAAAGTGGACGTGCACGTCGATCCCGCCGGGGAGGAGGTGTCGGCCGCGCGCGTCGATGACGCGCTCCTCGGCGACCGG
>PWGU01000107.1 GCA_003554605.1 Halorubrum sp.
CACCCACGGCGCCCAGTTAAGATTATGTAATTTAACCTATCACCATTGCCACTGCCGTGCTGCTAACTTGCCTGTGAAGGCTTGTGTCTCATGGTGGTTAAGATATTATGATATCTACCTCATTGCCAACACCAGGCTGCATGCAGCCTCCTAACCTCCCTTTGTGAGATTTAAGACTCAAACGAAAGGGTTCCTTGTTACGTTATGGGTGCCTGCAATGTATCTACTTTAACTACAAGTGCAGGCGCTATACCGAATATAGTGTTACGTGATCTTACGTTGTGCTCTTAATCATGCAGTACTCTTCCAGGCAGTGTACTCGTGCGTACACATGGTGCTGGCATGGCGCGAATGGCCCTCAACCTTGCTATTTGAAATGGGGATGTGTTTATGAAGACCAGGTTGCTATCTCCTGCTCTTTTAGTGTTCTCTGATAGCTCATGGGCTTCCATGTCTTGTCTTAATGCAGGTGCTTTAGTGCAATCCTTCTTTACTTCTCTTGCAGAACGGGTGATCATCTGTTCAACTCCTGGTGGAGCTCTCCCCCCCTCGCACAACAACGCTACATTAATTGCCTCCTTGTGATGGACCGTGCTCATGCTCATGATGCTCAGTGCGTGCAACATATGACAGAGGTATATACGCACGTGTGTGGGACCAGATAAGGTCATCATTTGTGCCAGTGTGATGAGTGTACAGCAGAGGTACAGGCTCATATGAATCCCGACTACTTTACTTGGGTCGCAACTCCCAGAGCATGGCAGAAGGGTGGCTAAATGCATCAGTTTAGGGACAAACACTTGGACTTGCAAATTCTGTTCTTGTGCCTCTGCACTTCTTCTTTTCACAGGTACACAGCTCACACCACAGGCTCACAGGCACAGGCACTCGCACACACGACTAACCCAACGTCTCAGGGAAGAGGTGCAGTGTCCAGGCCGTGAGATTGGTGCTCCGCCGTCACTTTTCCAGTCAGCTCGCTCTCAACTGTGTGTGATTCCCCACACAAACGACTCCATGTTAGCAATGTGGTTTTTAGAGAAATGCGTGATTAACGTCAGGTGCCACGAGTAACTCTCAGGCAGAGGACGGTGCAACAAGTGAGAGCACTGAAGCACAATTATGGATGCTGTTCTCTTCTCTCTATTGAACTCCTTGCCGTTCTTCTCAATCTTACTACCGTTGATACTGAACCTGTGTGCTTCTCAAACCGTATGTGTGTGTGGCTGCCACGCCGTTAGACCCTCCCCAGGGTTTAGCTTCTTTACTCCATGGAGCACATCAGGGCGAAGAGTGTATTAATATCAGAGCCAGAAGATAATATTCTCTAAACTGACTCAAACAGCAAAAGCTCGGACCAAATATCGAAGTCCAACTGCCAACCAACTAACCACAGAAAATAACGAAGGGTTGTGCAATGAAATGGCAAATTCACATAATTAATCAAGGGGTTGTGCAATGAAATGACACCAACCACGAAACGACGTGACAGCTGTCACGTCAGATCAGCGTCACTCTCATAATGTCAACCTGGCAGAACCATCCAATACCCCCCTAATTCGTGACTTTTGCAAACAGAGTGCAAGCAAGGTCACGTATTATGCATTACGGTATGACAGGTTGATCATGTAATGTAGATGATCATCAGAAGTCTGTTCTCACTACACGCATAACTTGAAGCACACAACATAGACAGCACATTACTCACACAACATTCTAGATAAACACACTTGATCAATTGAGTGATCCCTGATGCAGCAGATTACACATGCTTAGCCTCCTTGAGATGAGGTCCTAAGCTTCAGCCATATGCATGCCGATACAAGTTCTCTTCGCCCGACGGGCATGATGTCTGAGCACCATCCGCAATCTAAACCCGGAAAAGTCATGCGGGTACACTAATGATGTGCACTGCCCTAAGAAGTGTGCACTTTGATTTGGTGCTGCCAGCGAGTCCAGTACAATAAAGACCGGGGGACTGCTGACCACTCCTGTATCATTACCTGCCTTTTTACTGAGGCAGGTAATGACCATGAAACTAGATCTGCTGCATTCTTATTACACACACACAACTGCACATTACTCACACACACTTCCACACAGAGATTCGGAACACTTGAGTCTATTGCTCTGCTCCTCGACCTAATGGAGACAACCAACTAGCCGAATCATAACCGCAAACCTCAGGCTTGCAATTGTTTAGCGGGTGCCTGCAGGCATCAGTCTGTGCCTAACCTCTGCCGCCGAGAACTTAATCACTGTCCCATCCTCCATCTTGGCCTCGAAACATTTAAGACCTGCCCGCGCTCCCAGATATCGCACCACTCCCAGCCTGGATGTCAGCCTGCCTCCAACCTTCTCCTTGTTCGCTATGGTCCGGCCTTCAAAGGCCACCAGCTCCTGGTTGCGCCTGCGAGACACAGCATCTCGAAACAGGGGCACAGGCCTTCCTCTTAGTAAAGGGCCTGCTTCAGGTTCCATGTGTGCTCTTCTGATCTTTAAGTCAGTGACTGATACCCCATCATTCATGCACCTTGGGCATAACCATTCGTCCTTGGGAATAGCAAACAGGGCTGGATTTAAGCACATGGTGTGCCACCCCGTGCCGCAACCATCACACAGCAGCATTTTATCCTCCTCATCCATAAATGCACAGACTTCACAAGCAAGGTTTTTGTCGGGCACTGCTAACGTGTGATCAAGAGTAGGATCTATATCTGGAAGATGGCATGGTGCCACATTACACACATTGTTTGTGAGGCATTCCCCGCACTTTCCTTGCAGCTGAATCATACCATTAGGGTGCACACTCTTCACACGGTAAATTTCTCTTTTTGCAGCAATCTGAAGCACGCTGTCCAAAACACGCCTTCTCAGGTACACAAAGTCTCCAACCTCAAACAATCGGATGCTGGGCAAATATCCACCACCTCTTATAGTTGCATAGCGCAAAGTATCCCTGTGCTGAGCTATTTTTAAATTCTCTCCAGCTATTATGCCAGCGGTTTGCACTAGCTGTGCTCTTTTCAACACATTTTGCGTGGCTGCTTCTACATTGTGTAGATCTATCGCGTCAGCAAACTTATGTACATGAGCTGGAGGAATGACAGGATGTCTAGCATACAACATGTAATACGGGGACATTTTAGTGGAGGCTTGCGTGCTGCAATTATAGCCCAGAGCAATCCAAGGTATCGACTTATCCCATAATTCAGGGGTTTCACTGGCCTCACAAAACTTACGCAACGCACGCTTAATTGTTTGCACTGCTCGTTCAGCTAACCCATCAGCTTGTGGGTGATTGGGTGCAGTGGTTCTGTGATCAATCAAGTTCTTGCTGAGCAAGTCATTAAAGTCACCACAAAACTCAGTACCTTGGTCTGTTATGACCTCAGCACAATTACCAAAGCGGCACAAAACTTTCTCTAGGAATACTTGTGTTGTAGTTGACGCCAATTTGTCTGGGATGGGAGTGACATCTATGTACTTTGTGAAATGTTCAATCATCACCATCACGTACTTGTTGCCTGTGGAGCTGACTGGATTGAAGGGCCCTGCTAGGTCGACCCCCCAGCGATAGAACACTCCCTGAATTGGCAGAGGTTGCAACTCAGGAGCTGAGCGATTGAACGCAGTATTGATACGATCACATAAAGTGCAGCGGCTGAGTATGTGCTTCACAGATTTGCTCAAGTCACACCACCAATAGTAAGGTAACAACAGAGCAGTTGTGCGTTTGAGCCCAAAATGGCCATGTTGCTCATGAGCATGTTTAATGATATGTTCCCGCTTGTGAGGTGCAGGCACTTCCAACTTGTGGTCAAGCACAACACGATACAGTCTATCAGCATGCCAGACATATGCTTTGCTTCTGCGTACAATACGTGTCTTCTCATGAGCAGGTGTATCAACAGCTATACTCCCCTCTTGGATGTACTCCATGACAGGGGCATCCAGCCACACATCTGAGTGGCCTGCATGGCCTTTCTGGTACCGGTCTGCTGCGTCGGCATCTCTTGCTTCTGTCTGTTGTTGGTATACTGCAGGCAGTTGTGTGCTATTGCAGGCAAAGAATGCAGCAGAAATATTGGGCATCACACCCCCCTTGCCTGCAAGTTGTACAGAACTGTCAATACGCATGTTGGCCGGTAGCAATTTGGTGTGTGGGGTTGCAGGAACCGAGAGCATGACATGGCGTTGCTCAATTTCAGTGATGGGTTGATCAAACATGTTGGACGTCATGTCCGAGCCACAAGGTGCAAAGGTTTCTGCAAAACAAGC
>PWGU01000110.1 GCA_003554605.1 Halorubrum sp.
CGCGCGAAGTTCACGAGAAAGACCATCGCACACAGCGAGCCGAACAGCCTGGTCCGTGACACACCCGCGGTTTCGCGGGCCCGATGACAAACGTTGCGAAAGCGGTGGTCCGCGCCCGGAGGCAATGGTACCGATAAAATAGCGATGCAGGAAAAAAACGCGGTCGCGTTAGAACAGCGCCGCAGCCGCCGCCTCGGCCGTCTCGATGACGGGGCCGAAGCCGGGCAGAAGCAGCACCGTCGCGACCGCTGCGAAGATGACCGCGCCGTACAGCCCCGTCGGGCGCACGTCGACCGCATCGAGCGCGCTCGGCGAGGACGGATCATCGAGGAACATCGCCTTGACGACCCGGCTGTAGTAGTACAGCGAGATCACGCTGTTGATCGCGCCGACCGCGGCCAGCCAGACGAAGCCGTTGTCGATGGCACCCATGAACAGGAAGTACTTCGAGAAGAAGCCGGCAAACGGCGGCAGGCCGGCCAGCGAGAACATGAACACGGCCATCGCCACACAGGCGATCGGCGCGCGCTTTGCGAGCCCCGCGTAATCCTCGAAGGTCCGCCCGACGCCCCACCGCTCCGCCATCGCGACGAAGAGGAACGCGCCGGTGTTCATGAAGCCGTAGACCAACAGGTGTGCCATCGCCGCACCCATCACGGCGTCGTTACCGGAGCCGCCGGCGCTTATGGCCGCGAGCCCGATGAGCGCGTAGCCGGCGTGGCCCACCGAGGAGTACGCCAACATCCGCTTCACGTTCGTCTGCACGACGGCCGCGAAGTTGCCGAGCGTCATCGTGACGACCGCGAGGATACCGAACGCGAGCACCCAGTCGATGCCCGCCGACAGCGACGCGCCGACAGGGAACGCTTCGGTGAACACGCGGAACGCGACGACGAAGCCGGCCGCCTTCGAGGCCGACGAGAGGTACGCGCTCACGGGAGCGGGCGCGCCCTCGTAGGCCTCCGGTGCCCAGAAGTGGAACGGCACGGAGGCGGTCTTAAAGGCCACCCCGCCGATCATCATCACGATCCCGACCCCGGCGACGCCCGCGAGGCCATCGACCGACTCGATGCCCTCGGCGACGTCGCTTAAGATGAGCGAGCCGGTCGCCGCGTAGACGAGCGAGATACCGAAGACGAAGATCGCCGAGGAGACCGCCCCGACGAGGAAGTACTTCAAACTCGCCTCGACGCTGCCGCGGTTCTTTTTCAAGAACCCGACGAGCGCATACGAGGGCAGCGAAACCATCTCCAGGGCGACGAAGACGACCGCGAGCGAGTTCGCGACCGCGAGCAGCGCCATCCCCGTCGCCGAAAAGAGCACGAGCGAGTAGAACTCAGCCGGGCTCTCGTGGTCGTGGAAGTAGTCGTGAGCCGCGACGACGACGAGCGCGGTCACCGACGCGAAGATGGCGGTGAAGAACAACGCCATGGTGTCCACCTTGATCGCGTCGGCGAGCAGGTAGATCGCCCCGCCGGTGTCCTCGTGGCCGGTGCCGGCCACGACGAACCAGACGGTCAACGCGAGCGAGACGAGCGCACCGAGCGCGCTCGTCCCCGCCATCGACGTGTTCGACCGGCTACTCGGCTTGATCGCGTCGATCAACAGCAACAACAGCCCGGTCGCGGCGAGCGCCAGGACCGGCGCGAGTGCCGCCCACTGCGGGAGCTGATCAACCATCGACGCTCACCCCCTCGACGACCGGCAGCGCAGCATCACGGATCATCTCGAAGAACAGGTCGGGCGCGACGCCGAGCACGATGATCGCCGCGAGCAGCACGCCGAGCGGCGCGATGTCGTGGAACGGCGCGGGGCCGACCTCATAGTCGGTTTCGAGCCGGAACGGCCCGAACAGCGTTTTCTGCATCGCCGACAGCAGGTAGCCGGCGACGATGACGATACCGAACATCGCCAACGCGGTGAAGACGGGCGCGTACGGAAGCGCCGCGTCCGCGCCGAAGGCGCCGACGAAGATGAAGAACTCCCCGGCGAAGCCCGCCATCAGCGGCAGTCCCATGTAGGCGAACGCGCCAGCGACGAGGATGCCGACCGCGATGGGCATCCGGTCGGCCATCCCGGCCATGTCGTCGATCATCCGCGTGTGGGTCGCGTTGTAGACGACGCCGACGGCCATGAACATCAGTCCGGAGATGAGCCCGTGTGCGACCATCTGGAAGGTCGCACCGCCGACCCCGTACTCCGTGAACACGACGAGCCCGAGGATGACGTAGCCCATCGAGGAGACCGACGAGTACGCGACGATTCGCTTCAGGTCCTTCTGTGCCAGCGCCAACATCGCGCCGTAGATCACGCTCAACACGGCGATCACGGCGATCGGGATGGCGAGCATGGAGGCCTGATCGGGCAGCATGGTGAAATTGAACCGGAGCAGCGCGTACGTCCCCATCTTCAGGAGGACGCCGGCCAGCATCACCGAGACCGGCGTCGGGGCCTCGACGTGGGCGTCCGGCAGCCACGTGTGGACCGGGACGACCGGCACCTTCACCGCGAAGCCGAAGAACATCGCGAGGAACGCCGCCATCGCGAGCGTCTCCGGCGGGATCCCGAACCACATGCCGAGTTCACCCGCCGCGAGCGCCTGGGTGATCTCCGGCAGGCCGAACGAGCTCACCGAGTCGCCGAGCCCGAAGACGAGCGCCATGAACCCGATGAACATGACGAGCGAGGCCGCGTTCGTGTAGACGAAGAACTTGATCGCGGCGTACTTCCGGCGTGGGCCGCCCCAGACGCCGATGAGGAAGTACATCGGCACGAGCACGGCCTCCCAGAAGATGAACCAAAGGAAGAAGTCCAACGCCATGAAGACGCCGAGCAGGTTCGCCTCCATGAACAACATTAACCCGTAGAACTGGCTCTGACGGGTGTCGATGGGCGTCCACGCGCTGACGATCGCCAGCGGCACGAGGAACGTCGTGAGCACGACGAGCGGGAGGCTAATGCCGTCCAACCCGACGAACCACGACACCGATCGACCGCCGATCTCCAGCCACTCGATCTGCGATTCGAAGGCGATGGTCCCGCCCGTGAGGGCGTTGCCGCCGGCTTCGAACCCCGACCAGAGGTAGAGGCTCCCGACGAAGGGAACCAGACTGAGCGCGAACGCGAGCCGACCGGCCCACTCGTTCGGCGCAAGCAGAACCAGTAACGCGGCCACGAACGTGAATCCGATGAGTGCTTCGATAATCATTTAAAACCACCCCCCTGTGACGCCGAGGACGACGATAAGCGCGACCAGCCCGAGCGTCAACATCGCGGCGTAGTGGGTGACGAGCCCTGTCTGGATGCGGCGAACCCGCTCGCCGCCCGCGAGGCTGACCGAGGAGATCCCGTTGACGACGCCGTCGATGACGCCCTGATCGAAGACGTTCGCGCCGCCGGCGACGTCCTCGGTTCGGTGCGCGAGCCACACCTGATACTCGTCCTGGTAGTAGTTGTTGTACAGGACGTCCTTCGCGCCGCCGAGCTTCTCGGTGTGCTCGGTCGGCTCGGGGACGTTGTACAGCTTCCAGGCGACGAGGAGCCCGAGGACGGCGAGCCCGAGCCCGAGCCCGGCCGCCACGATCAGGGTTATCCCCTCGCTGCCGGCGATCGTGCCGGCCTCGTAGCCGGCGTAGGTCGCGAGCAGGTCGTTGTACGCGGAGTACTGGACGCCCTCGATGCCGCCGAACTCGTTGTCGAGCCACTGGGTGAGGAAGTCGATCCCCTCGACGCCGAGCAGCTTCTGCACCGGCACCATGTTCACGAAGCCGGCGACGACCGCGAGCACGCCAAGCACCGACAGCGGCCCCTTCACGTTCCAGCGAACCGGCTCGGGGTCACGTGCGAGATCCGAGCGTGGCTCCCCGTGGAAGGTCAAAAAGACCATCCGGAACGTGTAGAAGGCGGTGACGGGTACCGCGAGCAGCCCCATGATCCAGCCGCCGAGCAACAGCGGCTCGTTGAGGCCGTGGATGAACGCCTCATAGAGGATCTCGTCTTTCGACCAGAACCCGGAGAACGGGAAGATCCCTGCGAGCGCGAGCGAGCCCGCGAGGAACGTGGCGTAGGTCACGGGCATCTTCTCTTTCAACCCGCCCATGTCCCACATGTTCTCGTTGTGGTGCATCGCGATGATCACCGATCCTGCCCCGAGGAACAACAGCGCCTTGAAGAAGGCGTGCGTCATCAGGTGGAAGGTCGCGGCGACGTAGGAACCCGCACCGAGCGCGAGCATCATGTAGCCGTACTGTGAGATGGTGGAGTACGCGAGCACCTGTTTCAGCTCCTCCTTGACGACGCCCATCGTCGCGGCGAACAGCGCCGTGAACCCGCCGATGAACGCGATGATCGCGAGCGTCGTGGGCGTGAGCGCATAGAAGCCGAACATCCGGGCGACGAGGTAGACACCCGCGGCGACCATCGTCGCGGCGTGAATGAGCGCGGAGACGGGCGTCGGGCCCTCCATCGCGTCCGGCAGCCAGGTGTGCAACGGGAACTGGGCGGACTTACCGACGACCCCGCCGAGCACGAGCAGGCCCACGAGCGTGAACCACGTGCCGACGTCGAGGCCGAGCGGCGTCCAGGCGTCGAATTCGCCGTTCAGCGCCTGTTCGGCCAGCACGGGGAACGACCCGTCGCCGGCGAACTGTGCGGTGCCGAACGTCGCGAAGACGGCGACGACACCGATGAGGAAGAAGTAGTCACCGAACCGGGTGACTAAGAACGCCTTCTTTGCGGCCGACGGCGGCCCCTCCTGACGGAAGTGGAAGCCGATGAGCAGGTACGAACAGAGCCCGACCAGCTCGAAGAACATGAACGCCATGAGCAGGTTGTCGGCGACGACGAACCCGAGCATGGACGCGGTAAAGAGACCGAGTCCAGCGTAGTAGCGCGGCAGGCCAGTTTCGCCCTCGTCGTTCATGTAGCCGAGCGAGAACACGTGGACCAACAGCGCGATGAGCGTCACGATGACGAGCATGAGCGCCGAGAGCGGATCGATGAGTAGGCCGAAGGTTAACTCGAACTGCTCGCCGCCCGCCCACGTGTAGAGCGTCTCGTTGTACTCACGACCGCCGAGGACGGTCAGCGCGACCCAGATCGACAACAGGAACGACCCGGCGGTTGCGGCGATCCCGCCGAACGCGCCGCCCTTCGGGAGGTACTTGCCGGCCCCGAGCGCCACGAGGAACGAGAAGAACGGCAGCAGGACGATAGCCGGAACGTATGCGAATGCGTCCACCATCGTTACCACCTCATCTCCGTCGGAACGGTCACGTCGGTCTCACCGAAGTTGCGATATAACACGAGGATAATCCCGATGCCGATGGCGACCTCCGCGGCGGCGAGCGCGATGACGAACAGCGCGAACACCTGCCCGGTCAGGTCGCCGTAGTACAGCGCGAACGCGACGAGGTTGATGTTCGCGGCGTTCATCATGAGCTCGACGCTCATGAGGAAATACAGCGCATCACGTCGCGTGAGCACGCCGAACAGTCCGATACAGAACACCGCCGAGGCGAGAATGAGGTACCACTCGACCGGCACCATCACCGCTCACCCCCATCACGACCGCCGTCGGTAAAGGCCGTCCCGACCGCCGAGATGATCGTGCCGTCCTCCTCGCGTTTCGCGAGGTAGATGGCTCCGTCGACGGCGACGTCGAGCGCCAAGGCGACGATCAAAAACGCCGCGAGGAACCCCTCGGAGGGGATCGTCGCGACCTCATGACCGCCGAGGTTGAACAGCGCGTAGCCGATGTTGTGGATCACCGACTCGCCCTCGGGGAAGCCCGCCGCCTCCTCGAACTCCGCCGTGATCGACGTGATCGCCAAGAGGGCGAACAGGGAGCCGGCCGCGACCGCCGCGACGATCCGATTCGGCCCGCTCGTTTCACTCATGAACTACTCACCTCCGTTTCCCGTTCCGATCGCGTGAGCATTACGGCGAACGTGACGAGGATGAGAACCCCGCCCACGTAGACGAGGATCTGCATGGCGGCGATAAACTCCGCCTGCAACATCACGTAATGTACCGCAACGCTCGTCAGGGCACCGCCCAGAAGCAACGCGGCATGAAACGTGTCGCGTGCGAGGACGACGCCCAAGCTGAACGCCAACGTGACCGCGGCGAACAGCACGAACGCGATGGTTTGATAAACCATTGTATCTGTCTCCTATGAGAAGCCCTTTGAAGATTTCGAGACGGTCCCGCTACTGGTAGTCGATCTCGCCGTCACCCTCGCCGATCCACGCGCTGCGGTCGGGATTGCGGGATTCGAGCGGGTCGATACCCTTGTACCACGGGACGTTCTTGAGCTGTTCTTTGTTGTAGACGAACTCGTCTTTCGTGTCCGCGGTGAACTCGAAGTTCTGCGTCAAGAGGATCGCATCCACCGGACACACCTCCTCACACAGCCGGCAGTAGATACACTGACCGATGTGGAGGTTGTACTGTTCGCCGTTGCGCTGGTCGTCCTGAACGATCTGGATCGTGTCGTTCGGGCAGACGTTCTCACACTGTCGACACCAGATACACCGCTCCTGGCTGAACTTGTGGACCCCACGGAACCGCGGACTGACGTCCGGCGCCTCCTCGGGGTATTTCACCGTGAACGTCTTGCCGTCCAGGGCGTGTTTCATCGTCGTCGCCATCGACTTCATTAATCCGATCATTATGCGATCCCCCCCACGATTACGGCCGTGAGCACCAGGTTCGCGAACGATAACACGAGCATCCCCTTCCAGCCGATCTCGATGAGCTGGTCGATGCGGACACGTGGCAGCGCCGAGCGGCACCACTGCGTGAACAGGAAGAAGCCCCAGATCTTCACCACGAACCAGAGGAAGCTGATACTCTCCGGTCCGGGGCCGGCGGCTCCCCCGAGGAACGTCACCGCGAGGATCGCCCCGCCGAGGAAGATGTGTACGAACTCGCCGAGATAAAACAGGACGAAATACGACGAGGAGTACTCCGTCTGGTACCCCGCGACAATCTCCGTCGGTGCCTCCGGAATGTCGAACGGGTTCCGGCCGATCTCGGCCATGTTCGCCGTGAGGAACAGCACGAACGCGAACGGGTTCACGAGCGCGTACCACGCCGGGATGTCGAAGCCGCCGACAGAGAACAGCGTCTCGCTCTGAGCGGCGACGATGCCGCTCATCTCCAGGGTACCCGCGAAGATCACGACGGACATCGCCGTCACGATGAGCGGGATCTCATACGCGAGGTTCTGTGCGACCGCACGAAGCCCGCCGAGCATGGAGTACTTGTTGTTCGAGCCGTAGCCCGCCATCACCAACGAGACGGAGGCGATGGAGGCGAACGCGAAGACGAGCGCGAGCCCCACCTCGGGGTCCGCGAGATGCAGGTTCACCGGGCCGAGCTGTCCCATCGGGATGACGGCAAAGCCGAGCAACGCCGAGGCCGGCAGGATGATCGGCGCGAGGTCCCACGTCGGGCGGTCGACGCCCTCGGGGACGATGAGCTCCTTCGCGAGGAGCTGCACCGCTGCGGCCGGGATGATGAGCAGCCCGAACGGGCCGATCCGGCTGACGGCGATCCGGTCGGTGAACGCCGCCGTGATCTTCCGTTTCGCCCACGGACCGGCGACGCCGGTGAACGCGAGGACGATGTTGCCGACGACGAACGCCGCGATCAACGCCGCGACGACCTCGCCGAGCACGCCCGGCAGCCCGAAGGTGTCGACGATAAACTCGGGGAACAGCTGTGCCGGGGCGTCCGCCATTAGCGGTCCACCTCCCCGAGCACGATGTCGAGGCTGCCGAGCGCGGCGATCACGTCAGGGATGTACTCCCCGTTCGCCATCTCCGGCAGCGTCTGGAGGTTCGAGAAACACGGCGAGCGGATCTTGAAGCGGGCGGGCTTGTCCGTCCCGTCCGAGCGGATGTAGATGCCGAGTTCGCCCTTCGCGGCCTCGACGGCGCGGTAGATCTCGTTGTCGTCGTCCGGGCGCAGCGTGCGCGGGACGTTGGCCTGGATCGTCCGCTCGTCCTCGGGCCAGTCCTCCAGCAGGTCGACACACTGTCCAATGATCTTCGCGGACTCCTCGACCTCCTGCATCCGGACGAGCAGGCGGCTGTAGTTGTCACAGCCGTCCTCGGTGATGACGTCCCAGTCGAGTTCGTCGTAGTAGCCGTAGGGGTCGTCACGGCGGAGGTCGTAATCGACGCCCGAGCCGCGCAGGACCGGGCCGGTCGCGCCGTAGTTCTTCGCGACCTCCGGCGGCAGGATGCCGGTATCGATCGTCCGCATCTGGAAGATCTCGTTCGAGGTGACGAGGTTGTGGTACTCCTCGATGTTTCCGGGCAGCTGGTCGAGGAAGTCACGCGTCTTCGAGAAGAACTCCTCGCGCGGCTCCGGCAGGTCCCAGACGACGCCGCCGAGCCGGAAGTAGTTGAACATGAGCCGCTGACCCGTGAGATCCTCCAGGAGGTTCTGCACGCGCTCGCGGTCGTTGATGGCGTACATGAACGTCGCCGTGAAGTCGCCGTTCACGTCGAGCGCGAACGTCGCCAACGCCAGCATGTGCGCGGCGATCCGGCACATCTCCGCGCCCATGGTGCGGATGACCTGTGCGTATTCGGGGACCTCGATGTCCGCGAGGTCCTCGGCCGCGCGCGCGTACGCCCATTCGTTCAGTAACCCCGCCGAGATGTAGTCCCAGCGGTCGGGGTACGGCATGATCTGGTGGCGGTAGGTCCCGCTCTGGGCCATCTGCTCCTCACAGCGGTGGAGGTAGCCGATGTCGGATTCGATGTCGACGACCTGTTCACCGTCGAGCACCGTTTTTAAGTGAAGCACGCCGTGGGTCGCCGGGTGGTGGGGACCGATGTTGAGGAACATCGTGTCCGACTCGTCGTCCCGGTGGTGGTCCTGGATCGGGTTGACGTGGGCCGGCAGCGCCGCGATCTGCGGCTGGTTCATGTCGTAATCGAGCGAGAGCGGGTGGCCCTGCCACGTCTGCGGGAGGAGGATCCGACGGAGGTCGGGGTGATCGTCGTACTCGATCCCGACGAGGTCGTACGCCTCGCGCTCGTGCCAGTCGGCCGTCCGGAAGACGGCTTCGCCGGATTCCGAGACTGGCTGGTCCTTGTCCGCGGGGACGACGACGCTGACCTCCTGGGTCGGGTCGTCGAACTTCTTCAGGTGGTAGATCGACTCATAGCGGTTCTCGTACTCCTGAGCGGT
Organism: Halorubrum sp.; assembly: GCA_003554605.1. Taxonomy (GTDB): domain Archaea; phylum Halobacteriota; class Halobacteria; order Halobacteriales; family Haloferacaceae; genus Halorubrum. The sequence goes on from PWGU01000110.1 coordinate 9,208, forward strand.
GACGAGCGAGAGGTGGTCATAGCCCGCCTGCTCTTTGAGGATCGAGAGCGTCTCCTGAACGGTATCGGGTCGAATGACGAACCCGGGCGCGTTCAGATGGTCGTCGCGAGCGAGCACGAGGTCGCCGAGCAGCGCCTCCAGCTCCTCGGGCGTGCGCTCCGGAATGACATCGGCGTCGGGGGAGTCGAGCGGTTCCAAGCTCATGGCGAATCAGCGAAGTTGTATCGCATAACGAGTTCATCCTCATCGATCTGGTCGACGAGCGCATCGACCAGTTCGTCGCGTTCGAGGTCGCCGAACTGTTCGAGTTCGTACGGCTTGACCGTCACCGGGGCGGCCTCGCCGTTGGCGACGCGCTCCTGAAGTTTGACGACGCCGTAGACGAGCGCCTCGGGACGGGGTGGACAGCCCGGGACGTGGATGTCCATCGGGATGACCTCCTCCGCGCCCTTGATCACGTTGTAGCCCTCCTGGAAGGGGCCGCCCGAGATGGTACACGAGCCCATCCCGACGACGAACTTCGGCTCGGGCATCTGGTCGTAGACGCGTTTCATCCGCGGGGCGAACTTCGAGACGATCGTTCCGGGGACGATCATCACGTCGGCCTGTCGCGGCGACGCGCGGGGGACCCCGCTGCCGAAGCGGTCGAGGTCGTGTTTCACCGCGTAGGTGTGCATCATCTCGATGCTGCAGCAGGCGATCCCGAACTGCAGCATGAACATCGAGGAGCCACGGCACCAGTTCAGGAACTTATCGAACTTGGTGAGGATGAACGGGGAGGACCCGAACGCCTCCCGGAGTCGGGAGTTGAACCGGTCGCCCTGACCGGTGATGCGGCTGTCTCGGGTCTCCGTGACCACGCGCGATTCGTCGGTAATAAACGGTTGCTGTTCGCTGCTCATTGGTTAACCTCACGCTCCGTTTTTCTGCGGGTCGCGCGGGGGCTTTTGGTCCATTTGACCGCGCCCGTCCGCCACGCCCAGACGAGTCCGATCGCGAGAATGCCGACGAACGCGAGCATCGGCCACAGCAGGTCGATCATCGGCACGCCCGCCTCGAGGGCCGGCCGGTAGATCGTAACCCACGGGAACAACAGCACGGTCTCGATGTCGAAGACGACGAACAACAACGCGACCATGTAGTACTGAATGTTGAACCGGATCCGCGTCGTGCCCGTCGGGGTCTCGCCGGACTCGTAGATGGTACTTTTTCCTGTCTCCGGCACGCTTGGGCGGAGCAACGCGGACACTGCCATCATCGCTAACGGGATGAGCAGGCCAACGGCCGCCAGTGCGCCGATCGCTATCCAATCGCTCATGTAGGTCTCCGTAACGTGCTGGCGTTTGGACCGCCCCCTCATAAGCGTTGATTCTCGTTCGCGCGGACGCGTCCACGGGCGATCCGGGCGCAAACGTCGGATAACCCGGTTTTCAGCCGTTCGTCGGAAGGGCGGGAGAGCCGATCAGCCCGACTCAACACCCGGCGCGACCCCGCGTCGCGGCTCCTTCCGAAGGCCACGCCGCGGCTACCCCTCCGAAAGCAACACCGTCAGGCACGCGCCGACGGCGACGAGCGCGGCGAGGATGAAGAACACCTCATCAAACAGGTCGGCGTCGGCGAGCAGGCCAGCGACGACCGGGCTGCCCGCGCCGATCACCATGTATCCCGTCCGGAGGACGCCGAGCCCGGAGCCGCGGACGGCCGCCGGCAACGACGCCGTGAGGTGGGTGAGCGTCACCGTCGAGTAGCCCAGGATGCTGCTTAAAAGGAGCGTGACGAGGAGGATCCCCGGCAACGAGTCGACGAACGGGAGCAAAACGAGCCCGACACCAGCGACCCCGAGGATGACCGGCAGCGTCGTGCGGATGCCGGAGGCGTCGTAGGCCCGACCGGCGAGGGGTTTGACGACGACGCCGAGCGCGAAGAAGCCGCCAAAAAGCAACGTCGCCGTCGTCGGCGCGAACCCCTTCACGTCGATGAGGTAGGTCGGATAAAAGCCGGTGAGCGCCTGCCACGCACAGTATCCGAGCGTTTGGATGGCGGTGACGACGGCGACGGGTCGGCTCCGCAACGCGCTCGCGACCCGCCGAACCGTCGCGGCAGTCCGCGTGAGCCACGGCTCCTCCGGGGCATCGTCGGACGAGGCCATCGCCCGCTGGCGATCCGAGCGCGGCAACGCGACGAACAGCCCGACGCCCGCCAACAGGAAGAGCGGGACGGCGAACGCGAAGCCGAACTGCCACGCGAACGTGACCGCGAGGAAGCCGGCGAACGGGGGCAAGACGGCGTTGCCGAGGTCGCCCGCGGCCATCGTCACGCCGATAGCGGTGCCGTCGTTGTCCGGGTAGACCTCGGTGAGGATGGTAAAGCGAGCGACCCCGTAGAGCGCGGTGCTCAGCCCGAAGAGGACGGTCGCCGCGAACAGCACCTCGACGGCCCCGGCGACGACGACGAGCCCGAGGGTCGCCCCCGAGATGAACGTGCTCGCGACGAGGACGCGCCGCTCGCCGAGGCGGTCCGCGAGGATCCCCCCGGGGAGCTGACCGATCGCATACGCGAGCCAGAGGACCGTCAACAGGAGCCCGGCGGTCGAAAGCGAGATCCCGTAGGCCGTCCGGAGGTGGGGAATGATCGCGGGGTACACGAGGCGCACACCGAGCGAGAGCGACCATCCGCCGGCGATGACGAGCAGGATCGGCGTGCGGGGGTCCTCACGGAGGGTGGCGAGACGATCCAGGGCGTGAGCGATCCGGGCCGACACGGTATACCCGCCCGAACCACTCGTGCCACTAAACGGCGTGGGGTACCGGGTAAGCCGGCCGGGATCGGCGATCGATCGTGACGGTCAGGAGTGCCGCCCCGGCGATGTCGTCCCGGCTACCCGTCGTGTTTCTCACGGAAGGCGTCGACCCCGAGGTCGTGGAGGTCCGCCGAGACGGCCGCAACGTCGCCTTTCAGGCCCTCGTGATACGCGATCAGCCGCTCACGGACCTGTTCGTGTTCGCGGGCGAGGATCTGTGCGGCCGACAGCCCCGCGTTGAACGACTTGCCGGCGTCGACGGCGACGATGGGCGCGCCCCTCGGCATCCCGATCACCGAATCGACCGATTTCTCCTGCACCGGAACGCCGATCACGGGGACCGGGAACGCGATGGAGGCGGTCATGTTCGGCAGGTCCGCGGACTTCCCGCCCGCGCCCGCGATCACGACGTCGATCCCCCGATCGGCGGCCGTCTCGGCGTACGCGTACATGAGATCCGGCGTCCGGTGGGCGGAGACGACGTAGCTCTCGTAGGTAAACCGGGCCGACGGCGGCGAGTCGAAGTCGGTCTGCTCGGCGAAGCCCAGCCCCGCGAGCGCCTCGTGGGCACCGGCCATGACGGGGAGGTCGGAGTCCGAGCCCATGATGATCCCGACGTCCGGGGTCGTCTCGGGGTTCGCGCCCGCCGCCGCCTCCGCCTCCAATCGATCGATCAGATCGGCAACCGTGGTCATACTGGGCCGTTCGACGGTGAGCGATAAGGAACCAGCGGTCCGGCCGTCCGTGCAAGGATAACCGACGATCAGCCGAACCGCGCCGGGTCGAAGAGGCCGATCTCGTGGTCGGTTTCGCCGGTGATCGTGAGATCCGCGAGGATCTCACCGATGACGCTCGCGAACTTGAAGCCGTGCCCGGAAAAGCCCGCGCCGACCGTCACACGCGGCTCGTCCGGAAGCCGCCCGAGGATGAAGTGGTTGTCGGGGGTATTGGTGAACAGACACGTCGTGAGTTGCATCGTCGGTCCCGCGCCGGTCGGGAAGTACCGGTCCGCATACGATCGGAGCAGCTCCTCGTCCGCCGGCTCCGGGTCGCGATCGAACCCGTCGGGGTCCACGGTCTCCTCGCGGTGGTTGAACTTCCCGAACTTGAACCCCGGGACGTCGTGGCGGGGGAACCCGTAGTAGTGGCCGTCGTCGGCTTCGTGGATGAACACGGGGAAGCGGTCGGCATCGAAGGCGGTCGGCTCCGTCGGCTGGAGCCACGCGAGCACCTGTCGTTCGGGGACCGCGAGCCCCTCAAGCGCCGGAAGGAGCTTCGCCGCCCACGCGCCGGCGGTGACGACGAGCCGGTCGGCCTCGTAGGTCCCCTTCGAGGTCTCGACCCGTACGCCGTCGTCGAGGTGACGATACTCGTGAACCGGCTCGCGGGCGCGGATCGTCGCGCCCGCCGCATGGGCCGCCTCGACGTGGGCGACGATACATCGCTCCGGGACGAGAAACCCGCCATCCGGTTGGTAGACTGCACGATGGTCCGCCGGAAGGTCGTAGCCGGGAAACCGCTCGTTTACCGTCTCGGCCGAGAGGACCTCGTGTTCGAGGTCGTGTGCCGCACACGATTCGAGCGAGCCTTCGAGGACCTCGCTCCCGGGCGGCCCGGCGTCGATCCCCCCGGTGATAAAGAGCAGGTCGCGTCCCGTCTTCGCCTCGAGGTCGCGCCAGAGGTCGTACGCCCGCTCCACGAGCGGGACGTAGGCGGGGTCCTCATACTGGGGTTTACGAATGATCCGGGAGATACCGTGTGAGGAGCCCATCGCGTGGGGGACGTCGTATCGCTCCACCCCGAGGACGTCGAGCCCACGCTCGGCGAGGTGATACGCCGTGGCGGCCCCCATGCCACCGACCCCGACGACGATGACGTCGTGTCGCTGTGTCATATGCGGGACCATGCGAACGCACGATCAAGTAGCTACTGGCGGGAAAGCGAGGAGCGACTGGCACGAAAGCGAGGAGCGACTGGCACGAAAGCGAGGAGCGACTGGCGGTGGGCACGGGAGTGCGCGCCGATCGGGGTCGTCAGACTACCGAAGCGCCGAGACGAGGTCCGCGCCCTCGACGTAGGGGATCCCATGGCGGGCCGCGTAGGCGGCGGCGTCCACGGGCGAGAGCGCCTCGCCGGTCGCGTCATCGAGCATCTCACAGACGACGACCGCGGGCGGGAGGTCGGCGGCCGCGGCGAGCGCGAGGCCGAGTTCGGTGTGGCCGACGCGCTCGCGGACCCCGCCCTTCGCGCCGCGGAGGACGTGGACGTGTCCGGGGGCGCGGAACTCCTCGGCGAAGGTCGCCGGCGTGTAGCTTCCCGGGTCGCGTTCGGCGGCCGTGGCCGCGTCCGCGAGCGCGACGATGGTTCGAGCGCGGTCGGCGTCGGTGATCCCGGTGAACGTGTCGCGGTGGTTGACCGGCAACGAGAACGACGAGCGGTCGTCGTACTCCGGGGTGTCCTCGGCGGCGGGGTGGTCGATCGCGTCCGCGAGGAACGGGAGCCCGAACGCGTCGGCGACGTGATCCGCGACGGCGACACAGACGAGCCCACCCGCATCGTTTCGCAGGTGGGCGACGGCGGCCGCGTCGACCGCGGCGGCCGGATAGATGATGTCGGTCTCGCCCTCTCGATCGGCGAAGTCGTGAACACATACGGGCTCGCCGGCCGCGAAGGCGGTGAGCGCACGCTCGATAGTGGAGTCGGCGAACTCCTCGTCGGCGCCGTCCCCGTCGATATCGGCGCGCATCAGGGGGCCTCCGTCGCGAGCGACTCCGACGGCTCGGACCCCTCGGCATCCGCGTCCGAGTCGGCCCGTTCGGTGGGGGTGACGCGCACTTCGAGTTCGTCCCCGTCGGCGAGCGAGAGCACGTCACGGAGCCGGTCCGGGGCGATCAGCTCCAGTTTATCCTCGTCGTGGTGGGTGCGGTCGGGGACGATCGCGTGTGCCCGCTCGTATCCGTCCTCGCCAGCGGCGAGCGTGACTCCATAGCAGGTCGCGGCGCCATAGGTCCGGTCGCCGTCCTCCCACGCGTCGATGGGGACGGCGTCGATCCCGGAGAGCCCGCCACGTCGGCGGACGCTTTCGGCGTCGAGTTCGACGTTGAGCGTCCCGGGGAACGGCTCATAGCCGAGCCGTCGGGTGAACTGCTCGGCGTAGCCGGGCAGCGTGATGTAGTGTTTCCCCTCGCCCATCCCCTCGGTGACGGTCCCGCGAAGGACGAGTTCGATCCCCGACTCGAAGAGCCGACGGTAGTCGGCATACTCCGCACGGAGGGCCATCTCGCCGGCCTCCGTGACCGTGATCCACTGGCCGTCGCCGACGACGTCGCGTTCGATCAGCCCGGCGGATTCGAGCGTCTGGAGCCGACGGGAGGCGGTCTGTGTGGACGCGTCGAGCCGGTCGGCCAGCGCCGCACACGACACCTTCGTCTCCGTAAGCCGCCCGGCGAGCGCGACGTGTTTGAGCGCCGCAAGCGCCGCCGGGTCGGGGGTTCTCGTCGACGGTTCGTTCATAACTGTTGGTTCGCCATCGGTCCTGAAAAGCATAACGGAAATGAGAAGGATCTCAAAAATGAGATGCTTTGGCGGCCCGCAAGACGCGGAAACGGCTATGCGTATGAAATATCCGGGGGCCCTGAACCTAAACGCGTCGGTCGACCTCCGCCGGCGACGGACGGTTCCACCCGTCGCCCGTGCACCGCCCGCGTACCGTCCGTGCACCGCCCGCGTACCGTCCGCGCACCGCCCACGCACCGCCCGTTTACCGCCCGCCAACCATCCACGCACCGCCTGCGTACCGCCCACGCATCGCCCGTCGCCTGCCAACCGCCCGCCACCGTCCGCCAACCGCCCGCGCACCGCCGTCGTTCGGAAGGGCCTTTTATCCCGACCGACGAACGGGGACCATGTTCAGACGGTTCCGGTCGGAGGTCGAATCGGCGCTGACGGCGGCGCTATCGAGCCTCGAGTTCCCGACCGACGACCTCGGTATCGAAGAGCCCCCCGACGACATGGACGCGACGCTCGCTTCGAGCGTCGCCTTCCGGCTGGCCGGCGAGGCGGGCGCGGCACCGCCCGTCGTCGCCGCTGACGTCGCCGAAGCGGTCGAGTCGGCGATGGACGAGGACGAGTACGACTACCTCGCCGCCGTCGACGTCGCCGGCCCGTACGTCAACTTTCACGCCGGCGATCGCTACCTCGTCGACACCCTCACGGCCGCCGCCGGCGACGCCGCGTACGGGAACCTCCCCGACCGCGACACGAGCGTCGTGGTCGAACACACCAGCGCGAACCCGACCGGCCCGGTCCACGTCGGCCGCGCGCGCAACCCGATCGTCGGGGACGCCGTCGCGACCCTCCTCTCGTATGCGGGCTACGACGTCGACCGGCACTACTACGTGAACGACGCCGGGCGGCAGATGGCCGTCTTCACGTGGGCCTACGAGACGTTCGACGAGTCGGATCTGGACGAGGAGCCCGCCCGCGGCCGGATCGAGTACGACCTCGTTCGCTACTACCGGAAGGGGAACGCCTATCTGGAGGAGGCCGACCCGGACGACGTCGAGGCCGCGGAGGCGGAGATCGCGGCGATCCTGCAGGGGCTCGAGGCGGGCGAGGAGGAAACGTTCGAGCGGGTCGGGGAGGTCGTCGATCAGGTGCTCGGCGGCATGAAGGGCTGTCTCGCCCGGCTTCCCGCGGAGTTCGACGAGTTCGTGAAGGAGACGCGGTTCATGCGCGACGGGTCGACGGCCGAGGTCGCCACGCGGCTGCAGGAGTCCGGACACGCCGTCTACGAGGAGGACGCCTGGCAGCTCGAACTCGTCGACTGGGGGATCGAAAAGAACCTCGTCTTCCTCCGCTCGGACGAGACGAGCCTCTACACCACCCGCGACCTGGCCCACCACGAGTGGAAGTTCGCGAACTACGACCGCGCGGTGACGGTGCTCGGGGAGGATCATAAGCTACAGGCCGACCAGCTCGACGCCGCCTTGGAGATCCTCGGCAACGACACCGACCGGCTCGGACACGTCATCTACTCGTACGTGAACCTCCCGGACGGAAAGATGTCCACCCGGCGGGGGACGGGCGTGATGCTCGATGACCTGCTGGATGAGGCGATCGATCGTGCACGCGAGGCCGTCGAGACCCGCCTCGACGACCGGATCCGCGACGACGACCTGACCGACGAGGACGTCGAGCGGATCGCCCATCAGGTCGGGATCGGCGCGGTTCGGTACGACATCGTCTCGAAACAGCCGACGAAGGCGATCACCTTCGAGTGGGAGGACGCGCTCGATTTCGAGGGACAGTCCGCCCCGTACGTCCAGTACGTCCACGCCCGATGTTGCGGGATCATCGACGAGGCCGAGGCTGCGGGCGTCGCGCTGCCGGAGGCGGGGACCGACGGGACCGTCGACGCCACGGCGCTGGAGACGGACGCCGCGCGGGAGCTCGTCCGTGAGGTCGCCCGGTTCCCGGCCGTGATCGAATCGGCCGCCGCGGATCTGGAACCGCACACCGTCGCCACCTTCACCCGCGAGTTCGCGGAGGCGTACAATCGCTTTTATCGCGAATGTCCGGTGCTCACCGCCGAGCGCGACGACCTCCGTGACGCCCGACTCGCGCTCGTCGTCGCCGCCCGCAATACGATGGCGAACGCCCTCGACGTGCTCGGCGTCGAGGCCCCCGAATCGATGTAGCTGGGAGCGTCCCACACCCAGTGGAGATCCGACCGTGACGAACGACACCCCCTCCGCTTGTCAGTTAAACATCCCCTCGAA
>PWGU01000054.1 GCA_003554605.1 Halorubrum sp.
TAATATTTTTAACCACATCTCTCGTTGCCCCCGCTTCAATAGCATTAACAACCACATCTTCTATATTTTGTATTCCCAAGTATGATGAGGCTTTTTCAGCTGCATTCTCTAGGTCATCATCCACGCTAATACCAGCTCGAGGGGCATTTATCATAAGTTCCATGACCTGCTGTTTTTCTTCCCTCTCTGTTTGCAATTGGGTCTGCCAATACTGCTGGCTTTGTTGTAACTGTCTTTGTATATCTTGGTCTAGTTCAGAGATCTCTTGCTCATTAACTTCTCTAAAGGACTGAATACGTTTAAGCTCCATTTCAGTATCATAAGTGGCTGCATTAACTACATCATTGATCAAAGAGCGGGCTTGGCTAACCTGTCCCTGCATTGCTTGTAAATGAGCGTTCTCGGCTTGTAGTCGTTTAGACAAGGTGGCTTCTCGGCGATTGAACTGTTCTTGGATACGCTCTTGCTCACCACGAATGAAACCCATAGGAGCCTGACGGCCTTCACTGGTAGCTAAAGCCTCGGCTTTCTGACTCTCTAACTCGGTTATCTGCTGGCGAATGCCACGCATTTCCTCAATAGAAGCTCTCTGGGCATCTAAGGCCTCCGGAACCTCCAATCGCTTACGCTCTTCCCGAACCAAACCTTCCATATCCACATCACCCATGGCGTCAGTCTGTTTCTCCACCAAGGATCTTCTTTCACTGCGCAACTCATCCCGTTTTTGCCTATCCTCTTCAAGACGTCTTATGGTTTCCGCTTCCTTTTTAGCAAGCATTGTATCAGGAGTAGTATCCATTATCTGTTTAGCAGACTGGAAAGCGTCAGTATCATCAGAGTCCACCGTACCAGGTTTCAACTGATTGGGCTGGTCCTCAATCAATTCTGCTGGGTCACGATCTCTAAGTTTTTCCACAACCCTACTGCCTCTTTCTACGAGACTACTTAATTGTTCCCGCTGTTTTGGAGATGCTTCACCTACTTGGGATTTTACTTCCCCAAAGGACTTTTTTAATTCTTGGAGTCTTTCTCTTGTTGACATAATTCTTGTAGTAATTCTAATTGCCCTCTAAGAGCAACTATCTCCTGAGCAAGGTCATTTCGTTGTTGCTCAAGATTGTTAAAAGCGTCAATTTTATCCTGAAGTTCTTTCTGAACCTCGTCTTTTTTAGTTTCAAGTTTACTCATAATAATTATTATACCACACCATTAACCTTATTCTCTAACTGCTCTACCTTATTTATAAGCTCTTTCAAAGAGCCGATAACCAGACCGTTCATTGCGTTAGCATCAATAAACTCACCTTCAACCACATCTTTGGGTAGAGTTTTGGTATCCCACACATCCTTTTTGTATTTCTTACCTCTTATAACATTTCCTTCACTATCAATATCATCCGGCCCCTCTCTTTCAATAGTCTTTATATTAACAGCTTTAATTGCTTCAAGGTCATCAATGTGGTCGAAAGATGCAAGGTCTTTATAGCGAACACGGTCAGCAAACACTTGATGAAAGTAAAGGCTAGGAGACCCAATATTACAAGTATCGGCGGAAGATGGCAGAATGAAACTTCTGCTACTTGTCGTCCCGTGTCCAACAAGCTGGTTACGAAACCGAATATCACGCCACCGCCTAGTTGTAGTTCCTATACTACTATTATTATCTGACTGTGGGTTAAGGTGGCTCCGCACCACCCCGCCAATATCAATATCATCAGATAAAAACAAGCTCTCAAACTTATTGGAAGGGTCACCCAGATTCACAGTTCCCCCACTAGGAGACAGGAACTGCGTAGGATTAAACTGGTAACTACCATCACCTCCAACATTTATACCAAGAGTCTGGGACCCGAATCCAAACACAGCTCCTGAGAACACGCCGTCAGGTCTATTAAAAGAAATCTGGCCATTAGCGACTTGAGTTCTAATATTTCCATCTTGATAATGCCGAAGCGTATTCGAGCTTCCTGACATCTCAACTCTGGTGCTACTGCTTGATGTTCTGATTGTCCCGCCTGTAATAGTAATACCAGTAATAGAACCCGCGGTGATACTTCCTATATTTGCAGAAATAGCCGAAAGCTGGCTCACATCCATCTGATTGGCGGTAATAGTATCACTTTTTATCTGGTTAGCTGTTATCGTATTACTCGCTATTTCATTAGCAGTAATAGCCCCTGAAGCTATACGACTAGCAGTAATAGTTCTTGACGCTATCTCTGAAGCAGTAATAGTGCCTGATTTTATTTCATTAGCAGTTATAGAGCCAGCAATTATTTTAGCCGCCCCCACTGTCCCCTCCACAAGTAGGTCGCCGTCAATAACCGAACCAGCCCCAGGTCTAATTGACCCAAACTGGACATCCTTGAAGTTAAGCTCATTCAGCTTTTGCAACGTAGTTTGCAGAGCTTCCTTATCCACCTTGTCCTCAGGTGTAATAGTATCTTCAAATTCAAATTTAGGTAATGGACTCATTTTGTTGTATGTCCTCTTAAAAGAATGCTCATAATTCGTACTGTGCTACTGGTAATACTATCAAAATGTATCTCAACACGGATACTATTGGCAGTAATAGCCACATTTTTGAAATAACTGACCAAGCCCGCTTCTGATATTTCTTCACTGAATTTTTCATTGCCTTTGGCGTCAACTAATTTCACTGTGAAAGATCTATTCTCAGGTAGCTCTTCAAAATCTACCCGAATACTATCAATTACTCCGTCTTTATTATTCCCACTTATCGGGACCAAGAGAGACTTCCAATATCCATTTGGAGCATAGTTCTCGGCTATCTCAGTACGATAATTAGTTCCATCATCGCTATTTACTAGAAGGTATCCAAAAGGTGAGGCCACTGAATTAAACTCGTATCCGCTTTCCGCACTCATTAACGGGAACATCAGACTTTCCAAATATGACTCTGGTGCTCCCCAAACCAATATATCACTACCGTCAACCCACGCCACAAATCCCTTGTTAGCGGTTACTTGATACCAAAGCGGGCTACTGCCTCCGAAAGAAGCCAGAGGTTTAATATCTGCTCCGTCTAACATCCCCAATCGGGCTTTACCCAAGTCTTCGTAGTGAACAAACGGCGTGCCATTTAACATAAAAATATTAGTTATTCGTTCCCGAAAAGTGTATTCTACTTCCCAAGAAGGAGCATTAGTATCCCACAGAAACACCGAAGAACGTGCTCCGTCAGTTATAGCAGGTCTATTAGTTAATATCGTTAAATGATTGCGAGTAAACTGGTAACTAACTATCACGTCATCCTCTGGCAAAGTTAAGTCATCGGGTGTGTAAATGTCATTCACTCCGTCATAAGAAGCCACTTTATTGCCGTTAGCTACATACAAAAAATCTAAGCCACCTACCAATAAACGGTGCGGTTTGTCTTTATTCAAACCAGTTTGCCAACTATCAGTCCAGGTGTCAGCTGATATATCATACTTGGCTATAACACCATCACTACTGGTATTATAACTGACATAGAGGTCGCCCTGGTAGTAAGCCACATCTTCAAATTCTGCTCCTGAAATAGTGTGGATAGATGAAACACTGGTAGGTGTCACTTCGTACACCGTTTCTCCTCCAACGGCATACGTCTTATTCTCAGCCACTGGCTCATCCAAGAACCGCATTTCATCTTGGGCTGAGGTCAATAAGGTTCTGCCGTCTCCTTGAGCTAAATAAGAAGGGTCGTTAAGGTTAATTGCCTCGGCTTTGCCTGCCATATTTAAGTTACCGAAAGTGGGATAATCGGTTTCAAAGTATCCTGGGGCAAGACCGCCTTCGAATGACTCTATTGGTATTCTAAAATTACTCATATTTATTCTGATTTATCTATATAAGTCCACGCTGTATCAGTAGTTTTTGATTGATAAGTCCACGCTGTATCAGTAGTTTTTGGTTGATAAATCCATCCTTCTATAAGTATATCAACTGTATGTGTTTTTACAAATGTCCCCTTGGTGATCAAATCAATCGTATGCTGTTCGGTGGACTGAACAGTGGTGGCTATATCAATAGTATGGCTTTCACTTAAAGTTGTCAAAGTAGAAATATCTACTGTATGTGTTTCAGTGCCAACTATTTTAGCTATTATATCTGTTGTATTAGTAACAACGTTCTCAGTGAAAGCCAGTGTATCTACCGTATGGGTCTTAGTATTAGTTTTCTGAGTTATAATATCTACTGTATGAGAATTGGTTTTCTGTTCCACTTCCGCCGTGCTGACTTGCAACGTAAAGCTCTGGAA
>PWGU01000216.1 GCA_003554605.1 Halorubrum sp.
ATGGGGACCAAAGACCCCGTGCTCGCGCCGTATCAGACCTACCCGACCGCCGACGGCCACCTCAACGTCGCCTGCGGCAACCAGCGGCTCTGGGAGGCGCTCTGTGTCGGCATCGACCGCGAGGAGCTCATCGAGGACGAACGGTTCGTGACCAACGGCGACCGCGTCGCCAACATGGACGAACTGGAGGTCGAGCTCTCCGAGACGCTTCGGACCCGCACGACCGACGAGTGGGTCGACCTGCTCGCGGACGAACACGGCGTGCCGGTCGGCCCCGTCTTCGACGTCGGCGAGGCGCTCTCGAACGAGCAGGTCGAAGCACGCGGCGTCGTCACTTCGATCGAGCATCCCGCCGCCGGCGAGATCCCCATGCTCGATCACCCGCTCAACTACGACCACGCGACCGCGGGCTTCGATGCGGCACCGCCGCTGCTCGGCGAGGATACCGTCGCGGTGTTGCAGGCGATCGGCTACGACGACGACCGGATCGCCGCCCTGATCGAGGAGGGCGTCATCCCCGACCCGAACTGACTCGCCCGACGGAGAACTTAGGTTCCCCCGCCGAAAGTGACGGACGAATGCGACACGCCGAGCCGCTCGCCGATGCCGTCACGGCGCTCAGAACGGGGGAGACGACGCCGACCGCCTACGCCGAGGCCCTCCTCGACCGGGCGGCCGAGATCGAACCGACCATCGAATCGCTCGTCCCCGAACCGAATCGGCGCAAGCGGGTGCTGGAGGCAACGAGACGACTCGTGGGTGACTATCCGGACCCCGCCTCCGGGCCGGCGCTCTTCGGCATCCCGGTCGGCGTGAAGGACATCTTCCACGTCGACGGAATGGAGACCCGAGCCGGCTCTGACCTCCTGCCGGAGGTGCTCGCCGGTCCCGAGGGCACTGCGGTTCGGCGGCTCCGCGAGGCCGGCGCGGTCGTCCTCTCGAAGACGGTCACGACGGAGTTCGCTTACTTCTCGCCGGGGCCGACGCGAAACCCGCACGACCCCGAGCGGACGCCCGGCGGGTCGAGCAGCGGGTCGGCCGCGGCGGTCGCCGCCGGCCTCTGTCCGGTTGCGCTCGGGACGCAGACGGTCGGCTCCGTGATCCGCCCGGCCGCCTTTTGTGGCGTGGTCGGATTCAAGCCGACCCGCGGCCGGATCCCGACCGATGGGGTGATCCCGCTCTCGCGGTCGGTGGATCACGTCGGCTTCTTCACACAGGATACCGCCGGGTTACCGCTCGTTGCCGCCGTCCTCTGTGACGACTGGCGGACCCTCCCCCCTGCGCCCGAGAAGCCGACGCTCGGCGTGCCGACGGGGTCGTACCTCGAACAGGCCTCGCAGGTCGCCCTCGACGCTTTCGATCGGCACCTCGACACGCTCGCCGCCGCCGGCTATGAGGTCGTCCGCGTCGGCGCGTTCGACTCGATCGAGGCGGTCAACGCGCGACATAATCGGCTCGTTGCGGCCGACGCTGCGCTCGCACACGACGGTTGGTACCGGGAGCACGGCGAACGGTACGCGTCGAAGACGCGCGAACTCATCGAAACCGGGTTGGAGACCGCGACGGCCGATATCGCGGCCGGGAGACGGGGACGTGAGGACCTCCGGGACCGGCTGACCGCGCTCATGGACGACCACGGGATCGATTGCTGGATCGCGCCGGCCGCGCCGGGGCCCGCCCCGCGGGGGATCGATTCGACCGGCGACCCCGTTATGAACCTCCCGTGGACCCACGCCGGGCTTCCGACCGTCGCGGTCCCGGCGAGCCGGACCGACGACGGGCTGCCGCTTGGCGTGCAGTGTGCGGGTCGGTTCGGCGCGGACGAGTCGGTGATCGGCTGGAGCCACGGGGTCGCGGCCGCGTTCGAATAGGGGATCGTCCCCGTGTTCGAATAGGGCACCGTCCCCGTGTTCGGATGGGAAATTGTCGTCGTCGGGCGGGGCCGGTCACCGACGAGTAGGGACAACCGTCGTCATCCGAGGAGCCGGCCGTCCGCAACCACTAAACGCGGCTCCACCCAACCCACGGTAATGGCCGATTGGACGGAGCGCTATCGCCCGCGTACCCTTTCGGAGGTACGGGGCAACGACACGGCCCGCGACGCCTTCGCGGACTGGGCGCGCACGTGGGACGACCACCGGGAGGCGGTCGTTCTGCATGGGAGCCCCGGCGTCGGAAAGACGAGCGCGGCGCACGCGCTCGCGAACGACATGGGGTGGGAGACCGTCGAACTCAACGCGTCCGACCAGCGCAAGAGCGACGACATCGAGCGGTTCGCGGGACGAGCGGCGCGCAACGCCACGCTCACCGGGAGCGCCGGTGGAGGCGGTGCGACGGGCGGGGACACCGCCTCCAGACAGCTCGTCATCCTCGATGAGGCCGACAACATCCACGGCACGTACGATCGTGGCGGCGCCGCCGCCATCACGAAGCTCGTCAAGGGGGCCGAACAGCCGGTCGTCCTCATCGCGAACGAGTATTACGATATGTCGCGTGGGCTCCGCAACGCCTGCCGGGAGATCGAGTTTCGCGACATCTCCGCGCGGTCGATCGTCCCGGTGCTCCGCGACATCTGTCGCAAGGAGGGGATCGAGTTCGAGTCCGATGCGCTCTCGCGGATCGCCGAGCGAAACCGCGGTGACCTCCGCGGGGCGGTGAACGACCTGCAAGCCGCCGCACAGGGTCGCACGTCGATCGGCGTCGACGACGTGGTGACAGCGGATCGGGACAAGTCGATGGGTATCTTCCCCTTCCTCGATGCGGTATTAAAAGAGCAGTCGGCCGAGGAGGCGTTACAGTCCGCCTATGCCGTCGATGAGACACCGGACGATCTGACCAAATGGATCGAGGACAACCTTCTCGACGTCTACGAGCCCGCGGAGGCGACCCGGGCGTACGACTTCCTTGCGAACGCGGACCGCTGGCTCGGTCGAGTTCGGGCGACACAGAACTACTCCTACTGGCGGTACGTGACGGACAACACCGCCGCCGGCGTCGCCGCCGCCCGTGACGGCACGAAGGGAGGCTGGACGCGCTACGGTCGACCACAGTTCTGGGCACGTTCGGACGCGACCGCCGACGAGGTGGTTCGCCGGATCGCCGAACGGAGCAGCTGTAGCATGCAGACGGCTCGTCGTGACGTCTTGCCGTTCCTCTCAACGGTCACCCACCACTGTCGCCCTCGCGAGCTCACCGTGACGATGGCGGCCGCCTACGACCTCGACGAGTCCGGCGTCGCGTTCATCACGGGCTCGGGGGAGTCGACCAAGAAGGTCGCCTCGATCGTCGAGGACGCCCGTGAACGTCGCGAGCGACTGATCACCGAGACCGCCGCCGGTGACGCTGCTTCCGAGTTCGACGAAGCCGCTGATCCGACCGCCGAGACAGCTCCCGAACACGGTGCGCCGACACCCGAGGACGAGAGGATCACCGGCGACGAAGCCAGCACCGACGCCGACACAGCGGCGGAAAACGATGCCGACACCGACGCCGTCGACGACGACGGACAGGCCGGGCTCGGCGATTTCCTCTGAGCCGCGACCTGCAACGTCCCGCCGTTCACTCCCCGTTCGCGATCCGTTCCACGCCGCTCACCTCGAATTGAGCGCCGCCGAACCGCGACTCCGTGACGTCGATCTCCCACCCGTGTGCGGTCACGATCCGCTCGACGATGGCCAGCCCGAATCCCGTCCCGTCCGGATGTGTCGACTGTCCGGGCTCGAGGATCCGCTCTCTGTCTTCGGGGGCGATCCCGGGGCCGTCGTCGGCCACGTAGAAGCCATCGTCGGTCGCCCCGGTGATCACTCGAACGATATCCGTCGAGCCGCCGGAGGTCTGTAGTTCGACGGTGCTGTTGTGTGGTGCATCGTGTTCGATCGTCTCGGGGCCTGTCAGCTGTTCGAGCGGAGTCTCGTCCTCGATGCCGTGTTCGATGGCGTTGCGAAAGAGGTTCTCGAAGACCTGCCGAAGTCGGCACTCGTCACAGGCGATCGTGGGAAGCGGTTCCTCGATAACCAACTTGGCAGGTGCGGCGGCACCGGTCGTGCTCCAAGCGGCCTCAACGACACGCTCGAGGTCGGTCGCGCTCGCTTCCTCGACGATCTGCCCCTCACGTGCAAGCGTCAGCAAATCGCCGATGAGCGCATCCATTCGGTCGAGGGCCTCGTGGACCCGATCGAGGCGTTCGGTCGCCGCAGTCGCGTCGAGGTCGCGGGCGAGTTCGAGGTTTCCGACGGCGATCGCGAGGGGGTTTCGAAGGTCGTGTGAGACGACGCTCGCGAACTCCGACAGTCGCTCCCGCTGACGCTCCAACCGCCGACATCGCTCGACGCGCTCGCTCGCCGGGAAGAGATACCCGACGACCGCCGCTCCGTCCGGCGTCCGGACGCCCCGTTCGGTGATCCATTCGGTCTCCCCTTCGGTGTGGATGCGATATGCGACGTCAACCTCGTCGTCGTCCAATGCGCGTCGTAACCGGTCACGGTCGTCGGGGCGCACGCGCGTTCGCCAGTCGGTTACCCGTCGCTCACGGATCGGCAGCACCCCCTCCGGCTCCGATTCGAGGACCACCCGTTCGACCGCCCCTCCAGGCCGTCGGTATGGGACCCCCGGCCGGACCTCGGCCCCGTGATACACGCCCACATGTTCTCTATCGCTCAGTATAAGTGTTACTTATCTAATAACTACGATCGGGGAAGAATAACGGCGACTCCGTTCGAATAAAACGGCAAACCCCTCCCGTAGCCGCTTGCTTGGAGCTGGTCACGTCCCGTCCACCGGTCTCGGGGGCATCCCGTACCGATCCCCGCCGACCACAGAGCTTTATATAGGCAACTGGACCTCCCGAATATGTTCGCAGCAGTGCTGGATTCGTACGGGGAGCCCCTCGCGATTCGCGACGTCCCGGACCCGCAACCCGACCGCGACGGTGCCGTCGTTCGCGTCGACGCCTGCGGGCTCTGTCGAAGCGACTGGCACGCCTGGCGTGGCCACGGCGAGTGGGCCGACGATCGGGTCCCACACGGACAGATCCTTGGCCACGAACCGGCGGGCGAGGTCGTCGCCGTCGGGGATGCCGTGACCCGGTTCTCCCCTGGCGACCACGTTATCGTCCCCTTCTCGCTCGGCGACGGGACCTGTGCCGCCTGCCGGGGCGGCCACGGCAACGTCTGTTCGGACGGCCGCGCGCTCGGCTTCGAGCCCGACGCGCCAGGCGCGTTCGCCGAGCGTGTCGAGGTTCCCAACGCCGAGTACAACCTCGTTCGTCGGCCAGAGTGGCTTTCCGCCCGCGACGCCGCCGCGCTCGGTTGCCGGTATATGACCGCCTATCACGCACTCGCGAACCGGGGCGGGCTCTCGGCGGGCGACTCGCTCGCGGTCCACGGCTGCGGCGGCATCGGGCTCTCGGCGGTACAACTGGGTGCCGCGATCGGTGCCCGCGTGATCGCCGTCGACGTCGACGACGACGCCCTCACACGGGCCGCCGAACTCGGGGCGGACACCTGCTTGAATCCGACATTGAGCGACAAAGCCGTCCCCGAGCGGATACGGGACCGGTTCGAAGGCGGCGTCGACGTCTCGATGGACGCGCTCGGTATCGCCGAGACCTGTCGTAACTCGGTCCGCTCGGTCCGAGCGCGTGGGACCCACGTGCAGGTCGGGTTGACCACCGCGGCGGAGCGCGGGGAGGTTTCACTGCCGACGGACTATCTGACACGCTGGGAGATCTCCTTCGTCGGCTCCCGTGGGATGCCCCCGACGAGCTATGGCGATCTGTTCGCGACGATCGAGGCGACCGGGATCGATCCCGGCGCGCTCGTGACCCGTGAGCTCGCGCTGGCCGAGGTTTCAGAGCGGTTGGCCGCCATGAACGACTATGGCGTGAGCGGCATCGAAGTCATCACCGAGTTCCCGACGTGATCGCTTCCAGCGAACGTCGCCGGGCGCTCAGTCGCCGCCGACGGGGGTTGCCGCCCCCACGTCGCTCTCCTGTCGGCGGAGGAACCAGGCGGCACCGGCCGCACAGACGAGCGTGCCGCCGAGCGCGACGAGGTTGACCTGCTGCCAGAACGACGTGTAGAGGACGAGGTCGCGACCGAGAAGCAGCGTGATGATCAAAAGCGCCATGCTCGCGCCGGCGAGCCGCTGGACCGTCCGCGCGGTTCCGGCGGCGATCCCGTCGTATCCGCCGGCGGTCGCCTCCGTCGCGTAGACGACCGTGGCAAGCAGGCCGAGATGTGCGGTGAGGCCGGCGACGTAGAACCACGCCTGTGCGCCGGGCGAGTAGGTCAGGAACGGGACGGCCCGCGAGAGGACCGCGCTCGCGAGCAGACCGCCGAGCGCGACGACGACCGCGAGCGTGAGCAGCCGCGGGGACCCGCCGCGTGCGCCGGGATCGCGACCCCAGAGCGTCACGAGTCCGAGCAGCGTGAAGATGATCAGCGCGACGATCAGGTGGGCCGCGTGCGTCGAGACGGTGTAGCCGCCGGGGACGAGACCGCCGATCGTGACCGTGATCGCGCCGACGGTGATCTGCACCGGGAGGATGGCGACCGCGAGCGTCGCCGCGAGTCGGGACGGCCGGCCGAACGATCCCAGCCACGTCCAGGCGGCGACCCCGATGATGAGGAAGCCGGTGATCATGGCCCACACACGGTGGAACCATTCGATGAAGTCGGGGTTGATCGTGAGCGCCGGGATCAGCTGGTCCGAACAGAGCGGCCATTGTGCCTCACAGGCCAGGCCGGAGCCGGTTGCAGCCGTGTAGACGCCGATGGCGAACAGCGACAGCGTCATCCCCGTCGTGAACGCCGCGTACCGTCGGAACGTCAGCCACGCGGGCCGAAGACTCATTAGAGGTATTGAGGCGTCAGCGTATTTAGACCGTTCGACCGGTCCCCACGCGTGGGAACCGGCGCGAGCGTCCCGCTCACCGGTCAACGGCTTCTCGGGGTACCTCAACCGCTTATCGGGTCAATTCACGTCGTGCGCGCCGTGCCCTGTCGGACATCTCGGCGTTGCCGTCGACGTCGGCGAGCGTCTCGACGGCGTCCAGCGTTCGGACGGCGTCGTCGAGGAACGACCGCACGTCGCCGGTATAGGCGTACACCATGTACTCGTCGCTCATCACGTCGACGATGGCGTCCGGGTTGAGCCCCTGCGCGCGGAGTTCGAGGACGTACTGGATGAACTTCTCCTCGGGGCAGCCGCAGTAGGGGTTCGCCTGACAGTCACAGTCGAGGAAGTCCTCCGCAAAATCGAGGATCCGGTCGCGGGTCGCCGAGTCGAGCTTCGCGAGGCCATCGCCGGTAAAGAGCATGTCGAGGGTTGCGCCCGCGAAGGCTCCTTTCGGGAGGTTCGTCTCGAGCTGGGAGGCAAGCTGCCGGTGGTTCTTCACGTAGACCTTGTCGGTGAACGCCACGGTTGGCCGAGGTAGACCGGCGGGAGATAAAAGGGACGTGGTGGGCCCGCCCCCGCCGGGAGTCGTAACCGTTATCTGTGAAAGCGGGATACGTGAGGATGCGTGTCCGGGTTAGGGTAGTGGACTATCCTTCAGCCTTGTGGAGGCTGAGACGCGGGTTCAATTCTCGCACCCGGACCTTTTCACGACGACCAACGGGAGGAGTGGAAACGCCGGAAGGCGAGAATTGAGGCAGGGAGTGAAGCGAGCGTTGCAAGCGGTACGACCGAGGTTCAATTCTCGCACCCGGACCTTCTGCGGCGAACAACATCGTGAGCCGTCGGCTATTTCATCCCGGCGCGTGAGCGACCCACATGGCACGGATCGATCCCGTCGACCCGATGGACCTGCCGGCCGAAAAGCGCGACCTGCTCGACACGCTCTCGAAGACGCCGGCCGCCGAGGACGCCGTCGATCATCCGCTGGAGGGCGGCACGCTGAACGTCTATCGGACGCTCGGGCGGAACCTCGGGGTCCTTGAGGGCTTTCGGGCCTACGGGAGCGTCGTCTGGAACGAAAGCGGCCTCACGCCGCACGAGCGTGAAACGGTCATTCTCGCGACCTCCTATTACGCGGGGTCGGCCTACGAATGGCACCAACACGTCCGCGTCGCGCTCGATGAAGGGATGGATCCGGAACACATCCTCGCCATCTCCGGTGAGGAGTCCGATCGGTTGGACGAGCCCTTCGACACGCTCGTCGCGTACGTCGAGGCGTTCGTCGAGGACGACGTCGACGACGCGCTCCACGCCCGATTGGTCGACCACTACGATGAGGAGACGATCGTCGGAATCGGTGCGCTCTCGGGATGTTACTTGGGGCTCGCGCGGCTATTGAGCTCGCTCGATGTCGAGTTCGAGTCCGAGTTCGTCGGCTGGGGGCTCGAGCGGCTGGAGCTGGACGGCTAAGATGTCGAAGTCGGTAGCCGACCGCGAACGGGTGCTTATCGGGTGTCGTCGGGGATCGTGACGAGGTAGGTCCGTCCGCCGCGGCGTTCGAGGTGGACCTCGCTGCCGGCGACACGGTTCGCACGGGCTCGGTCGGCGATCCGGTCGGCACGGCACTCCGTCACGTCGACGCGGGTCGGGGAGGCGTATCGGGGGCTCGCGTGGCTTTGCATGCTCATAGCCGTGGATCGGGTCGCACAGCACCTATAAGCGAGCCAAGGGCGGAGTGAAAGTGAAAGTAAAAGTAAACCGTCGAGCGGCTCGACCCGCCCGTTAGCGGCGGAGTTCGGCCTCGTCGTCGCCCTCGATGAACCGGACGGTGAAGTAGTCGTAGCCACCGTAGGCCACATCGAGTGCGCCCATCCACCAGTTCCACCGGTTGAGAAGCGAGGAGTCGTCCGGCGCGTCCGAGAGGTGTCGGATGATGTCGGGGACGGTCAGCGCGTGCCCGCGGTCACGTGAGGGCTTTCCCGAGTCGGCGAGGTCGCGGGCCGACCGGACGATCGCCCGGCGCTCGGCCGCGGTGCCGCCGAACTCCGCCGCCAGCGCGGCGTCGAGACGTTTCGGATCCATACCCCGGCTAAGCGGTCGGGCTATTTGAGTCGTGCGGTGGTGTCACACACCCTCTCGTACCGCCGCCCACCGCCGCCCACCGCCGCTCACCACGCGGTTATAACCGCGCGGCCAGCGCAAAAAAGACGAGGCTCATCGGCGACGCGAGGACCGCTAACGCCCAGCCGCCGCTCTCGCCGGTCGCGAGCGCGATGGCAAGCCCGACGAGGAGCGTGCTGGTTCCGACGAGCGCCAGGACGATCCGTTCCGGGACGCTCGCGCGCTCGGGGCCGTCGCTTCGTACCAGCGCGCTGTTAAGTGTTCGCTCGATGCTGTCGGCTCGATCGGCGGGAGCAAACAGCCACGGCGTCGACCGGTACCACTCGTTGCCGCGGAACGCCAACAGGAACACCGTGGTCCACGGCAGATCGATCCGCCGCGTCCGCACCACCGCATCGAGGTCGTCGACCCGTGTGCGGTCCGTCTCGATATTTCGCCGTTCGATCGTCCGCTCGGCCGGATCGAGCCGATACGTTGCGCCTCGAAACCCGACTATCGCCGTCGTGAGGAAGATCAACAGGAGCCACAGCAAAACCCGTCCCGAGAGCCCCGAGGGCCCGGCCAACCAGATGCCGAGGAGGGCCCCTGCACCCGCAAGCGTCCATCCCGGCCGCAGGTTCCGCACCAGCCCCTTCGGATCGTAGCCGAACTCGGCGGTCAGACGACGGCGCTTCTCCGGGGAGGCACGGTCGGCGACAATGCTGAGGTAGATGAGCGAGAACGGGCCGCCGATCAGGATCAGGATGAGAAGCACCCACCCGCTCGCAAAGGAGAGCGACCCCGACCAGAGGGTGGAAACGAACGCACCGGCGGCGACCGCAACCACGGCCAGCAACCCGAGCAGCACGACGAGCGCCATCCCCGTGACCAGCGACCGGGTTCGATCGTATCGAACGGGTCCCCACTCGATGGCTGCGGCCGGCCCGCCGGCTCTCGGTGTCGCTTCGGTCGTCGTCGTGGACGGATCGGCCGACCCTGTGGCAGACTTGGTCCGCGTCGTAACCGATTCGGTTCGAACCGAATCGGTCTCGGAGGGCATCAACGGCGGTACGACGGCCACCGATATAGTTTCTGGGCCGAGCGTCCGTGTCGCCGCTTCACCGGTACCTGTCCTCAGCCCCCGTCGTCCGTCGCCTCGGGCTCGCGTACGGGTTCCGTGACGTCCTCGACGGCCGGATCGAACGAGCCGTAATGAACGACCTCCGAGGCCGGCCGTCGGAACTTCCGCGGGAGCCGTTCCGCCTCGGCGTCCTCGTCGGGATAGCCCATCGTCAGCAGCATGACCGGCACGTATCCGTCCGGGATCTCGAACGTCTCACGGAGCGCCTCGGCGTCGAACCCGCCCATCGGACAGGTGGCCACCCCTCGGTCGCGTGCGGCGAGCATCAGGCCCATCGCCGCGAGCGACGTCGACGTCGCGCTCCACCGGTGTCGCTCCGCCTCGGGAAGCTCCCGCATCCCGAGGATCGACTCGCGGGTTCGTTCCGCGGCGGCCTCGTCGCGGTAGCCCTTCTCGATCTGATCCGCGAGGACCCGGTCGACGTGGGCGGCCGGATCGAGCGACCCGAGGATCGCGACGGCGACGGGCGCATCGGTCACGTGGGGCTGTCCGTAGGCGACCTCCTGTAGCCGTTCGCGGTCCTCGTCGTCGGTGAAGACGAGGAACTCCCACGGCTGGAGGTTATAGCTGGAGGGCATGAGCGTCGCGTCCGCGACGATCGCTTCGATCGTGTCCCGGTCGAGCCGCTCGTCCGTGTAGGACCGAACGGACCGTCGCGCCTCGATCACCTCTTTGAACTCCATTGATTCACCGATCGGGCTCCACCGAGATGAATCGTTCACATCCGTCTCGAACGACGCCGATTTCGGCTCGCGGCGATCGGCCGTCAGCGGTTCGCCGTCATCGAACCACCGTCACCGGGATCTCGGCCCGCCTGACGACGCCCTCGGCGACGCTCCCGAGGAACATCCGGGAGAGCCCAGTCCGGCCGCGGCTCGCTAGTACCACGTGATCAAACGGGATCCCGTCGCCCGACGCTTCCGGCTCCGAATCCTCCCCGTCCCCGTCATCCGCTCCCCTCGTCTCGACGGGCTCGCTGCCGTGGGCGGCCTCGAGGATCATCCGGGTCGGCCGCCCGACTTCGAGCCGGGTCTCCACGTCGCGTTCGACCGCTTCGGCCGCCCGATCGAGCACCCGCTCGCCGCGTGCGTGGGCGTTCTCGTACCACTGTTCGACCGCGCCGGGAAAGCCCCCCTCCGCGCCCGTCGACGACTCTGCGGGGTTGATCACGTGCAACAGCGTCACCGCCGCCTCCGGCCACTCGGTCGCCGCGAAGCGCGCCGCCTCGATCGCCGCGTCGGACCCGTCGACCGCGACGAGAATGCGTTTGCTCATGACTCACCTCCTCGGTGGTGCCACAAAAAGATCGGTTCCGCGGGGAACGCCTCCGGTGTCCGTGGCGGGCAACTCGTGGCGGAACGTCGTGACCAGGCTCAGTCGTGACGGGTCACACAGACGGAGAGCCCCTTCAACTCGACGGGTTCGGAGTTGTCCGGCGAGTAGACCACCATCTGTCCCTTCTCCATGTAGGGGACCTTGCCGGCAAGCGTCGACGGGATGTTGACGCTTTTGATGGCGTCCTCGTCTCCGAGGTTCAACACGACCTTCGTGTTGATCTGTTTGAACACGGACTCCGCGACGTCCTGGGGGTCCTGGGTGATGAGAAAGAGGCCGAGCCGCTCCTTGCGGCCCTGTTTAGCCGCCTCGGTGAACTTCCCGACGACCCGCTCGGCTTGGACGTTGTCGGCGTCCGCGAGGAAGTTGTGCGCCTCGTCCATCCCGATGAGAAGCGGAGTCCGTTTGATCCGCTCGCTCGTAGGATCGTTCGAGAGTTTGTCGTCGATGAGCATCGTCGCCACCGCGAGGACGACGATCTCCTTCTGCCGGGAGGTCGGGAGGTGATACGTCGGGATCACGGTGAGTCCCCCGGGCCTGACGAGGGTGTGATCGAGGTCGGTGATCGGTGTCGCGTCGGCGTCGAAGACGCCCGAAGGCACCGCCCGAACCCGCCGTTTCACGGCATCGAAGGTCGCCTCGTGCACCCGCCCGGTCTCGTCGAGCTCCTCCTTTAACGCGGGGTCATCGAGATACGAGAGGAACTGCCGATACGTTCCCGAGTCGCCGTAATCACGGAAGAATCGGTTGAGCAGCGTCAGCAGCGCTGGATACTGGTTGTCGTTCAGCCCGGAGCCGGCGACGAGCCACGGCATCTCCTTCGTGAGCGAGAAGGGGATGGTGAACTCGACCTGTTCGGCCCGGTGGCCCTCGCCGGGATAGGTCGCGTCCGCGACCCGGGGCACGAGCGCGACGGTGTCGTCGTGGCCGCCGTAGGCGATCCCCTCGCGCTCCAATCGGCGGACAATCTCGTCGTCGAGCGCGGGGTTGTCGTCGTGCATCTGGGCGTACTCGTCCTGCGGATCGAACTGGACGACCGCCATTTGGGCCTCCCGGCCGTCGTCCATCGGGTAGGTCCGGTCGGGGTCCAGATACTGCCTGAGGACGTTCTTCGAGGCGTGCGTCTTCCCGGAGCCCGTGCCGCCGGCGACGAGCGTGTGTCTGAACGCGAGCGGGTCGCCGTCGCCGTAGTCGTCTTTCACCCGATAATCGACCGTCGGCGGCGTCGCTGCGGTGCGAACGACCTCCCCGCCGACGGAGAGATGCCCGAGGAAGACGCCCTCCTCGGGGATCTTGAGTCCGGTTTTGATCTCGCGGGCGTCCGCCGCCTCTTCGACGAGCGCGCCCGGCTTCGGGACGCGGTCGGTCATCCGCCGCGTCTGATCCTCGCCGCTTCCGTAGACAATGGACATCGGCTCCAACTCGGCCATGAACTTGTAGTCGCGCTCGGAGAAGTCGTTTCGGCGCATCCGCCGGCGGGCGTGGATCTCCGTCGCGTCGTCCGACCGGAACTCCTGGGCGTACTCCAATCCCGTAATTCGACAGAAGAGCCGTTCACCGTCCGGATACGGGATAATGAGGTATTTTCCGAGTCTCACGGCATCCCGGTTGTCGGTCGTGACGAACGCCTTCACCGTCGTCTCCTCTGCCTCCTCGGCGACGCGCAGCCCATGTGAGACGGACAACACCCCGAGTCCCGCGTCCTCGCCGACCGGTTCAGCCTCGTATTCGGTGAACACGTTGCCCTCGACTCCGTCCCCAGCCGCCCCCGGCGCAGTCGTGTCGTTCGGGGGCGAGCCCGCATCGGCGACCTCCCCGTCCACCTCGGCAGCGCCACCATCCTCCTCGGCTGCGTCCCGCGCCGCCTCGCCACCGTCCTCGTCCGTCCCGTCGCCGGCGAAGTCGGTGAAGTCCTCAAGGGTCATATCCGATCCACCGGGCGCGAGGTGGAAAGCGGTTTCCCCGTGTCGTCGTGACCGGCATCGAAACTATCGGCGGACGCGGCCGCCACGGGAGTGGATCCCGCTTCCCCGGTCGTCATATCCTCCTCCACGGCACCGCGTCACGGACCATGGGTCCCTTTTTAGGCCGCGAACGCCTACCGGAAACATGATACTCATCAGCGGCAGCGGTGGGGGGACGGACCTCACCGGAACGGTGTTCGAGCGCGGCGAGGAGCCGCCTCGATATAAGGGCGCACCGGACGAGGACGCCCCCTACGTCTGGGTCTGTGACGCCTTTTATGAGGTCGAAAGCGGCGGGTCGGCGTTGGTAGTCGATGGCGAGGAGATCCGCGTCGCCTTCGAGGAGCCCATGCCCCGCGGGTTCGACACCCGCGACGGGGCCATCGCGGCGGCGAAAGAACACATCCGGACGCAGTTCGCCCGGATCGGTGTCGACCCCGACGACGTCGCCATCGAGGTGACGCGGGCAGACCCCGCCTGACCGGTTTCCACCCTATATAAATGGTGCCCGGAAGTCATCGCCGCCGCCCCACCGCCCCGATGTCGCTTCCACGTCGCGTGCGTCACCGCCGGGGGCGACGTGCTCGGGGGTGAAACCACCGCTTCCCACAGGCCCTTTTTATTTCGCCCCGTGTGGGACATATGGCCGAGCTACCGGACCGCGTGATCGGGAACGCACGGACGAGCGACTTCGGGTGGGAGCTGCTCACCGACCTGACGGACATCGGGGATCGCATGGCGGGATCGGCGGGGGAGCGACGCGGTGCCGAGCGGGTCGTTGAGGCGTTCGAGGCCGTCGGACTCTCGAACGCCGGCATCGAGGAGTTCGACATCCCCGGGTGGTGGCGGGGGGACGCCTCGCTCGCGCTCTCGGGTCCAGTCACACGACACCACGAGGGAAGCCACGAGGTGATCGGGCTCCCGGGAACGCCCGCGGGGACGGTGACCGCGCCGCTCGTCGACGTCGGCGACGGCACGCCCGCGGCGTTCGAGGCCGCGGGCGACCGACTGGAGGGTGCCGTCGTCATGGCCTCCTCGCGGACGCCGGAGGGTCACGGCCGCTGGATCCACCGGATGGAGAAGTACGTCGGCGCGGTTGAGGCCGGCGCGGTCGGGTTCATCTTCCGCAACCACGTGGAGGGGTCGCTCCCGGCGACCGGCGAGATCGGCTACCATGAGCGACCGGGACCGATCCCGGCCGTCGGGGTAAGCAGCGAGGTCGGCGCACGACTCGCCAGACTGGCCGAACGTGACGACGCGAACGGATCGGACGACACGGACGACCCCCTCACGGTGACGGTCGACGTGGACTGCCGAAACGAGCCGACGACCTCCGTGAACGCCGTCGCCGACGTCGGCCCGGATACGGCGGAGGCGATCTGGGTCACCGCCCACGTCGACGCCCACGACGTGAGCGACGGCGCGAACGACAACGGGGCGGGGAGCGCGCTCGTCGCCGAGGTGGGTCGGCTCCTCTCGCAGGTCGAGGCCGACTTGGAGCGCCGGGTCCACCTCGTCACCTTCGGCGCGGAGGAGATCGGCCTCTGGGGGGCGTATCACGCCGCGGAGACGACGCCGCACGAGGAGATCGCGTGTGTGCTCAACCTCGACGGCGCGTGTAGCTCGCGAGACCTCCGCGTCGGGACGAACGGCTTCGAGGCGCTCGGCGAGCTTTTCGAGTCGGTCACGGCGGACCTCGACGCGCCGCTTTCGACCGGCGAGGGCATCTCCCCACACGGCGACCAGTGGGCGTTCGTTCAGGAGGGGATCCCGGCGGTGATGGCGTCCACGACGTCGGACTCCTCCGGACGCGGGTGGGGACACACCCACGCCGACACGCTGGATAAGCTCGACCCGCGCGACCTCCGCGAGGTCGCCGTCCTGATCGCGGAGGCGACCTACCGGCTCGCAAGTAGCGACGTCTCTATCCCGCGTCGCTCCCGTGAGGAGACCCGCGACATGATCGACGAGGGCTACGTCCGTGAGTTAAAAACGGGCGGTCGGTGGCCGTACTGAACGCCCGGAGGGTTTCGGGTTAGGCGTCCTCGCTGCCGGCATCGGAGAGGGACCCGCCATCGGCGGTCGCGACCCCCTCCCCCGGTTCGACGGGCCGTTTGGGACCCGTCCCCGCCGCCTCCGTCTCGAATCGCTCGACGAGTGCGCGAAGCTCCGCCGATCGGTCCGACAGCGACTCGGCGCTTTCGGCGATCCGTTCGGTCGCGACCGTCTGTTCCTCGGCGGCCGCAGAGACCGTCTGTGCCTCCGCGGCCGTCTGCTCGCTTACGCTCGCGACCTCGTCTACCATCGCGACGACCTCCTGTGTGGAGTTCGCCTGCTCGTCGGTCGCGTCGTTGATCGACTGGATGCTCGCGTTCGCATCGGCGATCTCCTCGACGATCGACGCCAACATCGAGACCGTTTCATCGACCGTCTCTCGCCCCTCCGTGACGTCGTCCTCCATCGCGAACATGTCCGCCGCGACCGACTCGGTCGACTCCTCGACGTCCGCGATCAGCTCCTCGACCTCCGTCGTCGCGGTCGCGGTCTCCTCGGCGAGCGATTTGACCTCGTCGGCGACGACCGCGAAGCCGGCCCCCGACTCGCCGGCGCGGGCGGCCTCGATGGAGGCGTTGAGCGCGAGGATGTTCGTCCGCTCCGCGATCTCGTCGATCAGCTCGACCACCTCACCGATACGGCGAACTTCGTCCCTGAGCGTCGACATCTCCTCGACGGTCTCGCTCATCCCCGACTCGATACGGTTCATGCGGTCGATCGCCGAGCGTGCCGTCCGACGCCCGTTTTTCCCGATCTCGACGGCGTCCTCCGCCCGCGCGGCCGTTTCGTTCGTCGAGGAGGCGATCTCCTCGACCGTCGCCGAGAGGTCGTTTAACTCGGCGGCCGCCGTCGAGAGGCTGCGCTCCTGCCGGTCGGTGCCCTCGGAGATCTCCTCGATGCTGTGTGCGACCTCGGCGCTCCTCGACTCGACCGCTTCCGCGTCGGCGCTCACCGCGGCGCTTCGCTCGCCGACCGGCACGGCGGCATCCTGTATCGCGACGACGAGCGACTCCACGCTGCCGAGCATCTCGTTGAGCGACCGCCCGATCGACGCCATGGCTTCGCTCCGGCTCTCGGGGTCGAGCCGGCGGGTGAGATCGCCCGCGGTGGCCGCGTCGATGACCTCGCCGTAGTGGTCCGCCTTCGCCTCCAGATGTGCCGTGAGCTCCTGCGCCTCCTCCTCGGCGGCTGCCGCCTCGGCCGCCCGCTTTTCGGCCTCGTGAATCTGCTCCCGAAGCGTGTCACGAAGCCGCGCCAACAGGTCAGCGATCCCCCCAAACTCGTCGGTTCGTGACCGGTCGATGGCGACGTCCAGGTTGCCGGCCTCTATCTCCTCGGCGTAGCCACGCATCTCATCGAGCGAGCCGTTCACGTCGCGGGAGACGACCACCCCGAGCATCGCGAGTCCGAGGACGGACACGCCGATCAGGATCAGCACGCTTTGAGCGACATCGCCCACCGTTCCATAGAGGCCTCCTTCGGGTGCGGCGACCGTCACGACCCACGGCTTCGTCTCCATCGGCGCGGAGGCGACGACGACCGTGTCGTCCTCGATGCGGTCCTCCCGGTGGTTCGCGGCGGTGTCGATCCGCGACTCCGTCACCTCGTCGTCGAGGTGTGTGAGCGACTCACCGAGGAAGTACTCCTCCAGTAAGACGCTGGCGTTCTGTGCGAGCGCGACGTCGCCGGTCTCCGTCGAGACGACCTCCAACGTGCCGCCGTCGACTGGTGACTCGAGGAGCGCTCCCCGTTCGCTGAGGTCCGCGGTGATGACGATCGCGTGCGATTCCTCGCCCTCGATGGGGCTCATAAACGCCAGCCGACCGTGTACGCCGGCCATGTATGGCTCGAATGAGCGGACATCCTCGTGGCCGTCGAACGTCTCCGGAGCGACCGCATACGGGCGATCGTCGGATGTCTGTCCCTCACGGATCAACTCGGCGCTGTAGAGGATCCGCTGATCCTCCATATCGTAGTAGTGGATCCCTTCGACGTGATCGGGGAGCGCATCGCGTGCCCGGCGAAGCTCCTCACGAATCTCGGAACCGGTTCCGTCCCTGATCCGCGCGTCCGAGGAGAGACGGACCGCGTCGTCGTTTCGGTCCTCGATGAACCCATCTATCCCGTCGGCCTCGCGCTCGGCGGCGGCGAGCAACGTTTCCTCCGCATCCGCCTCGACGCTGGCTTCGACCTGTCCCAGCGTCATGAAGCCGACTGCAAGCAGCGCCGCGGTGACCACGATGACCGCCAGGCCGATCTTGAACACGTATCGACCCCGGAGGCGGTCGTAGATCCGCCGATGAACCCCTGCTGCCCCCTCACTTGACATATGTTCCCGATCATCCGAATCGGGCTTGTAAATCCGCGTCCCCGATTATCCGTTTTGGATCCTGGAATCGAAAATCGCCGATAGTTCCCTGATTATTGACCGTGATTGATTCTCCACCATCGAGAACCGCCGGTTCGTCTCGGACGGCCGATCCGGATGATCGACCCTCAAACGGGGTGATCGACGATCGAACTCCCACCCCGTCAGCGACAATCCTTATATCGGGACACGGACGACATTCAGATATGGGATGGCTCGGTCGGCTGGTTTCGGCCATACGCGACCCACCGCTCCCCGAGGAGCGCCAGGGTACGTTCAGGCGGCAAGCGGCGTTCGTCGCGCTCACCTTCATCGGGATGGTCGTCGGTCTCGTTGGCGGCTGGTTGGGCGCGTCCGGGACGGTCATTTGGGGCGGATACGCAGTCGCGTACGCCTTCGGTGGCTGGTACGGCGTGAAAGGGAGCATCGAGGCGCTCCGCGAGCCGGCGATCGAGATCGACCTCCTGATGGTGCTCGCCGCCACCGGCGCGCTGATCATCGGCGCGCCCTTCGAGGGGGCGTTGCTGCTCTTCTTATTCTCGCTTTCGGGCGTGTTGGAGGAGTACGCCATCGACCGATCCCGGACCGCGATCCGCTCGCTCGTCGAGATGCGCCCGGAGACCGCCCGGGTGAAACGGGACGACGGCGTCCAGTCCGTCCCGATCGGCGAGGTCGCCGTCGGCGACGTGTTCGTCGTCCGCCCGGGCGATCGGCTACCGCTGGACGGCGTCGTCGTCGACGGCGAGAGCACCGTCGATCAGTCCTCGCTCACCGGCGAGTCGGTTCCCGTCTCGAAGGAACCCGGCGACGAGGTCTACGGGGGGACGATCAACGAGACGGGGAGCCTCGAAATACGGGTCACCCGCGAGAGCGACGACTCCGCGATCACCCGACTGATCCACATGGTTGAGGAGGCACGAAGCAAGCGCGCGCCGACCCAACAGCTCATCGATCGATACGAGCAGCCGTACGTTCTCGGCGTGTTCACGATGACGGCCGTCGCCATCGTCCTCCCGCTTTTCGTCCTCGAACACGCCTTCGAGCCGACCTTTTATCGCGCCATGACGCTCATGGTCGCGGCCTCCCCGTGTGCCGTGATCATCTCGACGCCGGCGGCCGTTCTCTCGGCCATCTCCGCGGGCGGCCGGCGCGGCGTCCTATTTAAAGGCGGCGAGCACATCGAGACGGCCGGCGCGGTCGACGCGGTCGCGTTCGACAAGACGGGAACGCTCACCGAGGGCAACACCCGACTGACCGACGCCGTCGCGCTCGATGGACGCCTCGATTCGTCGTCGACGCCGGACCCAACCGCCGGCGAGTCCCCGGACGTGGATACCCGTCTCCTCTCGCTCGCCGCCGCCGTGCAGGCCCGCTCGGAACACCATCTCGGGGCGGCGACCGTGGAGGCCGCCGAGGAGCAAGACTTGTCGATCCCGCGGGCGAGTGGATTCGAGGCCGTCGTCGGGAAGGGCGTCCACGCGACCGTCGAGGACCGAACGATCCACATCGGAAACCTGCGGTACTTCGAGACGGTCACGGCGGATCGGCCCATCGAGGGGATCGATGCCGGTAGCACGGCGGTTCGGCGGCTCGAAGACGAGGGTAAAACGAGCGTCCTCGTCGTCGAGGAGTCGGGGACGGGGTCAGGGACGGACCTCCGCGTGCTCGGCTGGCTCGCGTTCACCGACACCATCCGGGAGGACGCCGTCGAGACGATCACACAACTGCGCGAACGTGGGATCGAGCGTATCGTCATGCTCACCGGCGACAACGAGCGTGTCGCTCGACACATCGCGGAGGCGGTCGGTATCGACGAGGTGTACGCCGAACTCCTCCCCGAGGAGAAGGTGAAACACATCGAGCGGCTTCAGTCGCGTCACGAGGCGGTCGCGATGGTTGGTGACGGGGTGAACGACGCCCCGGCGCTTGCGACCGCGGACATCAGCGTCGGCATGGGCGGGGCCGGAACCGACGTCGCCTTGGAGACCGCGGACGTCGTGTTGATGTCCGACGAACTCAGTCGGCTTCCGTACGCGTTCGCGCTCAGCCGGGAGACGAAACGAACCCTCTACATCAATTTCATCATCGCCTTCGGCGCCATCGCGATCATGATCGCCGCGATCCTCACGGCCGGGATCCCCCTACCGGTCGCCGTGATCGGCCACGAGGGATCGACCGTCCTGGTGAGCCTGATCGGCCTTCGACTGTTGGGCTTCGACGGGTGAGGCGTTTCACGCCCACGGGGAGAGACGACTCAGTCGCCGCCGGCCGCCCGCGCGTGTCGTCTCGCGTCCGCCGGCGAGCGCCCGTCCCTGAGCATCGCATCGACGAAGAGCTCCCCCGCCCGGTAGGAGGACCGGACCATCGGTCCAGACGCGCAGTATAAAAAGCCGAACTCCTCCTCGGCGACGGTTTGCCAGACGTCGAAGACGTCGGGGTGGACGTATTCGAAGACGTCCAGATGGGTTCGGGAGGGCTGGAGGTACTGCCCGAAGGTGACGATGTCGACGCCGACCTCACGGAGGTCCCCGAGCGTGCGGTACACCTCGTGGTCGTACTCGCCGACCCCCAACATGAGGCTCGTCTTCGTGTAGATATCCGAGGTGCGATCGATCCGATCGAGGACCGAAAGCGACTGCTCGTAGGTCGCCCGACGGTCACGCACGGGCCACTGGAGCCGCTCCACCGTCTCCACGTTGTGGGCGATCACGTCCGGCCCGGCGTCGATTATCCGGTCGACCGCGTCCGGGTCGCCCTGAAAGTCGGGGATCAGCGTCTCGACGAGGATCTCCGGATCCCGGCGTTTGATCTCGCGGATCGTTTCGGCGAAGTGTGCCGACCCGCCGTCCGCGAGGTCGTCGCGGTCGACGGAGGTCAATACGACGTACTCCAAGCCGATCTCGGCGACCGCGTCCGCGACGTTCGCCGGCTCGTCCGGGTCGAGCGGCTCCATCCCGCCGGTTTCGACGTCACAGAAGTTACAGCCACGCGAGCACCGGTCGCCCATCAACATGAACGTCGCCGTTCCGGGACCGTTCCGGCCGGACCAGCACTCGCCCATGTTCGGACAGTTCGCCTCCTCACAGACGGTGTGGAGGTTCCGGTCGCGGAGGCTCGCTTTGATCGACGTAAAACGGTTCCCGGACGGCGGCCGCGACTTGAGCCAGTCCGGTTTCCGTCGTCCGCGTTGCATATTCACAGGGTCGGTTCGCCGGGAGCAAAAGCATGCGGGTCGCCGACCCGCTCACCGGCCGTCAGCCACCACGGTTCGCCACTCCACTCACCGGTCGTCAGCCACCACGGTTCGCCACTCCACGGTTCGTCACTCCACGGTCGATCACTCGACGTCGATCCGCCCGGAGGGGTCGATGCCCGACGGCTCCGCCCCGATGGTCGCGACCGCGTCCATGAACGCCGTTCGATAGCTCGCCGGTCCGGGCGGGTCGTTCGCGGCGGCCCGTTCGCCGGCGACGCCGAACGCGACCGTCGCGATCAGGACCGTCTCCGTGAGCGTCCCGATCGTGGGTGCGTCGCCGCACGCCAGCGTCGCGAACGTCGCGGCCGTGCTCCCGAGCATACAGCCCGACCCGACGAACGTCCCCATCCGTTCGTGGCCGGCGGTGACCCGGTAGACCACCTCCCCGTCGGAGACGACGTCGACCGGGCCGGACGCGATGACGGCCGCATCGTGTTCGACGGCGAGCGCGCGGGCGGCCTCACCGACGGCCTCGCCCACATCCATCGACTCCACGCCCCGAACGACGGCCTCCTCGCCGGCGAGTCCCCGTATCTCGCCGACGTTGCCTTTGATGACGTCGACGTCGACGGCGTCGAGTATCCGGCCGACCGACTCGACCCGGTGTGGCGTCGCGCCGTAGCCGACCGGATCGAGCACGACGGGGCTCCCGACCTCGTTGGCGCTTTTCCCGGCGTCGATCATCGTGTCGATGTCGTCGCGGCTCGCCGTCCCCGTGTTCAACAGGACCGCGTCCGCGCCCGCTGCCATATCGGCCGCTTCGGCGGCCGCGTCGGCCATCACCGGGAGGCCGCCCCAGTGGAGGGTGATATTCGCCGTCTCGCTCGTCGTCACGGCGTTCGTGAGGTGGTGCACGAGCGGCGAGCGGTCCGCGAGCGCCGACAGCGCCCGGTGAACTCGCTCGCTGTCGATATCGACGTGCGCATCCTCCTCACCGGGCATCGTCGACCACCTCCCCGAGCCGGCGGGTCGCGGCCGCCGGCTCGTCTTCGGCCGTGATCGCCGAGATGACCGCGACGCCCGTCGCCCCCGCCCGAACGACCGCGGCGGCGTTGTCCGCGTCTATCCCGCCGATCCCCACGATCGGAACGTCGACCGTCGAGGCGATCTCGCGGACCCGTTCGGGGCCGATCCCGGACTCCTCCTCCGGGACGTCCTTCGAATCGGTGGCATAGACCGCGCCCACGCCGAGATAGTCGGCCCCTTCGGCGACGGCCTGTTCCGCCTCCGCCGTCGTCGACGTCGAGCAGCCGACCACCGCCTCGGGGCCGAGCTGTTCGCGGGCGACCGCGACCGGGAGGTCGGACTGCCCGAGATGGACGCCGTCGGCGTCGACCACCGCCGCGAGGTCGACCCGGTCGTTGATGATGAGCGGTACCCCCGCGTCCGCGGTGAGTTCACGGAGTTCGCGGCCGAGCCGATAGCGATGGCGCGCGTCCGTCCCTTTCTCGCGAAGCTGGACGGCGTCGACGCCGCCGGCGAGCGCCGCGCGGACGACCTCGACGGTATCCCGGCCCGCGGACCGGCTCGCCTGCGTCACGAGGTAGGTCCGCCACGTAGCTGGATCCATGAGTGGTACCACCGGATGATGGAGAAAAACGGTTCCGCTTCGGGTCGCGTTCGACTGTCTCGCTCGCGCCCGATCCTATTCGTCGTCGGCGATCGCCTCGATCGTCTCGATGCTTCCGGTGAGTTCGCGATGGACGTACGGGATGTCGATGCCGGCCGCATCGAACGCCTCCTTTACCGATTGGACGTACTCGGAGCGGATCTTCACGAAGTCGCCCCGGTCCGGATCCTCGATCCACCAGCGTGACTGGAGCCCCACGTCGGAGTCGCCGAGTTCGATCAGCCTGACCGAGGGGGCGGGCTCGTCGAGGATCGCCTCGTGTTTTTTGGCCTCCTCGACGATGATGTCGGTCGCCTCGTCGATGTCGTCGTCGTAGCCGATGCCGAAGACGAACTTCTGTCGCAGCGTGTCGTAGGCGACCGGGTTGGTGACGGCGTTGTTCGCGAGGTCGCCGTTCGGCACGGTGACCAACTCGTTGTCGAAGGTACGCACCCGCGAGACGCGGAGGTCGATGTCCTCGACACGCCCGCTGTTTCCGTCCCACTCGATCCAATCGCCCACCTCGAACGGCTTGTCCTTGAGGATGAAGATCCCGGCGACGAAGTTCCCGAGGAGGTCCTGTGCGGCGAAGCCGACCGCGAGCGCGAGCGCCCCGCCGAAGACGGCGAACGCCGAGAGGAACGCCCCGTACCCGGCGACGGTGAACGCGATGGCGATCGCGGCGACCCAGACGATCGCGTTCGCGACGCTCGTCCCGAGGCTTCGGACCACCTCGTCGAACCCGCGCGAGCCCAACACCCGGCGCACCGCGGGGACGAAAAGCGTCTTTCCGAGGAGCAACACCACGACGAACCCGAGTAAGAACGCAACCACGGAGACGACCAGCGCACCCGGGTCGAGCGCATCGACGACTTCGTCGGCCTGTAATGGGAGCATCACCGAACCTATTTGGGAGTATATTTAAAGAAGGTACTGGCCCCGCGGTTTTTCACGGGCGGTCGTGACGGCGGCCCCCGTCCGCTCGTCCCGGGAGCCGATGGTCGACGGACAACGGCCCCTCACCCCGTGCAACCGCCCGAAGCCGGCGTCCATGCACGTCGTCCCGGCGGATCCGTTCCTGCACCGTCGGCGGAACCCACGCGTCGCGGTCGCATGGTTGATCCGCTCGGTCCGCCGACGCCGGCCGGATGTCGCCGGGAAGGTAGCGGGCGTGCGTCGGCAGGCGCTCCCGGAGCGGCACGTTCCCGTCAGCGGCGATCGACCGAAGTTCCTCCAGTCCCGGCCACGCGTAGTCGGGGTTGATGTAGTCGTCGGTCACCGGCGAGACGCCGCCGAGGTCGTCGATCCCGCAGTCGAGCAGTTCGGCGGCGGTGGTGAGGTTCGGCGGCACCTGCACGGAGACCTCCTCCGGCAGTCCCGCGCGGGCCATGGCGACGACGCGCCGGAGGGCCTCGCGGTCCGGCCCCTCGAAATCGGAGCGCTCGTTCGGCACCACCGGCTGAACGATCACCTCCTGGACGTGCCCGTACCGCTCGTGGAGCCGACGGATCGCGAGGAGGCTCTCGGCGCGGTCGCGCCCCCCCTCGCCGATGCCGACGAGGATCCCGGTCGTGAACGGGACCCCCTGTCGGCCGGCCGCTCGGATCGTTTTCAGTCGCTGTTCCGGCGTCTTTCGACGGCTTCCCGAGTGGGCGGCCACGTCGGCGGTCGTTTCGAGCATGACGCCCATCGAGGCGTTCACCTCCCGAAGGTCGTGGAACTGCCCTTCGGTGAGATCGCCGGGGTTCGAGTGCGGCAACAAGCCCTCCTCCAGGGCGATCTCACAGGCCCGATAGAGGTAGTCGTGGATGGAGTCGAACCCCCACTCCGCGAGCTGCTCGTGGATCGCGACGTACCGGTCGTCGGGGTCGTCGCCGAAGGTGAAAAGCGCCTCCGTACAGCCGGCGTCCGCGCCGACCCGGCAGCGCCGTCGCACCTCCGCCGGCGAGAGCAGCGTCGCCTCGCCGGGGACGTCGTAGTACGTACAGTACGTGCACGTGTAGCGACACGCCGTGGTGAGCGGGATGAAGACGTTGCGGGCGAACGTGAGCCGGTCGGTCGGGTCGACGTCGGCCGGCGTAATCGAGCACAGCCGCTCGATATCGGCCGCATCGATCTCGATCCCACGGACGGTGGTCGCCGAGGACACGGTTCGGCTTCGGCGGTCGAGGAATATAAACGGTCGCGGTCGCGGCAGGCACGGTACGTAACCGCTCACGTAACGCGTGCTGTGTACCCGGTCTCGGTCCCTCAGGGACCCTCCCGGGAGAGCCCAACGCGTCCATCCGTCACGGCGAGGCCGAATCCGGACTCGCGGAGCCACGCGGCCGCCGCGCCCTCCCCGTGAAGCAACACCTCCGTGAGGTCCGCCGGTTCGTCGACGTCGCTCGCGAGCCGATAGGAATCGATCTCCCGGACATCCGCGCCGATCTCCGCCGCGATCCGTCGGTGATCCCGGACGGACGCCCCGTGATAGTCGACCCGAAACGCGGGGTCCCGGACCACGAGCGCGTTCGTTCCACCGCCACGCCCGGGGGCGATGATCACGTCGCCGTCGGCGGCGAGGAGCCGTTCGATCGACGCCGACGTCGCGATCGCGAGGTCGGCCATGACGACCGCGGTCGGCTCCTCGGGGGTCGGTCGGCGCTCCGCCAGTTGGGCGTTGACCGCCGCCGAGAGTTCCCGATCGTCGTCGACGACGGACGGGGCTGGGATGCCTGCACGCTCCGCCATCGCGTCGACGTCGAGTTCCGCTGCCGAGGCGGTCGTCAGGAGGACGGGGTCGCCACCGGCGGCCCGCACGGCCGCAAGCACGTCGGCGCACATCGCCCGCGCGAACGCGACCCGCTCCGCCCCGTCGAGCACGCCAGAGAGTCGTGACTTCGGGCGGTCGGGTGAAAACGGGACGAGAACCTCCATCGGAGGGGCCTATTTAAAAGAGCGATTCGAGTTCGTCCTCGCCGTCGTTGACGAGGCTGTCGAGGTTCTCCTCGCTCTCCTCGCGGATCTCCGCGAGGTTGTCCTGTGCCTCGATGGCGACCTGCTGGAGCTCCTTGATCCGGGGGACGTTCGTCACGCCCGCAAGGAGAATGACCGTCGCGACGAACCCAGCGCCGCGGTACGGGTAGTCGCCGCCGCGGACCTCCATCGAGCCGGTCTGCTCTTCGAGCCACTTGCGGCCGCGCTCGATGCCCTTTCTGTTTAAGTACTCTGGCGGCCCCGCGAGCACGAGCAGCGCGCGCTCGGCACCCTCGATCTCACACGGGAGCGTGAGCCGGCCGAGCGCCGCCTTCCGGACGAGGCTCGTGATCCGGTTCGTCGTGTGTGCACTGTCGAGTTCGTCGTTGCCGTCGTCGTTGCGGAGCCGCGAGAGCAGCCCGCCCGAGCTTCGCTCTTCGACCTCCTCCTCGGCGTAGCCGACCGTGGAGACGCCGCCGCCCGCGAGCGTGTTGATGATCTCCGAGGAGTCGACGACGCTCTCTGCGACCTCCTGGCCCTGTTTGATCTCGCCGGCCCCGAAGAGGATCCCGAACCGTCGAACGATCTCCTCGTTGATCTGCTCGTAGCCGCCCTGGACGGACTCGCCGGTCTTTCGCCACGCGTCGTTGTCGAAGACCATCAGGTTGTCCACCTCGCGGACGAACGTCTGGAACGACCGCGCGGCGTTGAGCGTGTAGATCCCGCCCTCGTCGCTGCCGGGGAGAATCCCTAGTCCGTAAACCGGCTCCGTGTAGATCCGTTTGAGGTGTTTCGCGAGCACCGGTGCGCCGCCGGAGCCCGTTCCACCGCCGAGCCCGGCGACGACGAGGAACGCGTCGACCTCGTGCACCGGAATGGAGTCGATCGCTCCCTGCACCTCGTCCATGTCCTCCTCGGCGATCTCCGCGCCGAGTTCGTTGTCAGCGCCGACGCCGTGTCCCTTCACGCGCGACTGCCCGATGAGCACGCGCTGGTCCTCGGGGATGTGTTTGAGCCCCATGAGGTCGGCTTTCGCCGTGTTGACCGCCGCCGCCGCCCGCACGATCTCGGAGCCCGTCCGCTTGTCGTACTCCAAGAACTTGTCGACGACTTTCCCACCCGCCTGTCCGAATCCGATCATTGCCAGTTTCATCGTGTACCCCGCTTACCGTTGGAAAAAACACAACGCCAACTGGAATATAAGCGTTCTGATGCCGTTACCAGCTTTGAGATCCACACACACGGGGATATCCGCCCGACCCCGTCGCCTGCGGGCGATTTCGCCCGTGCCACACTTCGTGTGAATTCGTTGTCAATATCCGCGATCGACGGCGACATGGCGCGATGGTGACTCATTCGACCCCCAGGTAGCCCGCGAGTGTGGTCATCTCCGCCTCGTCGACCCCGAACGACCCGACGTCGTTCTCGGCGGCCGTGTTGTCGAAGCTGAGCGAGCGGTACTGGTCCGGCCCCATCGGGAAGCCGGGAACGGCTCCGAGGACGGTGAGGCCGACCTTCGCGAGCGGCATCGGGAGCGGGACGATGGAGATCCCCTTCTTTTCGGCCTCGTACACGAGGTCCGTTACCTCGCGGAGCGTCAGGACTTCCGGCCCGCCAACCTCGTAGGTCTCCCCGACGTGGTCGTCCGTCTCGACTGCCGCGACGAGCATCGGCACGAGGTCCTCGACGTGGATCGGCTGAAACCGAGTCCGGTTGCCGCCGCCCGGAAGGGGATACATCGGCACGACGGGCGCGAACATCTTTTTTAACCGCTTGGTGAAGCCGACGAACTCCCCGCCGTCGCCGAAGACGACGGAGGGACGGAAGATCGTCCAGTCGAGGTCGCTCCCGCGAACGACCTCCTCGGCCTGCCCCTTCGAGCGGATGTATGCGGTGTCGCCGTTCGGGTCGGCCCCGAGCGCGCTCATCTGGATGAATCGGCTCGCGCCGCCCGCTTCCGCCGCGCGGACGAGGTTCTCGGTCCCACCACGGTGGACGCGGTCGTGCATCTCGTTGCCGCCCTTCGGTTCGAAAAGCGGCGAGAGCGCGACGAGGTTCACCACGACATCGTGTCCCCCGACGGCCGGTTCGATCGAGTCATAGGCCGTGACGTCGCCGGTCGCGGATTCGACGCCCTCGGGCACGTCGGCCGGCGAGCGCGACAGGGCGGTCACCTCGTGACCCCCGTCGGCGAGCGCCCGACAGAGGTAGGATCCGATGAATCCGCCGCCGCCGGCAACTAGCACTTTCATACGGCACAACATGCGAGGATGAACCGTAAACCTACCGTGGCCGTCAGACGCAGGGCTGACGATGGGGATGGTGCGATGGCGATACGGGGGCTCCCCTCCCGTGAGCCGATCCACCCCGATTTATAAACGCCGCCCCCCGAGCGCGACTATGCTGGTCACGCTGGAGGGGCTCGACGGCAGCGGCAAGACGACCGTCTGGGAGGCGCTTCGTGACGCCTACCCGGACGCGACGTTCACCCGGGAGCCGACGAGCAGTTGGTACGGCGACGCCGTCTATCGATCCATCGAGGACGACGACGCCGATCCACTCGCGGAGCTGTTTTTATACACCGCCGATCACGCCGACCACCTTGCACGGACGATCCGGCCGGCGCTCGCCGACGGCGACCTCGTCGTCTCCGACCGCTACTCCGACTCCCGATTCGCGTATCAGGCGGCGACGCTGGCGCGAAGTGACATCGAAATCCGCCGTCCGCTTGAGTATATACGGGGGATCCACGGGGCGTTCTCCCGCCCACCCGATGTTACCCTTTATCTCGACCTCGACCCACGAACCGCGGCGGAGCGCTCCGGGCGCACGAATAAGTTCGAACAGGACGGCTATCTCGCCGCGGTCGCCGAGAACTACGAGCGGCTGATCGCCGCCGAACCCGAACGGTTCATCAGGATCGACGCCACCCGCTCGCCAGAGGAGGTCCTCGATCACGTCGAGTCCGTGATGGAGCGGGTGCTCGCCGAGGGTTGAGCCCTCGATGCAATTTATATACTCCTCACGTCGTGTCGGGTAACTCGTACTCCTCCGGTGGGGGCATGTAGAGGTAGTCGATCGTCGCCCCGAGCACGACCGGCAAGAAGACGAGCACGGCGATCACGACCGACGGGCTCCCGAGATCGACGCCGGTCCCGACGCCCAACACGCCGGTGAACACGAGTGTCGAGGCGAGCAGCGCGATCGGCGGGAGGATCGCGGTGTAGACGATCCACCCCCACGTCGTCTTCAGCCGAAGCCGGAAAAATCGCGTCATGACGCCGGCGGCAAGGGTATGTGCGGCGATCAACGCGAGCAGCGAGACGAACCCGAAGACCGAGAGCATACCGGACCTACGCGCCCCCCGCTTTTCCGCCTATCGGAGCGCGCGGCGGACGCCTCACGGCCCGGCGCTTCCCTGCCGTCGTGCGGCCGAGAGAAGTTCCGAGACCGGCTTGACGTACTCATAGCCCGGGATCACGCCCTGCACGTAGGTTCCCTCGACGAAGTTGATGAGCGCGCCCGCGTCGTCGACGCCGCGACGTTCGTTGATGTCCGTGAACGAGAATGCCACCGTGATGTCCTCGCCCGCGCGTTCTACGTCGGGGTCGAACTCGTGCTCCTTGCGGGTGACCGCCCCGACGTCGACGACACGCAACTCGAACGTCTCGTACCAGCCCTCCTCGACGACGTCCGCGACGTCGTCGTCGGCCGTCGCCGACAGGGTGGGAACCGTGACGGTCACGTCGAATCGGATCCGACCGTCCTCGGCGTCAGCCACGTCGACGACGCCGTCGAAGGGGGTCGTGATCGACTCCCACCGCGAATCGGCTACCTGTTCGAAGGAGTCGTGATCCGCGAACGCGCGGCGAACGCGACCCGGTGGTGTCTCGGAGTTCATGTACAATGGAAGGGGCCGATCGCTACAAAAGCGCGTTGTGTCCGGCGTCGATCCCGTCTCGAACGGAGCGCCCGGCCCTGTCCGCGATAGTGGCACGGTCGACCGGTACTGATGCGGCTTTACGGCTTGACCGAAAAAAGCGGACATGGCCGACCGATTCCGATCCACGGCGGCGCTCATCGACGCGCTCGCGGACGCCTCCTTCGATCGCCCGCCGGCGCTCGTCAGCAACGCACACATCACCGGCCTCGACGTCGCCCGGGCGCTCGCCGCCCACGACGTCCCCGTCATCGCCCTCGATCGCGCCGGCGGCCCGCCCGCGACCGACGACGATGGCGTCGAAACCGTCCCACACGATGGGCTTGCCCCGCCCTCGGAGGTGATCGACTTCGCCGGTGCCGTGACCTACCCGCTCGACGACCTCGATGGCTTCCGGGCGGACGTGGAGGCGATCGTCGAGGCCGCCGGCACCGAGGCGGTCGCGTTCGGCTGTATGGACGAGTGGGCGCTCGCGTACGCCGAGGCGCAACCCGACGGCGTCCGCGTCCCCTTCTCGGGGATCGACGTCGTCGACGACGTGTTGAACAAATCGAAACTCTACGCGACCTGTGAGGAACTCGGCGTCCCCTACCCCGAGACCTACCGGCTCGGGGACGGCCCGGACGCGGATGCGACACCCGGGGAGGCGGCCGAGGCGCTCGGCTTCCCGCTCGTCGTCAAGCCGGCGCTGAAACGCGAGTTCGAGGAGGTCTTCGGCACGAACGTGATCGAGGTCGACGATCACGAGTCGTTCACCTCGGTCCTCGCGGAGGCGCGGGCCGCCGACGTCGAGGTGATGGCACAAAAGCGGGTCGACGTCGCCACCGGCGAGGACCGCTCGCTGGCCTCGTACGTGCCCCCCTCGGGCGTCGAGGACGCGCTCGCCGTCGTCGGCAACGCCGCGGTCCGGTTCCCCCGACAGTTCGGCACCTCCTGTCTGGTCGAGACCGTCGACGCGCCCGAGATCGAGGCACGCGCGCTCGGCGTCATCGAGGACGCCGGCTATCACGGGATCAGCGAGGCGGAGTTCGTCTACGACGCCGACCGCGAGGAGTACCTGCTGCTCGACGTCAACACCCGTCCGTGGAAGTGGATCTCGATGCCCGTCGCCGCCGGGGCGAACCTGCCGATGGCGGCGTACGCCGCCGTCACCGACGCCGAGTACGAATCCGACGGGATCGAACCGACCCGCTGGGTCTACCTCCGGGACTACCTCACGCTGCTTGCGACCGACGACGCGTTTTGGGACGTCCTCGACGGCGACGACTGGCGGCGGCTCGTCTCCGGCGCGTTCGAGACCGAGGGCTCGCTGACGACGGGCGTCTACCGACCCTCCGATCCGGGCCCCGCCGAGAAGTTGTTGCGGACGGCGTTTCTCGACCGGGAGTACTACTGCTCCTGTTGAGGCGTGCGGATCGCCCCGCAGGATTCGTTGCCGCCGTGCCCGGCGCACACCACCGACGAACCGGCAACCGATCCACCCGGCCCGAACGGTTTCCCCTAAGCGCCCATGAGTACGACCATGTACGCCATCACTAACGGCCTCGTCCACACCGCCACCGAGCGCGGAACCGTCGAGGGACACGTCCTGATCGATGACGGCGAGATCGTCGCCGTCGGCGACGTCGATATCCCCACAGAGGCGACCGAGATCGACGTCGACGGCGACCACGTCACGCCGGGGCTCATCGACGCCCACAGCCACGCCGGCATCTCGGAGTGGGGCGAACCGGAGGACCGCGACTACAACGAGGGGACCGACTCGGTCACGCCACACGTCAACGCGCTCGACGGCTTTCATCCCCGCGACGAGGAGTTGAAACACGCCTTCCAGAACGGGGTAACTTCGGTGTCCGCACGGATGGGCTCAGGCAACGTCATCGGCGGGATCATCTGTTCGATGAAGACCTACGGGCTGACCGCCGACGGGATGTTGATCCGCGAGGACGGGATGAAAGCCGCGATGGGCGAGAACCCGAAACGGTTCCACGGCGAGGAACAGGGCCGCCAGCCGAGCACTCGCCCCGGCGTCGCCGCCACGCTCCGGGAGGCGTTCATGGCCGCCGAGGACTACGTCGACCGCCGCGAACACGCCCGAAACGCGGGCGAACCGTTCGAGCGCGACCTCGGGATGGAGAACCTCTCCCGGGTCCTCACCGAGGGCTTCCCGCTTCGGGTGCACGCCCATCGCGCCGACGACATCATGACGGTCTTCCGGATCGCCGAGGAGTTCGGGATCGAGGACCTCTCGATCGAACAC
This sequence comes from Halorubrum sp., assembly GCA_003554605.1. Lineage (GTDB taxonomy): Archaea > Halobacteriota > Halobacteria > Halobacteriales > Haloferacaceae > Halorubrum. The sequence goes on from PWGU01000216.1 coordinate 31,884, forward strand.
GCGACCGAGGGGCATCTGATCGCCGAGGAGTTCGCGAAACGGGACGTGCCCGCGGTCGTCGGTCCCTCGCTCTACTCGGGCGCGAAATACGAACTCCGCAACATCACCTTCGAGACGCCGGCGATCCTCCACGAGGCCGGCGTGGAGGTCGCGATCCAGACGGACGCACCGGTCGTCCCGCAACACCACCTCGACGTCTGTGTCGGGCTCGCCGTCCGGGAGGGGTTCCCCGCGGACGACGCGCTCGCGGCGGTCACCCGCGTTCCGGCGGAGGTCCTCGGGATCGACGACCGCGTCGGTACGCTGGAGCCCGGAACGGACGCGGACCTCGCGGTCTGGGACGGCGTGTTCTACGAGAACGGCACGCGGACACGACACGTCTTCGTCGACGGCGAACATGTCTTCGACCGCGAGCGCGACGCCGTCGATCCGCGCGAGGAGTACGCCTGGTAGCCGGGAATCGGTTCGCGGGAAGATCGCGGAATCAGTAGGCGTCGCCCGCGATATAGCCCGCTCCGTCGACACCGTCCACGTCGCCGGCGGCCTCCTCTGAAACCCGCTCCGCGAGCCCGACCAGAACGAACCATCCGAGCAGCCGCTCGGCCCGCTCAAGCCAGCTCGTCTCCCAGTCGGGGTCGCGTGCACGGTCGTGTCGGGGAACCCGATCGCGGGTGGCGGCGAGCACGTCCGTAGCTGTCACCGGGTCTTCAGCGGCCGCCTCCTCGATCAGCGTGAGCGCCTCCGGGGCGAACAGCACGCGCTCGCGGATCCCGTCTCGGACCTGCTCGGGCGTGAGGTCCGCGTCCGTACGTTTGAACCCCCGTGGGGTTGATTCGACGAGCCCGAGCGCGTCGAGAAACGCCAGCCAGTCGTTCGCGGCCTGTCGGGTTTCGAGGTCCGTCCGGTCACACAGGCGCGCACAACAGTCGTCGGTCCGTCCGGGGACGAGGGGGACGGCGTCGCGGTACGGCGTGATCCCGGCGAGTTCCGCCGGCGGCTCCGGCACCGGTTTCAGCCGCATCAGCGATAGCCGAACGACTCCGCGAGCAGCCCCTCGTCAGTCTCACCGACCGTGTAGACGGGGCCGTCGACGACGTCGACGGTCACTTTGGCGGGCGCGAAGACGGTCTCGGGGATCGAATAGAAGTCCCAGTCGGCCGCCTCGAACACCTCAACGAAGGGCGTCCCGTAGTCGTCACGCACTGTCGAGACGAGTCCCTCGAACCGGTCGTCGTCGCGGGCGACCTGCAGGTGGACTTCCCCGCCGTAGGCCAACGCGTCGTTCGTGCGGCCCATCGCGAGGTCCTCGTCGTATGTCACGGGGGCGATGGGGGCCCGCCCGGAGGCATGGAGGACGTCGGTGGGCTCATAGCCGATCTCCAGCAGGCGGAAAACCGCTAACTCGGCGGCGCGGGCAGCGGTCGCGACCGAACCCGCCATCGAGCCGGTCGCATACGTCGGAAGGAAGACGCCGCTCGGTTCGACCTCCGAAAGCTCCGCGACGTGCTCGGCGACCGTCACGTCCGGCAGCGCCGTGGACTCGACGGTCAGGGTGGCGAACTCCGAGGAGTCGTAGTAGCCGACCCGCTCGAACTCCGTCTCGCGGCCGACGAGCGCGCGGGCCGGCCCCGAACCGAGCCCCTCGAACCCGTTCTCGAACGCCAGCTCCCAGCCGGCCTTCTGTGAACACAACAGTGCGACCGCCGGGTGGTCCGTCGAGAGTTCGACGTAGCTACGTGGCGCGCCCGCGACCTCACCCATGGATGTACGGACGTTCGCGAGCCCCGCGGTCTGGATCTCCGCGAGTAACAGTCCGGCCTCGACGCCGCCGCCGGCCTCGACGCCGAAGTCGACGACCGTCGCGCCGTTGTCGAGTTCGTAGCCGACGACGTTCAGCTCGCCCGCGAAATCGAGCGCCTCGTCGACGAGTTCGATCGCGGTCCGATTGATGCTCTGCATACGGCCCCCTTCGCCCCCCTCACCTAAGGGGTTTGTCGGTTGGCGATCGGCTCAGTCGCTCCCGTCCGACAGGGGCTCCACGCGGAACACGTAGCCGGAATACGCCGCATCGAGGTTCGCCGGCGACTCCTCCGCGGCGTGTGGTCTACAGAGTAGCGCCGTCGCCTCGACGGCCCCCTTGCCGGTCTCCTCCTGATAGCGCTCGGTGACGGAGAACTCCGCGAGTTCACGACATTTCCGTCGGTAGCACTCGACGGGGCTGTCATCATCCGGTTCGGGCTCGTCGCCGCGTTCGACCGCCTCGGCCATATCCCGTTCGATGCGTCGTCGCTCCTGACTCCGTGCCTGTTTCGCTCGTCCCGATTTGGTATCCGCCATATCTGGACCATCGACCGTCGAGGACATAACGGTGGTGTCGACGTCGGCTTATGGTGGGCCGCTGTAACGACCGCGTGGACGCGCCTACCAGAAGCCGCCGGGGCCGCCCGGACCGTCCGGCCCCCGCGGTCCGGACGCTCGGGGGTCGGGGTTGATCTCGACGAGTTCGGTCTCCGCGCGTGGCTCGACCTCCCGGCCCTCCTCATAGCGCACGAACGAGAGGTAAAAGGGCTCGCCGCAGGCGTCGACGCTCCCCGTCGTCCCCTCACCCTCCGTGTCGGCCGCCCGGTCGGTTCGCTCCGGCTCGATCCGGTCCGACGCCGGCCGCCAGCGGACGCCGTCGCTTTCGCCACAGACGAACCGGACGCCGTCGGCGTCGTCCTCGAACGGCTCCGTCGGGGCGACGTATCGCCACCCCTCGAAGGGGTATGGCGTCACCGACTTATCGGCGAGGTAGCCGTCACGGTCGAGTTCGGCGAGCGTCCCACAGGTCGGACAGTAGTAGGTGACCGGAAAGCCCATCGGACAAACGTACGTGCGCCGTGGTTAAACGCCCGTCGACGGCGGATCGCGGACCGATGGACCCGCTCAAACGGTTCGCGTCATGATCCAATCATACGTCGACTCACGTAGATACTCGTCCGGCGTTCCCTCACGGATCACGCCCGAGGAGTAGGTCCGTTCGTGATCGTATGCGATCACATGCCGAGGGATCGGGATCGCTCGCGTGTTGTACCCACAGACCCCGATGCCGACGTCGGATCGGTTGTGTGCGATCGCCCACGAGACGACCACCGTCGCGTAGTCGACACAGTCACCCCGCTCCCGACAGTAGGTCTCGAACGGATTGGCCGACACGTCGATCAGGCCGTTGAAATCGTCCTGTTCCCACTCGAACCGGCCGGACCATTCCTCGATGTCGGCTTCCGACCAAAACGGATCAAGCGACGCCAACAGTCGAGGACTCGCGACGAAGAAGACGGTCCATCGACAAAGCATGGCCCCCATTCATGCTCGACACATATTAACATGATCCGGTGAGCGCGCCGCTCCGCGTGGTGGAGGGCGATCGGTCCGACCGCCCGGTCACTCCGGCTCGGCCCCGAAGTTCACGAGCGTGAGGTCACGGTCCAACTCACAGTGGTCGTGTGGCGGTTCGCCGAGGACCGCCTCGATGACGCGCTCCTCATCGAAGTCGGCTCCGTCCGGGACGCAGTACTGATGGCTCGGACAGTCGGTGTGTGGGCAGGGGCCGGCGAGCGCGGCCTTGCTGCCGGCATACGCGACCCGCGACGGGACGTTCGCCGGTACCGGTGCGGGCTCGACTTCGACGGCCCGAACGCCGGCGTCGTGGACCGCGCAGTCGAGCGTCTGGGCGTTCTCGCGGATCCCGGTGATCCGGTAGCGGGTCCCCACTGAGAGGTTGAGACACTGTCCGCGGTATGGACAGCCCGCACAGTCGGGTGATTCCCCCTCGTAGACGAACTCGCGCCCGACGTCCGCGAGCCGGCTCCCGATGAGCGTAACCGTAGTCATACGCCCCTCAACGGGCTCCGCGATGGTAAGCGTCCCGGACGCGCCCCGCTAACGGCGACGTGGACGACCGATCCCCCACCACGGAGGGGAAGACACATCCCTCCGCCCCAACAACGCGGAGTCGATGATCCGGACGCTCGCACGGGAATTATGGCAGGAGGCCGAGCGGGCGAACGAACGCCGCCTGATCGTTCTCGCGGGCGATCGGGACCGCGGGATCGACGCCGCCTATGACCTCGTCGAGGCGATGGAGGACGACGACGTCCGCTCTCCTGACGATGTTGCCATCGTCTCGACCCGCGAGGGGTTCCGCTTCGAGGAGTATCGGCCGCGGAACGCCCGTGGGCTCCTCGGCTCCACCCGTACAGTCGTCATCTACGACTGCCACGACCGGCTCGTACCGAATGCGCTCGGGGCGGTCTCGGGGGCCGTCGACGGGGGTGGGCTCCTCGTCTTGCTGACGCCCGACCTCGACCGATGGCCCGCGGTCCGTGATGGATTCGACCGATCGCTCGCGGTTCCGCCGTTCAAGCGCTCGGACGTCACCGGCCGCTTTCGGCGGCGGCTCGTCGGCACGCTCCGGCGACATCCGGGTGTCACCATTGTCGACGTCGGCGACAACGGAGGCGGGACCGGTGACACTCGGCTCGTCCGCGACGGCCGCACGGATCCCCCGCCGACGATCGCCCGAACGCGGCCGACTCGGCCGGCGAACGCGACGTTCCCCGACGCCGTCTACGATGCCTGTCTCACCGCCGATCAGGCACGAGCGGTCCGGGCGCTCGAATCGCTCGCCACGCCCGGCTCGGCGGTCGTCGTCGAGTCCGACCGGGGCCGTGGAAAGTCGAGCGCGGCGGGCCTCGCGGCGGGTGCGCTCGCGCTCCGCGGGGCCGACGTGCTCGTCACCGCACCCGCGTTCCGGAACGCGCGCGAGGTGCTCGAACGGGTCCGCGAGCTGATCGACGACGCCAGCGAGGCTCGAGACGCCGCCAACCACACGGACGCCCATGACGCCCGCGAGGTTCGATCCCCCGCCGGTGGCCGCGTTCGGTTTCTCCCCGCCGTCGATGCCGCCGAACTCCCCGGAAGTCCGGACGCCGTGGTCGTCGACGAGGCGGCCGCGTTGCCCGTTGGGCTGCTCGAACGCTTCCTCGCGGCCCCGGCGGTCGCGTTCTGTACGACCGTCCACGGCTATGAGGGGGCGGGTCGGGGCTTCGCTGTGCGGTTTCGCGAGCGGCTCGCGGACGCGGAGCACGTCGTGCGGGATGTCCGACTTGAGGAGCCGATCCGGTACGCGCGCGCCGACCCGGTGGAGGCGTGGACGTTCGACGCGCTCCTGCTCGATGCCCGACCGTCCGTCGCGGCCGCCGTTGAGGGTGCCCGCGTGGGGGAGGCGAGCTATCGGGTTCTCGACCCCGACACGCTGCTCGCGGACGATGTCCTGTTACATGAGACGTTCGGGCTGCTCGTCGCCGCCCACTACCGGACCGAGTCGAACGACCTCGCCCGGTTGCTCGACGCGCCGAACCTTCACACCCGGGCGCTCGTCGTCGACGGTCGGCCCGTCGCCGTCGCGCTGCTCGCCCGTGAAGGGTCGCTTTCGGCCGACCGCCGTCGATCGATGTACGAGGGGGATCGCGTCCGCGGACACATGGTCCCGGACCTCCTCACGAGTCAGTTGCGCGACGAGGCGGCGGGGGACCCCGCGGGACTCCGGATCGTCCGGATCGCGACCCACGACGCGCTCCGCGGGAGCGGCTTCGGGACCCACCTGCTCGACCGGATCCACGAGGAGTTCGCGGACGACGTGGACTACTTTTCGGTCGGGTACGGGGCGACGTCCCGACTCATCCGGTTCTGGCGGCGGACGGGCTATCGGACGGTGCACCTCTCTTCGACACGCAACGACGCCTCCGGCGAGCACTCTGTTGTCATGGTGCGCCCGGTGACCGACGCCGGCCGGGCCCTCCTCGCGCGACACGCGGACGCCTTCCGGCGGCGTGAACGTGACGCCCTCTCCGATGCCCACCGGACGGTCGACCCCGACGTGGTCCGTGGGGCACTTGGATCCTCAACGCCCGACCCGGACGGGGCATCCACGGTCGAGTTGACCGATCACGAGTGGCGGGTGGTCGTCGCGGCCGCCTACGGCCCCGGCATGTACGACGTCGCCCCCGGGGCGTTTCGTGACCTCGCGTTCGCCGCGCTCGTCGGCGCCGACGTGGGGTCACCCGCGACGCGGACCGTCGACCTTGACGCCGCCGCGGAACGGCTGCTCGTCCGGAAAGTCCTGCAGGGCTGGTCGTGGGAGGAGGCCGCCGCCGACCTCGGCTTCCTCTCGACGCGGTCGTGTATGCGTGCGCTCGGGGAGGCGGCGAAGCCGCTCGTGGAGCGGTTCGGCACCGCGGTCGCTCATCGGGAGCGTGAGCGGTTTATAAACACGTAGCTGGGGAATCCAGCGAGAACCGTTCACACCGGCCTGCCGAAGGCGTACACCGTGTTGTGGCCGGTGATCTCGACCTTGAGGAAATCGCCGACTTCGACTCCGTGATCGGGGGCGTGTTGGACGATGACCTGCCGATACGCGCCGTCGCGGCACTTCACGGAGTCGGCGGTCCCCTCCTCGACGACGAGGACCTCGCGTTCGGTGCCGACCATCGACCCGTAGGCCTCCCCGACGACCTCCATCTTCAGTTCCGACATCGCCTTCGAACGCTCCTTTTTCACCGTCCCGCCGAGCCCCTTCATGTCGGCGGCGTCGGTGCCGGGTCGCTTCGAGAAGCGGGTGACGTTGATCTTCTCGGGGCTGACCTCGCGTAAGAGCTCCATCGACCGCTCGTGGTCTTCGGCGGTCTCCGTCGGGAACCCGACGATGAAGTCCGTCGAGAGCGTCCACTCGTCGAGCCGGTCGTCGAACGTCTCGACGATCTCGCGGAACTTCCCCACGCGGTGTTGCCGGCGCATCGCCTCAAGGACCTCGTCGCTGCCGGATTGCACCGGCGCGTGAATGAAGTCGTAGAGCTTCCCGTTGCGCGCGAAGACGTCCGCCAACTCCTCGTGGATGCCGTGGATCCCGCCGGGGTTCGCCATCCCGAGTCGGACGCGGAACTCGCCGTCGATCGCACAGATCCGATCGAGCAGTTCGGGGAGCTTCCGCTCGCCCGTATCCCAGCCGTAGACGCCGGTGTCCTGGCCGGTCACGCGGATCTCCTTCGCGCCGGCGTGCACCAGCGCACGGGCCTTCTCGACGTTCTCCTCGACGGACGGGGAGTCGACGCGGCCGGTCGCGAACTTGGTGATGCAGTACGAGCAGTTGCTCATACAGCCACGGGCGATGGGGAGGATACCGACGACGCCGTCGAGGACGGGTTCGACGTCGGGCGTGACCGTCGGGCACTCGCCGTTGAGGACGTGTTCGGGGACGGCGTCCCAGTGGAGCACCTCCGCGTCGATGCCGGCCTCGCGGAACTCCTCGCCCTGTGCGAGCGCCATGCAGCCGGTGATCACGAGTTCGGCCGTCTCGTCGGCCAACTCCTCGGCGCGCCGGAGCATGTTTCGCTCGGTCTTTTCGACGACCGTGCAGGTGTTGAGGATGGCGACGTCGGCCTCGTCGGGGCCGGGTGCGGGGCGGTGGCCGCCGTCGCGCAGCGCCCGCTCAATCTCGCGGCTCTCACCCCGGTTGGACGTACAGCCGTACGTCTCGATGTGATACGTCGCCATCGGATACCCTGAGTATCGGTCCCGCGGGCAAAAGGGCGACGGATCGGCGGTCGGCGGGTGGGGACGTCCGGAGGCAACGTTCGACTGAACCGCCGGACGCGACGGGCGGGGACTTGGAGCTTTCCGTCACGTTCGTTTATATACTCGCTCGGCGCGCCCGCCCGCGCCGGCTAACCGGCGCGGGCGGCCCGCGAGGGAGTTGCGTCGGGGCCGCCGAGCGGCCCGGCGGCCCCGGCGGAACGAGGCTGGGGAGGGCTGAGGTTGCGACGACCTGAGGCTGGGGAGGGCTGAGGTTGCGACGACCTGAGGCTGGGGAGGGCTGAGGTTGCGACGACCTGAGGCCGGGGAGGGCTGAGGCTAACGAGGACGTCCCACCCACTTTGTCTCGGTTTTTCTGACGCTGTATCGACAGCACCGGTTATATACCAGAATCCCACCGCAAGCGTATTTTTCGTCGAATTATCGCTCCCACAGCGACTCGATCCGTTCCTCGATGTGATCGAGAACGAGCCGACAGACCTCCCGATGGTCGTTCGGCCACTCGGCATCCGTTGCCCCGCTCCGGCTAGCAGCCGGGGGCGGGTGAAAGTGCTCCCGCGTATTGTGTGGATTCGGGTGCCGATCCCATCGACACTCCCACACGGTTCCCCGATGCTCCTCGCGATAGTGTACGCTATAATCGTCGTTACGATACCAGCGTATTTCTAACCGGGCGGCGACCGATTCCGGATAATACTCGCTCGCCAATTCCACGCGAAGATGCAGCGTCCCTTCTTCATCAATGGCCGCCGACCGCACGAGTCGAGTTGCGTTGAACCGGGAGCGCATCCGCTCAAGCACCGCCCGATCGATGGGTGCCGGACTGGCACCGTCTTCCGCCGGAACCATTTATATATGCGTCGTGGCCTGTGACTCTGCGACCTTGCGACGTGCACGTTCGTGCAGTCGACGCTCCTCGATGCGCGTGGCCCACTCACCGAGATCCGCGTACACCTCGTCGACACGGTCCGCATCGAACGAGAGGACGTCGACGTCGGCGGGTGAATCCACCCCGTATTCGTCTCGGTGCTCTTTGATCTGGTCGGTCAGTTCGGACACGCGAGCTTGTAGCTCCTCGATGGTCCGACTCCGTGCCAGTTCGTTGGCCCGACGCCACTCGAAGTAGTCGTCGTTGCGTTCGTACCCGACCGGTCGACCATCGTGTATCACGACGATACCCAGGTCGGCGTAGAAAGACAGGTGTGTTCGCGCTGACTCCGTCGAACAGTCCGCCAACTCGGCGATCTCCGCGGCCGTCATCGGCTCCCGGGCATGCAGCACCGCCCCATACACGCGCTGTTTCGTATCTTCCCCCTCAAACGGCCTCTCGAACGGTGGCGGGCCGTCACGCCGGGCATCAGCCGTCATACTACTCCCTACCCAATACCCATATATATGTTTTGTTGCTGGAATTATTTTTGTTTGAAGGATACAGGAGCCCTCCGGTGCCGATGACGCGGCTCCAATACGGACGGCTCGTTCCGTCCACCCTCTTATGTACCCATCGCTCGACAGCAACGCCGCTCTCCGGAGTGTGACACACGAACGAAAAGCGTCGGGGGTGCCCGACGGCGGGTGGTTAGCGAACGGTCACGCGACGTTGAATCCCTTATCGCGGAGGAAGTCCTCCACGCGACCCGAGTGGTTCCCCTGCAGCTCGATGGCACCGTCCTCGACGGTGCCGCCGCAGGCGAACTTCGATTTCAGGTCCGAGGACAGCGAATCCATGTCCACGTCCTTCGGGTCGAATCCTTCGATGACCGTTACCTCCTTACCGTATCTGCGCTCGTCGATGCGGATGCTGATCTGCTGGGACTCCTTCGCGACGTCTTCACAGACGCAGAGTTCCTGGGGCAGCCCGCACGTCGAGCAGACTTCCGACATTACGTTTTGAGCGTACTGCTCGCCGGTATTAAATAGTGTCGGGAATGCAACCGCGTCGCACGCGCCGGCGACCCGCCACCGACACGTCACCGGCGGAACGGCGATCTATCCCCGCTCGAACAGCCGCCGGAGGATCGGTGTCGACTCCCACGCCAGCCGCCGGACCGTCCGTCGCGCCTCGTCCGCCTCCTCGCGGTCGACGTGGCCCGCATAGACCGCGCGTTCGTACACCGCCGCGACCTCGTGGGCGCGGTCATCGACCCCACGAACGCGAAGCGCGGTGAGATACGACCGCGGGGTTTCACCCGAACGGCGTTCCCGATAGCGCCTCGCGAGCAGCCGTTCGAGGTCGGTGAAGGCCCGTTCGGCGTCCGCCGCGGGCGTCCGTCGACGCGTTGGGAGCCGAACCCGGAGCGCGAACCGCAGGCGGGCCGACGCGCCGGTGTGATGTGCGCCGGCGGCGGCGACGACCAGGAGGAACAGGCCGTAGCCGAGCGTCTCGCGTGAGGGTCTCGGCAGCCGATCCGTCGGCGACGCGGCTGCCGATCCCTCGACGGCCTCCTCTGCCCCGAGTTCGTCGGGTGTCGGGCCCTCGCCGCTGATCCCTTCAAGCGCGTCCTCGGGGATCTCGCCATCGCCATCGGGGCCACCGTCCACGTCCTCCGTCGCGTCATCGACGGCCTCCTCCGTGTCGGTCCCACCCTCCTCGCCGTCAAACTCGGGGGCCTCCTCGACGTCGACCTCCTCGGTGTCCAGAACCGTGCCGCCCTGCGGGGCGGTCCGCTCGGTGTCGACGCCCTCCACGCCGCTTCCGCGCGCCTCCGCGAGGCGGACCTCACGGACCTGATCGCGTTCGTCGCTCGGCGTCGGGTCGAACGACACCCAGCCGTGCTCCGGGAAGTAGACTTTCACCCACGCGTGTGCGTCCTGTCCGCGGACGACCCACTCGTCGTCGTCGACCTGCTCGCCGCTGCTGTAGCCCGTCACGAACTGTGCCGGCACGCCCTGTGATCGGAGCATCGCGACCATCGTCGTCGCGAAGTACGTGCAGTAGCCCGCGTCCATCTCGAAGAGGAACGCGTCCGCGATGTCGCCGTCGGGACGCTCGACGGACAACGAGTAGTCGTACTCCTCGATCAGGTACGCCTCGATGGCCGCGGCCGCCTCGTAGGAGTTCTCTGCGCCCGCCTCATCGAGGATCTCCTCCGTCCGCTCGCCGAGGCGATCCGGCGTGCTCTCGGGCAGCTGGGTGTACCGGTCGACGACCGCGTCGTCGTACTCCTCGTCCGCCTCTCGGAGCGCCTCTGGGTCGGGAGCGGGGACGCGGCTCTCGACGTGGACTGACTCCCCTTCGAGCAGTTCGGTCCCCGGTCGGAGCGTCCCGCGGTCGTCGACCTGCACGCTCTCGCCGACACGTCCGTCGACCTCGACGGCCTGCCACGGCGCGGGGAGCGCCCGCATCTCGGTTTCGGGGACGACCGTCGCGGAGGCGTCGACGGCTTCGCCCGGCGGCCCCGAAAGCGCCCCCGTGAGCGGCCGCTCCTCGCCGGAACGGACCCAGCCGTCGCCGGTGTAGGTGTCGTACGCGCCCGTATGCCAGTTCGCCTCGACGTCGCTTTCGATGGTGAAGCGCACCTCGGGCGAGAGCTGTGCCGAGCCGACGATCGTCAACTCGTCGTCGTCGATGAGCGTCGATTCGAGCCCTGGCGTGCCGCCCCCGCCGCCCCACGCCTGCGTCGCGCCCACGGGTATCACCGTGATCGTCGCGCTCGCGACCAGCATCACCGCCAACACGAGCGCGAGGGTGTCGCCGTGGCCGGCGAGTCCGCCGGGGGCCCGGAGCGTCGCGGCCCCTACGGCGAGCGCAACGCCCATCACCCCGACGATGGTGACGGGCTGTCCGGCGTCACCGGTGAGCACGAACAGCCCCAGAACGCCGCCGGCGACCCCGGCCGCGAGGACGTGTCGCCCGCGGCCGGTCAGATACGCGATGAGGTAGGTCATCACGGGGATGACCGCGAACAGCCACACGTCAACCTGTGCGAGCCGCAGGACCGACAGGCCGGTGAGGAACGAGAGGGTGTCGAACAGGACCCCCCGAACCGAAAAGAGCGCCCGCTGGCTCTCGGGAACGGCGAGGTAGTAGCCGACGAGCGCGAGGGTGAGCCCCGCGAGCGTGATCCAGACCACGGTTCGTTCCTCAAGCAGGCGCGCGCAGGCGAGCCCGAGCACGACCGCGAGGAGGACACCGCCGACGAGGCGGGCACTCCCCCCCACGATGTCGGCGAGTGACAGGACGGTGTGAAGGTACGCGCCGACGACCGCGACGATGCCGACGGTCGCGGGGTGGACCACGTCCGCTGGAACCGAATGACGGCGGGTGGAACCCGACCCGATCATCAAACCTTGCCCCCGTCGGTCATGGTCCTCATCGGAGCTCTCCCCCGTCGGTCACGGGTGGCAGCGGTCGCCCCGCGCCCCCTGTCGTCCCCGCAGTCGAGCCGTTCCATCCACGCCGCCCGTCCTCCGCGTCCGCGTGGAGTTCGGCGAAGGTCATCGTCCGTGTTCCGAGGTGGACGGTCGCGCCGCCGGCGTTCGCGACGATCCGCACGTTCGCGTCGGCCTCCCCGGTCGGCCTCCCCGGGCCGGTGAGCGCCGTCAACTCCAGCAACTCACGCCGACCGGACGCGTCGGGGGCGGCGACCGCCGTGCCGTCGGGGAGTCGAAGGTCGACGGATACGTCGTCCGAGAGGAACGCGAGCGAGAGGCTGACGGCAGCGCTCGCAAGCACGTCGGCGGCCGCGCCGTCCCCGTCGTCCTCGGTCCGACCGACGACCGTCACGCGCCGACGCGCCCGCTCGGCGGAGAACTCTTTCACCACCAACTCGTCGTGTTTGGCGGTGGCCGGCCAGTGAACGTCACGGAGCGAATCACCCCGGGCGTACTCGCGAAGCCGGTCGAACTCCTCGCGCTGCGGGCTTCGGCCGATCCCCTCCTCGGCGTAGAGCCCGCGGCGAATCCGCGCCGAGATCGGGTGTCGTTCCGGATACGCGAGCGCCGTGGTCCGCTCATCCACGACCAGCCGCCGCTCGAACAGCCCGAAGACGTCGGTCGCGTCGATCCGAACCGGGCCGAACCGTCTCCGTCCCCGTGCGACGTACTCGATCCCGTAGGTGATCGGGTCGCGGCCGACGGCCATCACGGAGCGGTCCCGGTCGAGGACCGAGATCCCGTCGTCGGTGTCGTCGGTCACGCGCCCAGGAAACGTCGACCGGGCGGCGAGGCTCCCGCGAGACCCATCGAAGGTGAGCGACACCTCGCGCCGCTCGCCCACGAACCCGTCAGTGGGTCGCGACCGGGTGACGTCCGGCCGGTCGATCCGTGTGACCTGCAGGTAGCCGGCGACGAGCGCGACGAGGCCGGACAGGACGACGGCGTTGAGCGCCCCGCCGTCGCCAGCGATCGCGAGGACGGTCGCGAGGACACAGACCCCCACGACGATGCGGCCGCGTCGTGTGAGCGTCGGGGCGGACATCTATCCCTCCACGTCGACCCGGTCGAGCGCCTCGACGACCACCTGTCGGCCGCTCGTCTCCCCCGATTCGACCCGGATTCGGTGGACGAGCACCGACAAGGCCTCCCGTTGGACGTCGTCCGGGATCACGTAATCGCGGCCGTTGAGCACGGCGCGGGCCTGTGCGGCCCGAAGGAGCGCGAGGCTCCCGCGTGGACTCACGCCGAGGGTGGCGTTCCGGCGGGTGTACGACGCGATCCGGGCGACGTATCCCCGCAGCGATTCGGTCGCCTCGACGGCCGCCACGGTTCGACGGGCTCGCAGGAGGTCCTCGACGCTCGCGACCGGTTCGAGCGCCTCCACCGGATGTCCTGCATGGTCATCCACCATGCGCCCGAGCATGTGTACCTCCTCGTCGGTGCCGGGGTAGCCGAGCCGGATCTTCTTCGTGAACCGATCGAGTTCCGCGACCGGCAGCTCGTAGGTCTGTCCCGGCTCCACGTCGTTCTGGGTCGCGATGACACAGAAGGGATCCGGGAGCGCTCGCGTGACGCCGTCGGTCGTCACCTGCCGTTCCTCCATCGCCTCTAAGAGGGCCGACTGCGTCTTCGGCGGCGCGCGGTTGATCTCGTCGCCGAGGACGAAGGTGGCGAACACCGGGCCGGGCCGGAAGTCGAACCGCTCGGTGCGCTGGTTGAACACGTTGACGCCGGTCACGTCGGAGGGGAGCAGGTCGGGCGTGAACTGGACCCGCTTGAAGGAGGCGTCGAACGAGCGGGCGATCGCCTTCGCCAGCGTCGTCTTGCCGACGCCCGGGACGTCCTCGATGAGCAGGTGGCCGCGGGCGAGGACGGTGACGATCACGTCCTCGATGGCGTCGCGGTGGCCGACGATCACCCCCTCGACGGCGTCGATGACTTCCTCGGCGAGGCTGGCGGCCTCGGACGGGTCGAACGGGGGAAGGTCCGCGGGGTCGCCCTCGTTCGGATCCCTCGGGTTCCTCAGGTTGGCGCTTCCGGTCGGGTCGGTCGGGTCGGTCATCCGACCACCCCTCGCGTGGCTCCGGACGGGACGGTTCCTCGCGGCGGCGGCGTCGGCACCTGGGGCCGACACACGGGCATAACTCGATCCATGTGAACACGGGACGCGGTCGTTGTTACCGAACTGTAAGGCCGAGGGCCTGATAGACGTTCCGCCGGCAGTGATAAAGGGCCGTCCGGCTACGCAAGCGATCGCCGAGGAGAAGGGCTCACCGCCTCGTCGCCGCGACGGCGTCCGCGGACAACGTTCAGCCGTCGTGTGCGGGCCTACGCGTGAAGGGTGCTGATCCCGTTGATCTCGACGAAGCCGTAGCCGCACTCGGGACAGCGCCACTTGCGTTTCTCGCCGAGGTGCAGCGTCATCGCCGCCGTCCGGTAGAACGGGCGCGACTCCTCACAGGTCGGACAGTCGACGTCTTTCTCCAGCGCCATATCCGAGGGATCCGGCCGTGGCGGTTTTTAAGCTACTGATCCACGCGCCGTCTCGACCCGTTCCACCGCGTTTATATCACGCGGCATACTGCTGGAAAACGACTTGTACACGACCGCCCGTGGACTGTTCGAACTCACCCGCCCGGTGAACTGCGTCGCCGCCGGGCTGTTGACGATGACCGGCGCGTTCGTGGCGGGGATCGGCGACGAGGTCGCGTTGGCGGCGGTCGCCGTCGTCACCACGGCCGTCGCCGTCGGCGCGGGAAACGCCATCAACGACTACTTCGACCGCGAGATCGACGCGATCAACCAGCCCGATCGGGCCATCCCACGCGGCGACGTCTCCCCCCGCGGGGCGCTTTGGTTTTCGATCCTGCTCTTCGTCGTCGCCGTCGGGCTGACGCTGACGCTGCCGCTCGCGGCCATCATCATCGCCGTGATCAACCTCGTCGCGCTCGTCACCTACACCAGCGTATTTAAGGGGTTGCCGGCGTTCGGCAACGCCCTCGTCGCCTACCTCGTGGGGTCAACGTTCCTCTTCGGCGGTGCCGCCGTCGGCAACCTCGAAACGCCGGTCGTGCTCGGATTCCTCGCCGGGACCGCGACGTTCGCCCGCGAGATAATCAAGGACGTCGAGGACCTCGACGGCGACCGTGAGGAGGGGCTGAACACGCTCCCCATCGCCATCGGCTCGGACCGCGCGCTGTGGGTCGCCACCGTGACGCTGCTCGTTGCCGTCGCGGTCAGCCCGCTTCCGTACCTGCTCGGCACGTTCGGCGCGGCGTATCTCGCCGTGGTGCTGCTCGCGGATATCGTCATGATCTACGCCTGCATCGAGGGGTTCCGACGGCCGACGGTCGCCCAGGAGCGATTTAAATACGGGATGTTCCTCGCGGCGCTGGCGTTTGTCGTCGGTCGAGCGTCCATCCTCGTTTGAGGATGGGCTCGCACGCCGGTGCCGGTTTACGGATCGGCGCGCACACCGGTGCCGGTTTACGGTCGGCTCGCACACCGGTGCCGTTTTTACCGCCCGGGTCGCGGGGACACGTGATGCGAGGGACGTTATCCGACACGCTGTTTCGGGAGCCGGAGGGGGTCGGAAGCGGGGCGCTCTGGCTGATTCTGGCCGCGGGCGTGTTCGGCTATGCGGCTTTCCTCTCGACCCGTGGCGGCTCGACACAGACGTTTCTCATCATGCTCGGCGGCGCGCTCTCGTGTTTCGGGCTCGCGGAGTCGCTTCCGGTCCGGTACCGCCAGGTGGCCGGTGTGGCGCGGATCCTTGGTGTGATCGCCGGGATCGCGGCGGTCTTCGTCGCCTTTTAAACCCGGTCTTTCGTCCGAGTCCGGCCGGTCAGGCGGGACGTGCGATCCGCCGGAAGCCGGTGGCCCCTTATATCTCGCCGTCCGAGGGGGCGACATGAGCGACTCCCTCTACGGACGGTACGGCCGGCAGGTGCTCGGCGGGGTGATCCTGGCGCTCGCACTGTTGTCGGCGGTGAGCGGCTATCTCCAGATCGAACAACGTGGCCTCGCGGCGGTCGGGGACGTCGGCGTGAGCCTCTACATCGCGGCGCTCGTCGTCTGGGGCTTTTTCAAGGAGGGGTTCGACACCTTCCGGTTCCGCGTCGCGCTCTATTTCGGGCTCGCGATGTGGGGGACGGTGGACGTGCTCGGCGGGTCGGAGTCGCCGTTCTCCTACATTCTGCTTATCGTCGGTTCGTTGCTACTCGCGCGGGCGGCGTATAAATACGCGGACAAACAGCGAAAACCCGTCTACGAACGGTGAGGTGATCACGTCGCCGGCCCGACGCGCGTTCGGAGGGCCGCCGATCCTCTGGATCGCTACCTCATCGTACGGCGTCCCACGATCCGTTCGGCGTCGAGTTCATACAGCACGAGCGTAATATCCTCGGGCGTCTCGTCGAACACGCGGAGCGGCCCGAACCGCTCACGAACCGTCGCCTCGTCGAACCCGAGCGCGGCCGGATCCTCGATCCGTCGGAGCGGTCCGGTGAGGATCACGCTCCACGACCGTTCGTCCTCCGCTTCGTACAGCACGAAACACGCATCGCCGGTGTGTTCGGCGGCGGCGACCTTCCTTGCCCCATCGTCGTCACCGAACCGGAAGTACACCGAGTCATCGGCGTAGTGATATCCGATCGGGATCGCGTACGCGTCGTCGTCCAGCGCGAACGAGAGCACGCCGGTCGTGTGCGTCTCAAGGGCGTCGATCACCTCCTCGTCAGTCATCCCCACCGTGTAGACGAAGTCGGTCGGATCCATACCGCGTGATTGGTCGTCAATGGTGCTAACCGTTCCCCCTGTTCAACCGCCGAACCATGATGAAGGGTCGCCGAAGTGCGGTATCGTCCCCGTCAGGAGCCGTGCCGGTCGGCGTGATGACGGCGTTCGACCGGCTGACCGATACGCTCATTCCCCTCCACGTATAAGGGGTCGACCGTATGCGTGTTCGAGACTGGCGGGAGATCCTCGCGGACGTCGCGGGCGATTCGACCGACCCGGACGGCTGGCGGGCCGTCGCCGGTTCCCGTCGGTCGGGGCTCGGTGAGGACCTCTATTTCGGCCACCCGAACGTCGGCGTCTATCACGTGAAGACGTACGCGAAGAACCCGCAGGAGCTCCGCGGGGTCGGGGCGAAGGTCGCCCGCAAGGTGGACGACGAACTCGACCCGCTGCTGCCCGACGCGGACTCGCCGGGCCGGTTCGCCGTCAGGACGCCGCCGGAAGACGAGACGCAGGCCGAGGAGATGGCGACGCGGCTGCAGGAGACGCTGAAGGTCCACGCGGAGGCCCCGACGGAGCCCGACCACCTCTTTAGCGACGTGATGGAGGCGCTTGAGTCCCCCGCGTTCGGTCCGATGGACTACGAGTTCGACGGTCGCCCCGACGAGCTGGACGAGCTCACCGACACCTTCGAGGAGGCCGAGGAGCTGCTCTCGAAGGAGCTCGACGAGCTGATCGACGCCGACGACGTGGACCGCGGCTTCTACTGAACCCCACTCGATCGCGAGTGAGGTCGCGGGTCAGCCGAGGAGGCCGCCGTCGTCCTCTTCGTCGCCCCCGCCGTCATCACTTCCGTCGTCGCCGCCGTCGCCTCCGTTTTCCTCCGCGTCGTCGAGGTCTGCAACGGGCGTCACACCTCCCATCATCGAGATGGTGTGATCCTCCTCCTGACCCCGGAGCGTCGTCGGATAGACGCCGATGGTCACCACGAGGTCATCCTCGGTGGCGACCGCTTCGGTGACGTGGAGGTCGACCTCGACTGACGTGCCGTCGAAGGTCGCGTCCGCCTCGAACCGTGAGCGCGTTACCGGCTCCTCCAGGACCTCGACCTCCTCGTCGGTGTCGTGTTCGATGTTCTCTAAGTCGTCGTAGTTGTCCTGGACGAGTTCGATAAGCTCCTCGGTGTCCATGTCGGCGACGGGGTTGAACTCCTGGCCGAGCACGGAGATCTGCGGCGTCGAGAAGGTGACGAAGACGCCGCCACGAAACTCCCCGAGCGGCCCGATATCGACCGTCTTCTCGTACTCGACGACGTGGTTCGTCGCGACGACGGTCTCCTCTATCGGCCCGAGCCCGAGCGTCTCCTCGATCACGACCGTATCGACCGTTTCGAGGTCGTAGTCCGCGCCGGCGGCGGTCTCGGAGTCGACCCCGTACGGCGCGGACTCGTACTCGGTGATGTCGTCCAGACAGCCGGCGAGGCCGCCGAGCGCAACGACCCCGGTGCCCGCGAGGAGGCGACGCCGTGTCGTGCCGTCGGTGGAACTCCCGGTATGCCGCCCGTCCGTCGCTGACCGTCCCGTCGCGCGTCGGTTCATCACGCCGGCACCGTGGGCTCTCAATTAAAAAAGGGTGGCGGTGCGATGTCCCTGTGGGTGTCGATAACGGGGGCGATTCGGCGTTTTTGAGGCCCAATACATAGATATTCGACGGCCCGTCCGGGCGCGCCTATGGCTCCAAGCGGTTCGGGTCGCGCGGGAACATGATCGCCTCCTTGATGTTGTCGAGGCCGGTGACCTTCTGGAGGAGCCGATCGATGCCGAGTCCGTAGCCGCCGTGTGGGGGCGTACCGAAGCTCAGCGCCTCGAGGTAGAACTCGAAGTTCGCCTCCTCGACGCCCTCCTCGGCCATTACCTCGCGCATGGCGTCGACGTCATGCTGGCGCTGTCCGCCGGAGGAGAGCTCCAGTCCCTTGTAGATGAGGTCGAACTTACGCGAGGCGATCTCGTCGCCCTCGACGTCCTGCATGTAGTAGAACTTCTCGTCGGGGTAGCCGACGACGAAGACGGCCGGGTGACCCTGCTCCTCGAAGTACTCACCGAGCAGCTTCTCGCCTTTCGTATCGAGATCGGTCGGGTCCTCCGGGAAGTGGCCGAACTCGGTTTCGAGGAGGTCGAGCGCCTCATCGAAGGTGATCCGCGGGAAGTCGTCCTCGGGGACCTCCAAGTCGACGTCGAGCAGGTCGAGTTCGCGCTCGGCGTCCTCGGCGACCGCCCGGAGCGCGTAGCGCAGCGACTCCTCTTGGACGTCCATCACGTCGTGGTGATCCTCGATGTAGGCGAGTTCGACGTCGAACATCGCGATCTCCGAGACGTGCCGGGAGGTCGCGAAGTTCTCGGCGCGGAAGGCAGTCCCGGTCTCATAAACCGCCTCGTAGCCGGCGGCCATCAGGATCTGTTTGTACAGCTGTGGGCTCTGGGAGAGGAAGGCGTCGCGGTCATAATAGAGGATCGGGAACAGCTCCGCGCCGCCCTCCGCGCCGCCCTTCGAGATGAGCGGGGTCTTGATGTCGACGAAGCCCTCCTCGTCGAACCACTCCTCCATCGCGGTCATCAGTTTCGAGCGCAGGGTGAACACCGCGAGCACCTCGGGCTTTCGGAGGTCGAGCGCGCGGTTGTCGAGTCGGGTCGAGAGGTCGACGTCGACGTCCTTGGATATCTCAAGCGGGAGCGGGGAGTCGGCCTCATCGAGGACCTCGTACTCGTGGGGAACGAGTTCGACGCCGCCGGGGGCCTGTCCGCTCTCGACGGGCTCGCCGACGATCCGGACGACGTCCTCGGAGCCGACGTCCTGGACCGCCTCGAACAGCTCGGGTTCGCGCTCCTCTTTAAATACGACCTGAATGAGTCCCTCGCGGTCGCGAACGATGAGGAAGACGAGCCCGCCAAGGTCGCGGATCTCGTGTACGTGCCCCGCGATGGCGACCTCCTCGGCATCCGGTTCGACGTCGACGGTGTGGATACGCTCGATCATGGAGAGTGACGTTACGAGAAACTGGCCCGGCGTCCATCATAGGCCTGTCGTCTCGGCGTTGCGCGGGTGTGACCCTAATTCATGACACACGATGTCAAGGTCTGCGTAGTTTTAAGAGCCACGCGGCCGACGGACCGATTAACGGCGCTTCGTGCGCCCGCCGAGATCCGATGTCAGCGTTCACCCCGAATCCGTCCGCGCCCGCCGCATCCGTAAGCGGCGCGTCCGCGGCGGTACACGGATGGGCGCTTGCAGGGATCCCGGCCACACGGTCCGTCCACCCGACCGCGTAACGCGCGTCGGCTGGGGAGTTTCCCCGAAGGACGGACCATCCCTTCGTTCTCCACAGCCGATGCCGTGCCGGTCGGGACGTGACCGTCACCCCACGCGGGAGCGTGCCGGTGTGCTCGACACACGTCATCACCCGTCGTCACACCGCCCGTCCCGAGGAGCCGACCATCCACGGTCATCGGATCCGCGTTCGACTCGCGGCGTGGGGCCTATGGCAGCCGCAACCCAACTGCTGGCCAGAACGGAGCTGACCGTCCGCGTCTCGCAGGCGACCCCGGGCGACCTCGCAGCCGGTGCCCGCACGCAGGTCGAGCGCGTCGATGGCGTCGCCGTCGACGACCTGGAGATCGCGGGCCTCAAGCCGGGGCTCAACGACACCACCGTCGAGGCGGTCGCGACCCTCTCCGTCGACGGCGAAGTGGGGGCCGGCCAAGGTGTGGAGCGGTTCGACCCCGAGGGCCACGTCGCCGAGCGGCTCGCGAGCGGCTTCGGCGTCGAACCCGAACGGGTCGAGCTGATCGAGCCGCCCGGCTGACCCTCCGGGGGCCGGTTCTTCGACACCACATACCGGCAGCCCCGACGCACGTCGGGAGGCTCATTACCCACCCGCGAGACGGCGATGATATGCAACGATCGATCGGTCGGTTACGACGACGCCGTGCCGCAAGCCGGGTGATCCCCACGCGAAGCGGGGTGATCGACGATGGTCGGTGAGGCGCGGACGCCCACGGGGGAGACGGGGCCGCTCGACGGGATCACGGTCCTCGACCTCTCGCGGGTGCTCGTCGGGCCCTTCTGTACGATGCAACTCGGCGACCTCGGCGCGGAGGTGATCAAGGTCGAACGGCCCGGGCAGGGCGATCAGACGCGGACGTGGGTGCCGCCCGCCTTCGGGGAAGGCGAGGGCGCACAAAGCGCCTACTACGCCAGCATCAACCGGAACAAACGCTCCATCGAGGTGAACCTCGCGAGCGAGGAGGGCCGCGAGGTGGTCCGGGAGATCGCCCGCGAGGCCGACGTCCTCGTCGAGAACTTCCGCGTCGGCAAGACCGACGAGTGGGGGCTCGGCTACGCCGACCTCCGCGAGATCAATCCGGGGCTCATCTACTGCGGGATCTCCGGGTACGGCGAGTGGGGCCCCGACCGCGACAAACCCGCCTACGACATCATGATGCAGGCGCGCGGCGGGTTCATGTCCTTTACCGGTGTCGAGGGTGGGCCACCCGTCCGGATCGGCGTCGCCCTCGCGGACATCGGCGCGGGGATGTACGCCACGCAGGCGATCCTCGCGGCCCTCTTCGAGCGCGAGCTGGGCGACGGGACGGGACAGAAAGTCGACGTGAGCCTGCTTGACGGACAGGCCGCGTGGACGAGCTACATGGCGACGAACTACTTCGCGAGCGGCGAGCCGCCGGGACGCATGGGGAGTAAACACCCGAACATCGCGCCGTATCAGGCGTTCGAGACGGCCGACGGCTACGTCGTCGTCGCCTGTTCGTCCGACCCGTTCTGGCCGCGGCTCTGTGAGGCGATCGATCGGCCGGATCTCCTCGCCGACGAGCGGTTCGAGACGAACGAGGGGCGGGTCAGACACCGCGACGAACTCGACCCCGAACTGAACGCGACCTTCGCCGAACTCACCACCGCCGAAGCGGAGGCGTTGCTCGAAGACCACGACGTGCCCGCGAGTCGCGTGCGCGACGTGAGCGAGGTCTTCGCCGACCCGCAGGTCGAGGCCCGCGGGATGCGCGTCGAGGTCGACCACCCGACCGCCGGGACGATGACGGTTCCCGGGTCGCCGATGCATCTCTCACGAACTCCCGCGACGGTCCGGCGTCACCCGCCCTCGCTCGGCGAACACACCGAGGCGATCCTTCGGGAGTACGGCTACGACGGCGACGAGATCGACGCGCTGTGCGAGCAGGGGATCGTGGCGAGCGAACGTGACGGGAGCGAAGACGTGTGACGCTCGGAAACATTGATGGTTTGACACCCGGCGATCGTGGGACGGAACCTCCCTCGAACGGGTCCGCGATCGGGTGATTATATATCTCCGTGCGTGATATCGACTCCCGTGAATGAGCGCGATGCCCTCCGGATGCTCGCCATCGACGTTCCACACGCCGGCGACGATGCCGCGGTCGTCGATGACCTCGTTATCACGACGGACATGCTCCACGAGCGGACCGACTTCCCCGCCGGAACGACCCGCTATACGGCCGGCTGGCGTGCGGTCGGCGCGTCGCTTTCGGACGTCGCCGCGATGGGGGCGAGGGCAACCGCCGCGGTCGCCGTCTACGCCGACGAGGCGCTCGATCACGACGAACTCCAACGGTTCGTCTCCGGGGCGAGCGAGGTCTGTGCGACCGTCGACGCCGAATACGTCGGGGGTGACCTCGACGTGCATTCGGAGTTCACGACCGCGACGACCGCCGTCGGCGACGTGACCGACGCGGGGCCGGTGGGACGCTCCGGCGCGTCCGCCGGCGAGGCGCTCTGTGTCACCGGCGAGTGGGGCCGCTCGGCGGCCGCCCTCCGCCTCTTCGAGCGCGACACCGTCGAATCTGCAGAGCGCGCGAACGACCTCTTTCGGTTTACTCCCCGCGTCGCCGACGGCGTCGCACTCGCCCCGCATGCGACCGCAATGATGGACTCCTCAGACGGGCTCGCCCGGTCGCTTCATCAGCTCGCGGAGGCGAGCGGCGTCGGGTTCTCTCTCTCGCGCGACTCGGTTCCCATCCATTCCGATCTCGCGGGCGTCACGCCCGACGCCGACGAGCGGTTCGAGTTGGCGACGACCTTCGGGGAGGACTTCGAACTCGTCTGTTCGGTTCCGGAGGATCGCCTCAGCGAGGCGCAAGCCGCCTGTCCGGCCGGACTCACGCGGGTGGGCTCCGTCGTCCCCAGCGAGGAGGGGATCACCCTCGACGGCGAGCCGCTGCCGGACGCGGGATACACCCACGGCTGAGCCCGGGGCGGCCGCGGTGTACCCCCGTGCGGACCTCCGTTCCGGCTACCGATCGGCCAGCGTCCCCGGCTCGAAGGTCTCCGGATCGAACTCGTGGGCACGGAGGAGGTCCGGCTCGATGACCCGAAGCACGGACTCGTTCGTCGCCTCCAGGACCACCGGCGGGGCGACGTCGTCCTCGACGGCCTCCAGCCACCGCCCGACACAGAGACACCAGCGGTCGCCGGGGACGAGCCCGGGAAACGCGAACGCCGGCTGCGGCGTGATCAGGTCGTTTCCCTGTCGGCGGCTGTATCGGAGAAACTCCGCGGTGACGACCGCACAGAGCGTGTGTTCGCCTACGTCGCTGGCGACCTCACGGCAGCAGCCGTCCCGCAGGTACCCCGTCTTTGGGTCGTGGCTGCACGCGGCGAGCTCCCCGCCGAAGACGTTACGGTCGGTTTCGGCGTTAGGATCGTTAACCTCGGTTGACATACCGATCCTTCGGCATGGCCGTTCTTAATTCGAGGTCCTCAGTGCTCCCCGCCCGTCCCCCGCCGGTCGGAATCGAGGTCGATGTCGAGGTCGTCGAGCAGCGCCTCGGCCTCCTCGCGCTTCTCCTGATGGTTCGCGAGGAACTCCCGCATGAGTTCCGCCGCCTGCTCCTTACAGCCGCCACAGAGCCGCTCGCCGGTCACGCATTCAGTGTAGACCTCCGTGGCGAGCCCGTCGTCGTCGCCCGCGAGCAGGTAGGCGTACAGCTCGTAGACCGGGCACTCGTCGGCCTCGCCGCCCAGTTCGCGCTGTTCCTCGGCGGTCGAGCGCCCGCCCGTCGTCGCCGCCTTCACCTTCTCATACCCCTCCTCGGGGTCATCGAGCAGCGAAATGTGGCTCGCGGGGATGGAGGAGGACATCTTGCCGCCCGTGAGCCCCGACATGAACCGGTGATAGATGGAGGAGGGCTGGCGGAACCCGAAACCGTCGTGGTCGAGTTCGATCTCACGCGCGAGCGACTCCGCGGCCTCCCGCGGGAGGTCGAAGGCGTCGATGTGCCCCTCGAAGACGCGCTTTTCGCCCTCGACGGCGTCGATCAACGCCTCGAACGCCTCGTCGGTCGCGTTGCGGTCGAAGAAGCGAACCCGCGGACGGAGCGGCTCCTTGCCGGCGGCCCGGAGCTTCTTTAAGGCGGTCGGCTTCGCGTCGGCAAGCGCGGGCGTCGTCTCGCTCCCATCATCTGCCGACCCCGGCGGCTCGTACGTCTCCAGCCATTCGGCGGCGTCCGCACATCGAACGTCGCCTGCGGGGTCAGTCTCGTCGCCCCCTGAACCGGCCACGTCGCCCGCGAGCGCGTCGTACGCGGCTCGCACAAGCTGCCGCTCCGCATCGGTCAGCTCGAAGCTGGCGAACGCCTCGGTCACCTTGAAATAGCGCACGCGGGTGGCGAGGTCGCGGGTCAATCGCACGTGGGGATCCTGGTCGGGGCCGACGGGGATCACCGTGGGCTTCGGCTCGTCCGCGAGCTGCGGGTAGAGGATGTCGGCCGTCTGGGTGATGACGCTCTGCATGTGTGAGATGTTCGTCTCGCCGTCGAAGCCGTAGATCGCTTCGAACTCCGAGAAGTTCGCCTTTGAGCCGAGCTCGAACCCCAGATCCTGCACCTCCCGGTTGTCCGACTGCCGGTAGAGCGTTCCATCTTCCGGGTCGAACCCGAGCGCGAGCAGCGAGAGGAGGTAGTCGCGGGCGTGCTCGTCGATCTCCGGCCAGGACATCCCACGGGCCGAGTGCGCCTCCAGATCGGCGATGAGCCCGAAGACGTCGCCGCCGCGTTCCTGATGCCAGATCAGCTC
>PWGU01000193.1 GCA_003554605.1 Halorubrum sp.
ACCGTGTAAAAGCGCACGAGCACGTGCGGGAGCCCACACGTTCCGAACACCAGGCTGAAACAGGTCGCGATCCAGAGGTAGTAGCTCCCGCCGGCGAACGGATCGGAGAACTCCGCGCCCAGTTCGCTGATGAGAAGCCCGTACTCGATCTGCGGAAGCAGCGTGGAGTACCCCTCCGTCCAGCCGGTCGCGAGGAGGCCGGTGAGGAACGCGACGATGAGGATGATGTACTGCAACGCCATGTTCTTTGTCGCACCGAGCATCCCCGAGAGCGCGAGGTAGGCGATGGTGACGATCATAAAGAGCACCATCATCGCTTGGTACGCGTCGAGCCCGGGCAGCGGCACCACGTTGTTGATGTCGCCGAGGATGTACATCCCGACGAGTCCCATCCCGCGAGCCTGTCCGAGCGCGTAAACGAAGCCGATGAGGAACGTCGTGATGGCCGCGAGCGCGCGGGCGCTATCGGAGTTGAACCGGTCCCCGACGAAGTCCGGGGCGGTGTATTTGCCGAACCGGCGCATCTGGGCGGCCATGAAGATCAGCAGCACGAAATATCCGGTCGTCCAGCCGACGACGTACGCCAGCCCATAGACCCCCGAGAGCGCGATGAGCGCGGCCATCCCGAGGTAGGACGCCGCCGACATCCAGTTCGCCCCGATCGCCATTCCGTTTTCGATGTTGCCGATCGAGCGGCCGGCGACCCACATGTCGTCGGTGTCGGCCACCTTGAAGACGAACCCGATCGCCAGGAACAACGTCATCATCGAGACGACGATGATCCCAGGAAGGAGTTTGAACGAAACGTCGAGCCCCTCGGGGAGGAGCCCTTCGGCCTGCAGGGGAGCGACCGCGACGCTCATTCGTCGGTCCCCCCATCAGCCGCGGCGGGCTCGGCGGTCGCACCGGCATCGTCGGGGTCATCGGTTACCTGTTTGATCCCGTATTTCTCGTCGATCCCGTCCCGCTTTTTGGCGTACCACACCGACAGTATCAGCGCCGAAGAGGGAGCGACGATGGCGATCAGGAAGTAGTGCAGCGGGAACTCGATGATCGGCATCGGCGTCGTCATCAGATCCGGGGCGAACCGCGTGGCGGTGATCGGCCCGAAGGTGGTGACGACCCAGATGCCGAACCCGAGCCAGATCACCCGGAGGTGATCCCGCATAAAGGGCGTCGCCGGCTTCAGCAGGTTGATCTCGACCTCCAAGTAGTCGACCTCCCGTTCGATCTCGACGTCGCTTTTGCCGCCGTCGGTCCGAACCTGCTCGGTGGGCGGTCGGTCCGGAGGACCTCGGTTCGTCTTCCTTTCTCCGTCTTCCTGTGCGTCGTCGTGTGAGTCGTTATCTGTCATGGATTGGTCGTGCGTGAGGTTGTCTTGCATTCTTTCGATTTCCGGACGGGTTCCGTATCGGGTGTGCCGGCTGATGAATCGAAAATCGGGCCGTGGGTTAGCCCTGTACCTGCCGTTGGATGTCCTCGACGATTTCGGGGTTCCGGAGCGTGCTCGTGTTGCCGAGCTCGTCGCCGTCGGCGATGTTTTCGAGCAGGCGGCGCATGATCTTCCCCGACCGCGTCTTCGGGAGGTCCGGGGTGAACACGACCTGCTCGGGACGGGCGATGGGACCGATCGCCTCCTCGACGCCGGCGATGATTCGCTCCCGAAGCCCCTCATCGCCGTCGTACCCGTCCTCGGTGATGACGTAGGCGTAGACCGCCTCGCCTTTGAGGTCGTGGTCGCCGCCGACGACCGCGGCCTCGGCGACCCCTTCGACGCCGACGATGGCGGACTCGATCTCCATCGTTCCCAGCCGGTGACCGGAGACGTTGATCACGTCGTCGACGCGCCCGAGAACGGTGATGTAGCCGTCCTCGTCGATCTTCGCGCCGTCCTCCGGGAAGTAGACCCAATCCTCCGGGTCGTCGCTCTCGGTGTCGGAATACTCCGCCCAGTACTCCTGGATGTACCGCTCATCGTTTCGGTAGAGTGTCCGCAACATCCCCGGCCACGGCTTCTGTACCGTGAGGTAGCCAGCCTGTCCGGCCTCGACCTCCTCGCCGAGGGCGTCGACGATCTGTACGTCCACGCCCGGCAGCGGGGGCCCCGCAGCGCCGGGTTTCATGTCCTTGATCGCGGGCAGCGTGGTGACCATCATCCCGCCCGTCTCCGTCTGCCACCAGGTATCGACGATCGGACACTCCTCGTTGCCGATGTGGGTGTAGTACCACTTCCAGGCGCGCGGGTTGATCGGCTCGCCCACCGTTCCGAGCAGCCGCAACGAGGAGAGGTCGTGGTTCTCGGGGAAGGAGCTCCCCCACTTCATGAACGCGCGGATCGCCGTCGGCGCGGTGTACAACTGGGTCGCGTCGTACTCGTCGATGATCGACCAGAGTCGATCGCGGTCGGGGTAGTCCGGCGTGCCCTCGTACATCATCGTGGTCGTGCCGAGGGTGAGCGGCCCGTAGACGATGTAGGAGTGACCGGTGATCCAGCCGATATCGGCCGCACAGAAGTAGGTGTCCTCCGGTTTGACGTCGAGCACCGCGTGTGCGGTCCACGTCGCCCACGAGAGGTAGCCGCCGGTCGTATGTTTCACCCCCTTGGGCTGGCCCGTCGTCCCCGAAGTGTACATTAAAAAGAGCATGTCCTCGGCGTCCCGCGTGACCGGATCCACCTCGGCACCGGCATGGTCCTCGACGAGGTCGGCGTAGTCGTACTGGTCATCGGTCAACTCGTGACCGAAGTCGTCGCCGTTGTCGCTCAGTCGGTCGACGACGACCGTCGAGGTGTCGTGTTCGACCCCCGCCAGGCCCTCGTTTGCCTTGTCCAGATGGTCGAGCGGGTCGCCGCGGCGGTAGTAGCCGTCACAGGTGATGAGGTACTCCGAGTCGGCGGCGTTCATCCGGGTCGCGAGCGCCTCCGCGGAGAAGCCCGCGAAGACGACGCTGTGTGGCGCGCCGATCCGGGCACACGCCAACATCGCGATCGGCAGCTCCGGGATCATCGGCATGTACATCGTGACGATGTCGTCCTCGCCGACGCCGAGTTCGCGCAGCGCCGCCGCAAACTCGTTTACCTCGCGGTGTAACTCGGCGTAGGTGAACGACCGGTTCGCCTCCTCGACGGGCTCGCCGATCCATTCGATGGCGACCTCATCGCCACGCTCGTCGAGATGTCGGTCGAGACAGTTCGCGGACGCGTTGAGCTTCCCGTCGGTGAACCACTCATAAAACGGCGGGTTCGAGTCGTCCAACACCTGATCGTAGGTGGACTCCCACTCAAGAAGGTCGGCCGCCGACTCCCAACACGCCGGCCACTCCTCCTCGAACTTCTCGTAGATGTCCGGGTCAGAGACGTTCGCGCCCGCTGTAAACGCCTCCGGTGGTTCGAACACCTCCTGCTCAGTCAGTCTCGCTTCAAGTTGACCGTCACCATCTGTCATGATGTATATTCCCAATTTGATTCATCCCATATAAAAGATCAGGATGAACCCCCTGCATACGCTGGGGTAGGCTTATTAAAAAGTGCGTGCGGCGCGAACTCCAGCGACGGTCATGTCCTCACGGTGGCGGCCAGTAGTGGCTCACCGCCCGAGCCGAAACTCCTCGAAGACCTCACCGTCGGGGGTGACGAGCCGGCCGATCAGCTCGCCGGCCGCATCACCTTCACCGCCCGCATCGGCCGCACCGGCCGGCTCGATCTCCGCGTGGGCCGGGCGGTTTCCCCGGGGTTGTGCGTGGCTGCCGGGGTTGATGAGCGGCAAGGCGGTCGAGCCGTCGAATCGGGGCGTGTGGCTGTGGCCGTAGATCACCGCATCGGCCCCACGTTCACGGCCGAACATCACGAGTCCCGTATCCCCGCCACGGTGTCGGTGGGTGACGGCGAACCGAACGCCCGCGTACTCGACCGTCCTCGCCTTCGGGACGCGGTCGCGGATCGCCGCGTCGTCGTTGTTGCCGTAGACCGCCCGGAGCGTCCTCGCCTCCGCTTCGAACGCGTCAAGCACCGCTTCCCGGTAGAAGTCGCCGACGTGGACGACGGTGTCGGCCTCCCGAACCGCGGTCAGGGTTCGTCCACGGAGCCGATGGTCCTCGCTACTGTGGGTGTCCGAGACGACGACGAGCATATCGGCCACACCGTCCGCGAAGTATATAACTCACTCCCCAAGTCCGGATATCGGGACGAAGAGAACACGCTTAAGAGGGCCGACGGCGACCGT
>PWGU01000144.1 GCA_003554605.1 Halorubrum sp.
CACCTCATCGGTCGGGGCGGGGGGTGTCGTTGCTGTTCCAGAGCCAGCCGTCTCCGACTCCGGGCGTGTGCCCGGTCGCCCGTCCGGCCGGTGGGGGGACTTTCCTCATGCTGATGCACGGGAGTCGGGCTCCCTCTGTCCGGTGGGAACTATTCCGCGTGGCAGAATAAGCCGTTCGGTCCCCGGAGTCGTCGACGATTCGGGCATCCGCGAGTCCTTCATGAACCCTCATCGATAAGGGAAGCGTTCAAGTCCACGGCAACATAATACAGGGTATGTCCGAGGCGCAGACCGTTCAACTCTCATACGACGACGGGGCACGAGCGGTCGAACTCGCGCGGGAAGCGGTCGAATCGTTTGTACGGCAGGGACAACGGGAGCAGCCCGGAAGTATGCGGGACGCCTTTTATGCGCGAACCGGCGCGTTCGTCAGGCTGCAATCGACCCGCGGACGCGGACGCCTCCGCGGCTGTGCCGGCGCATGGGATACGACCGATCAGCTCGGACACGCGATCGTCGAGGCCGCGATCCAGGCCGCCTCGGGCGACTCCTGTGGCTCCGAGGTCGAACCGAAGGAACTCGACAATATCGTCGTCTCGGTCTGTATCGTCTCGAACACCGTGATCACGAACGACCCGCTTTCTGACCTCGAACTCGGCACCCACGGAGTCGCCGTCGACGGTGGCAACGCCCACGGGTGGCTCTACCCGACGCTGCCCGTCGAGAACGATTGGTCCGGCGCCGAGTTCCTTTCACGGGCCTGCCGGAAGGCGAAACTGCCCCCGACAGCTTGGCAGGACGACGACACGATGGTGACGCTGATCGAGGGACAGGTGTTCCGCGAGCGCGCCGACGGCGGCGCCGTTGAGGAGCTCTAACCGGCCTCGAACGTCCGTTTATCGGTGTTCCCCGTATCCGACGAGCGACGCGTCCGAGCGTGCCCGCTCGACCCCCGAATCGAGCGCGAACAGGTCGCTCGCGCCGTCGACGAGGGTACCGTCACGGAGGACGGGCGTAAACAGCGGTTCGGCGGCGGTGGGGGCCGGATCGTCCGCCGGCAGCACCGCATGGTCGCCGTCGGCGGTCCGATAGACCGCCTTCACGCCCGAGAGCTTCCCGCGTTTCGCGCCCGACACGCCGTCGACGGCGACGAGGTCGAGCGAGAAGTCGACCGGGTCGGCGTTCGAGACGTACCCGCCGACGCCGAACCCCGTAACGACGTCCCGGAGTTCACGGAGGTCGGCCGGGCCGAGCCCGCCGGAGATGTAGATCGGGAGGTCGGGCTTGCCGGCCGCCGCAAGCTCCCAACGTACCTCCCGGATGATGTGCCGGAAGTCCCCGCGTCGCGAGCCCGTGGTGTCGATCCGGACGCCGTCGAGCCGGTCCCCGAGCGTCGCGACCGCGCGGAGCGTCTCATCGCGTTCGTCGGTGTAGGTGTCACAGAGGGCGATCCGTTCGACCTCCTCGTCGACCGCCTCGTCGAAGGCCGTCCACGCCGCCTCCTGCTCGCCGGGACCGAAACAGAGGACGAGCGCGTGCGGCATCGTCCCCGACGCCTCCCGGTCGAGGAGGTCGCCGGCGGCGACGTGTGAGAAGCCGTCAAAGCCCGCGAGCAACGCGGACCGTTCCACCGTCGCGGCCATCGCGGGGTGGACGTGGCGAGCGCCGAACGAGAGGATCGTTGAGTCGGGTGCGGCGACCCGGCAGTCGAGCGCGGCAGTCGCGATCCCGGAGGCGTGCGAGAGGAACCCGAGGAGGGCGGTTTCGAGCCGGGCAAACGAGCGATACGGCCCCTCGATCCGCATCACCGGGCCGCCATCGAAGAGGCGTCCCTCGGGGATCGCCTCCACATCGACCGGGTGGCCTTCGAGTAAGGCGATCGCGTCCTTCAGCCCGGCGAACAGTTCGAACTCGCCGTCGGGGAACTGGTCGGCGGTCACCTCCGCGACGACCCGTGGGTTACGACCCGCCTCCCGGAGCGTCGTCTCGGTCCGTTCGAAGTAGGCGTCGGTCGCGCGACCCTCTCGGATCGCTTCGGGCCCGACGATGTCGAACTCGGCCATATACAGGGTAGCCCGGCCGGGATCCTAAAGGGTCCGACTTCTGCGAGCGACGAGCGCGCCCGCCGATAGTAGCGCGGCAAGTGCGGCGAGCGCGACGACGATGCCGAAGCCGGGGGCGTCATCGTTGCCCACCACGTCATCCTCGCCGGTCGGCTCATCGGGGAGGTCGCCAAACTCGTCGCCGACCGGGTCGTCGAAGGAGTCGTCACCCTCGAGCGTCACTGGCGGATCCGTCGGGTCGAGGGCCGGACGAAGCTCGAACACCTCCTCGGGCTCTAACGCGTGGACGATGGTCAGCGTCGTGTCGTTCCGTTCGATCCCGTAGGTCCCCCGGAAGTCGCCCTCGGCGACATCGTATAGGCCGTCCGAGCGATGCTCGGCGTCGTGGGCGTCGAGGATCCGGAGGTAGGCCTCGTGGAACCGCTCGGCGTCGTCGTCGCTGTCCCACTCGATCCGCCAGACGTAGCCGTCCCGCTCCTCGTCGCCTCCGTCGTTGCGGTAGGGGTAGAGGACGTCGTTCGCCCAGCCGTTCGTCGCCGGGTGTGAGTAGTTGTAGAGCTGATACGGGTGGGCGTCATCGGTGTCCGTGATATCGACTGGGTCGCGGAACTGCGCGCCGTGCGTCTCCGATTGATACCACAACGAGACGAACATCGACGCCTCGCCGACCGTGTCGGAGCCGTTGACGCCCTGGTCGGCGTACCGCTCCCAGCCCTCCTCGGCGGTGTCGTTGAGGTCGATGGGCGTGGGCTCGAACGGCTCGCGGTGGATCGTCTCGCGGGTCGTCTCGGGCGGGTCTGCCATGAGTTCGTCGACGGCCTCCCAACCACCATCCTCGATCAGTTCGTCGACGTAAGCCGCCCCGTCGGAGTACGGCTGGAGGACCGTGAACAACACGCCGAGGTTCGGATCGCCGCCGCCCCCGCCCGTGCCGGTCGGCTCGGGCGTGCAGGCCCACTCGTCCGCACAGCGTTCGGCGTAGACCTCCTCCATGTAGACGACCTCGCCCTCGACGGCCCCATCGATGCCGAGATCGCCGTCCTGTGTCGCGCCGGTGTAGCGGGGATCGCTCAGGTCGTCATACTGGTCCTGCATCGCGTGACCGAGCTCGTGTAACAGCGTCGACGGCGAGACCTGGACGGCCTCCTCGTCGCCGACGACGATTACGATCCGGTCATCGGCCGGAGAGTAGAAGCCCGCGACCGCGCCGGAGAACACCTCGTCTATCACCTCGCCGCTCGAATCGTCCTCGCCGATCACGAAGAGCGCCTTCCAGACCTGATCGTTCCAGCGGTCGAACTCCGGATCCCGCTCGGTCGCCGTCTGCCCCTCGGCGAACTCCTCACGCGTGAGCACATCGACGTCCACCGCGGATTTGAAGGGCCGCTCGCGGATCGCCTCCACACGGGCCATCTTGAGGTAGGTGAGGTTCGTGAGCTCCCCGTCGCTCAAGCCGTCGGCCTGATCGATCCCGAGGTCGGCGTCCGGGTCGTCGGTGTGATGGACGCCCTCCCAGCACCCGACGAGGTCGTTCTCGCGCTCGTCGGTACAGTCGGCCGCATCCACGACCGGGGCGGTCGCCGAGGCGGCCCCGACCGAAAAGAACAGCGGGAGCGCGACGGCGACGAGAAGAACCGCGAGGGCGACGGGGAGTACGCCCGGCAGGATGCGAATCCGTCCCATAGAATTCCTAACGGGCCGTCGGGTAAGTAGCTTGCCGGTGATCGAGCCCCGACGTGCACCCGAGGTGAAGTCGTTCGGCGTCTCCCGGACGGGCAGTTCGCGCGGACGTTTATGAGCGCCCGGACACGAATACCGGTCATGTACGACCCGACCCGAACCGCCGTCGTCGTCGTCGACATGCAGAACGGCTTCTGTCATCCCGACGGGAGCCTCCACGCGGAAGCGAGCGAGGCCGCGATCGAACCGGTGGGGACGCTCGTGGACCGAGCACACGAGGCCGGTGCGTCCGTCGTCTTCACCAGGGACGTACACCCACCCGAGCAGTTCGAGGGTAACCACTACTACGACGAGTTCGAACGGTGGGGCGAACACGTCCTCGAAGGCTCCTTCGAGGCGGAGATCGTCGACGACCTCGACGTGCAGCCGGGGGACCACGTCGTGACGAAACACACCTACGACGCCTTCTACCGGACGGACCTCGAGGGACACCTCGATGCCCACGGGATCTGTGACCTCCTGATCTGTGGGACGCTCGCGAACGTCTGTGTGCTGCATACAGCCGGGAGCGCCGGGCTTCGGGATTATCGACCGATCCTCGTTACGGACGCGATGGGATACCTCACCGAGGACCACCACGAATACGCGATCGATCACGCCGACTGGCTCTTCGGGGAGACGACGACGCTCGATGCCGTGACGTTCGATCCGGACCGGTGAACTGGGGGAGGACCAGTTATCAGCGGCGTGAATCGGCGTGAAACCCTTTTAGGTCGGTTGGCCGACCGCTCGAACATGGAACTCTCCCGACGCGGAATGGTCGGCGGGCTCGTGGCCATCGGTGCGGCCGGTGCCGTCGGGTTCGTGGGCGCATCGGCCGTCGACGAGCCAGCAAGGAGCGGGACCGACGAGGACCCGGACGGCTCGAACACGGGATACGTGGAAGCGGACCACTCGGCCCCGTTCATGGCACGGTTACTCGACGGGACGGACGAACACGACCTCTTCACCGCCGAGGACCTCGTTCCCGTCGAGGGCGTGCATCCCGACGACGGGGAGCACCTCGTCGTGATAGAACTCTCCGATGCGGGTCGTAAGCGGTTTCAGGAGACGCTTGAGTCCGCGGGAGCGGCGGCCGATCCCGACCCCTTCGAGATCGTCATGGCCCTCGATGGGGCGACCGTTCGGGAGGTCGACTTGGACGAGGCGACCGTCGACGCGCTCGCCGACGATGGTTGGGAGGGGGTGGTGACGCTGCCGTTCGACGACGAGGCGGTCGCGGAGGACGTCTACGAGGCGCTCGCGGCCGAGTGAGTCCACCGAACGGGGATACCTGGATGGCCGCTCTTCGAATCGGCGCGGGAGTTAAGCCGCCGGCGACCCCTCGATAGATCAACCGTGACTGCCGGCGAGGAACCCACCAGCCAAACGGACACCACGACCCCCGAATCGAATACCTCGAAGACCGATACGGGCACCACGGCCCGGAACGGGGGCCGAACCGACGACCGCCGTGGGCGGCCCTGCCCGCTCTGTGAATCGCCGATGTATCACCGACATTGTAAATATATCTGCCCGAGTCACGGGGTCGTCTACGACTGTAGCGATACGTTCTACTGACGGATCCGAGGACACGTCGCGACGCATCAAAACGCGTATCCACGACGCATCGAAGCGCGTATCGATGACGC
The DNA here is from genome assembly GCA_003554605.1 of Halorubrum sp. Taxonomy (GTDB): domain Archaea; phylum Halobacteriota; class Halobacteria; order Halobacteriales; family Haloferacaceae; genus Halorubrum. The sequence goes on from PWGU01000144.1 coordinate 5,435, forward strand.
ATCGAGGACGGAGGAGAACCGTCACGGACCCGTCTCGACCGGTGCACGGTACGGCAAAGACGGGCACGTACGAACTGTTATGTCGCTGGAGGCCGAACCGGAAAATATGTTCGGCGACCCGCACGCGATCCTCCATTCGATCGGTTCGAGTACACCATGGTAGACGAGACACAAGTCGCCCAGGGGAAACGGATCCAGCGTCGCACCGGCAAAACGTTTCACGTCGCCACGCGGGTGCTTCCGGAGCGGATACGCCATCCAACGTACGTGCTTTACGGGTTCTTTCGGATCGCCGATGAGGTCGTCGATGCCGAAGAGACCCTGCCGCCGGCGGAGCAGCGCGAGGAGCTCGAACGGCTCCGGCTCGCGGCGCTCGGGGAGGAGCCAACCGACGACCCCGTCCTCGATGCGTTCTCGGCCGTTCGGGAACGACATGCTATCGCCGATGCGGACGTGAACGCGTTCATCGACGCGATGGCGAGCGATATCGACACGGACCGGTATGAGACGTATGCCGAACTCGAGGCATATATGAACGGATCCGCGGCGGCGGTGGGTCGGATGATGACCGCGATCATGGAGATCGAAAATGAGGACGCCGCGCTCCCGCACGCGACGAAACTCGGCGAAGCGTTCCAGATGACGAACTTCCTTCGTGACGTCGGCGAGGACGTCGTGGAACGCCAACGGGTCTACCTCCCGCAGGAGACCCTCCGGGAGCACGGCGTCGACGAACGACAGATCCTCAACCGGGAGTTCGACTCGAACGTCGCCGCCGCCATGCGGGCCGAGCTCGCCCGAACCGAGCGGCTCTATGAGGAGGGCGTCGCGGGGATCAAGTATCTCCCGGATGACTGTCAGTTCGCCGTGCTGCTCGCGGCCGTGCTGTATGCGGACCACCACCGACTCATTCGCCGGCGTGGATACGACACGCTGACCGCTACACCACAGCTCTCGACGCCGCGTAAGCTCTGGTTGCTCGCGTACACGCGCTGGCGCTGGCAGTGGAACCGTGACCCCGAAGCCGTCTTCTACGAGGTGAGCCAGGGGTTCGACGAGGACGCGGGTTCCAGACGGCACAGCCCGCACGACCCGGCGATCCTCCGGACGGACTGATCGCCCCCGACGATGAACCGGGCTCGATTCGTGCAGCTAACGTTCCTCGCGTTCGGGCTGGTCCTCGCCTCGTTCGTCGTCCGCGGGACGACTAGGCTCGTCGCCTCCTACGATCTCGCCGTCCTGCTCTCGGCACCGCTTTTGTTCGCGAGCATGCTGTTGTTCGCCGGGTTGGTCCTGCTCGCGGCGCTCGACGTCACCGGGATCCGGGAGGTCGAGTGATTCGGAGGCGACACGCGCGCAGCAAAGCCGGAACGCCCATTTAATCTCGTCCCCGAGAGTGAGCCATGCAGGTACGAGCCGTCGCCGACCTCTCGCCAGCCGAGCGGCGCGCCCTTTTTGAACGCGACGCCGGCGTCACGGGCGTTCGCGAGGACGTGCAGGCGATCGTCGACCGAGTCCGCGAGGAGGGTGACGTCGCCCTCCGCGAGTTCGCCGAGGAGTTCGACGGAACGACCGTCGGGAACATCGATGTCACCGACGACGCTGCGCGGGCACACGCCGAACTCGCGGACGCGAACGACCCCGTTCTCGATGCGATCCGGGAGGCGGCGGCGAACGTCCGGGCGTTTCACGAGCGGCAGCGACCGGAGGATTGGCGGGCCACGTTCGGCAAACGGGAGCTGGGCCGGCGCTTTCGACCCATCGCCCGCGCGGGCGTCTATGTCCCGGGCGGCGCGGCGGCATACCCATCCAGCGCGCTGATGGGCGTGATCCCGGCGACTGTCGCCGGCGTCGACCACATCGCGGTCGCCACGCCGCCGGCGGACGACCTCGATCCGGTGACCTTGGCGGCGATCCACGAGGCCAGTGCCGACGCCGTCTTCCAGGTCGGCGGCGCACAGGCGATCGCGGCGCTCGCGTACGGCACCGAGACCGTTCCACGCGTCCAGAAGGTTGTCGGGCCCGGCAACAAGTGGGTCACTGCGGCGAAGGCCGCGGTTCAGGGCGACGTCGAAATCGACTTCCTCGCCGGGCCGAGCGAGGTGTTGGTCCTCACCGATGAAACGGCGGAGCCGACGCTCGTCGCCGCGGAGCTCCTCGCACAGGCCGAACACGACCCGAACGCCTCGGTGGTGGCGATCACGGACGATGCGGACCTCGCGGACGCCATCGCCGAGGCGGTCGAAGCCGGCATCGAGGAGCGAGCGCGGAGCGAGACGATACGGGCGGCGCTTGAGAACGACGCCTCCGGGGTGTTGCTCGCCCGATCGATGTCTGAGGCGGTGCTCTTCGCCGAGGAATACGCCGCCGAGCACCTCTCGATCATCGCCGAGGACGACGAGGCGCTCCTCGACCGGATCACGAACGCGGGATCGGTCTTCCTCGGGCCCTACTCCCCGGTCGCGGCCGGCGACTACGCGACCGGGACGAACCACGTGTTGCCGACGAACGGCGGCGCGAAACGATACGGTGGCCTCTCGACCGACACGTTCCTGCGATCCTCGACCGTCCAGCGGCTCGACCGGGACGGCCTCGCGGAGATCGGCGAGACGGTCGTCACGTTGGCGACGGCTGAGGGGTTGGAGGCCCACGCCGAAAGCGTTCGGAAACGGCTCGACGAGTGACTGGCCGAAGGGGCGAACAGGCGGTGCGTGTCTCGATCGACGCCCGGAGAACGACGTCGGCGCGTCCGCACGGGACCGCACCACACACCCGCGTTCCCCCGTGCGGCGGGGTCGGCTGGCACGGGTGGACTGGGGCGGGATCGTATATAAGCCGTGGTCGGACGGAGCGGGCCGATGGAGGGGCGGTGAACGGGTCGATCCGCCGTCAGGGTTTTGCCCTTGGAGTCGAAATCAAGCGGTATGAGTACTGAACCGGCCCGGACAAACGACGAGACGGCGATCGAGGTGACGCCGGACGCCGCCGAGGAGGCGCTCTCGTTGCTTTCGGGTGAAGGCCTCGACACCGACGTCGCGGGGCTGCGGCTGTTCGTCCAGCAGGGGGGCTGTGCGGGCCTCTCCTACGGGATGCGTTTCGACACCGAACCGGAGGACGACGATATGGTCGTGGAGCGACACGGCCTTCGGGTGTTCGTCGACCCCGCGAGCAGGAACTACATCGGCGGGAGCAGGCTCGATTACGAACGCGGGCTCCAAGCCGCGGGCTTCCACGTCGAGAACCCGAACGTCGTCTCGGAGTGTGGCTGTGGCGAATCGTTCCGGACATGACATCCTCCCCGGCGTAAACGCCGGGGTTTCCTCGCGCTGGGGGTCTCGTTTACCGGCCCACGGAGGCAACTTGCGGGTTCGTATGCTCCTCGTTGGGACGGGGAGAGCGTGGTGACTCCGACCAGTTGTGGTCGTCCCACTTGAGGCATACAGGCCGTGCCATCGACCGTGTTACCGTCGTCTGTCGTCTCAAAAACGCCTCTGACGCTGTGAGGTCTGCGTGACCCTCAAAGCCGCACGGACACGTCAACGTATCACGGTGGCGCGTCGTCTCCTCTGTCGAACCGCAGTTCGGACACTCCTGACTCGTCCACGCCTCAGACCGCACTTCCACCGAGATACCGTATTCCTCAGCGGTACACGCCAGTCGATTCACGAACGCTCTAAACGCCCAGAAATTGTGCGTCTTCGCGTTCGTCTTCACCGACCAATGCGTCTCAAGCACGTCAGTCAATGCCCCGACGTACACCGTGGAAACGCCTTCGCCGTACAGACGTTCGATGAGGTCACGCGCGAGCGCGTCTTGAGCGTGGTCACGTCGCTTGGTGCGCCGGTCGTACAGGCGTCGGATTCGGTGACTGCTGTATCGACCGTCCTCCAAGAGCGATTGGAGTCGGGCGATCTCCCGCGTGGTTTCACGGAATCTGTCGAACAGGTCGCGTCCTTCGTACAGGTATTGCTGGCCGGTTGTGGTTGTGCAGGCGACGAGGTTGTTCGCACCAATATCCAGAGCGGCTTCTTCCGAAGCCAGCGGTTGTGCCAGTCGAGAATGGTCTTCACTGATTGTGACTGGCTGAAAGGCCCTGAATGTCTGTGCTTGCTTGTCGTAGAACAACTCCAACCGACCTTGTTTCTCGTACTGCTTCCAATTTGGTTCTCCCCGGACTTCGAGCCGGAGCCGTTCGCGGTGTCCAAGCCCGTACTCGTCTTTCAGGTCTTGCCCAACGAGGATTTCGAGGCGGGAGTATTCGCCCCACTCAACAGTGTACGACGTGTTGCGGATGTACGTGCGGAGTTCACGTCCTTCACGTTCGTTACCCCAGTATCCGGGCTTACGGTTGGCTTCCCCCTTCTCTTTGAGGCTGAAAAACGACTTCCACGCTTCGCGGTTCTTCCGTTCGATCTGTTGAACCGTCGACGCCCCGAGTGTCCCGCCGTACCGACCACGGTACTCCTCGATCTCCCACACGTCGGCGTCGGGATCGGCGTAGTTCTGTCGACGTTCGTAGTTGATCTCGTTCCAGAGAGCGGCAGAAGCGTCCAACAGGCGTCGAAGCAACTCCTCGTCCTCGTCGGACAGAGGAACCACCTCGAACGTATTGGCTCGCTTCATCAACTACTGTATATATCGTAACGCACATAATTGTTCCGTTCGTGTGATACTGTATGGTCGCAATTCGCATAGAGTTTGACGACGACGAACAGTACGAACGGCTGAAGCAACTGAAGAAGCACCGTGGATTGACGTGGAAGGGCTTACTCCTCGAAGGGGAGAAGAAAGTCAGAGAGGATATCCCAAAGTAAGTGTCGAACGTGGTTTGTGATGTGGAGTGTCGGATTCACGCCCGCCGTGAACGGCGGGACTCTCTCCTTGAGTCAGGTAGCCGTTCCACCGATCCGTCCGCACATCCCGGCGGGCTATCTATTTAAGTCGGTTCGACGGATACCGTGAGAGCATGGCGTTAGAGCAGGTGACGACGGCCGAGGGCGAGCGCGTGTACGTCGACCGTGCGCGGTTCGAGCGCGGGGCAGAGGGTCCGTTTCACGTCGTCTTCAACGACGAGGGCGCATCGGACCGATGGGGGTTCCACTGCGGGAGCTGTGACTCGCTCGATACGGCGATGGACACGATGGGGCGGATCCAGTGTAACGACTGTGGAAACATCCGCAAACCCGACGAGTGGGACGCCGCCAACGAGTAGCGCCCGTGGACCGCGGAGCGTTGAACGACGGGGAACACACCGTGGGAAAGCTTATCACGGCGGCGGTCAAATGTCGAGGTAGATGGCCACTGCGACCATTCCACCGACGACGGAGGCCAGAGACGTCTTTCGTGAACTCGGATACACCGTCAGCGAGGGCGGACGGGAGTTCGTTGCGGAGCGGAAGTGGCGGCGCGTCCATGTGACGGCGCTTCCCTTCGACGGAACGGAGGATCTGGGGTCGTATCTCGCGGACGGTGGGGAGACACCGCGGCTTCGGTGTTTTGTGACGTGGCGTGACCACGCGGAGGCGCTTCGCGACGACCTGACGGCGTTGAAGCCGCCGTACGACTGGGCGGTGATCGGCGTCGACGGCGACGACTTCGTCGTCATGGAGGGCGCGCCCGGAAGCCCCTGATCGGGCCCAAAAACGGTTAGGGAGGCGCGGAAGCGCCGCCGGCACGGCCTTTTATTACCACGTGCGTGCAACTGACACAGCGCATGGTATTCAAGAAGATCACGTTGATCGGAACGAGCGAGGAGAGCTTTGACGACGCCGCGGACGACGCCATCGATCGGGCCGAGGACACCCTGGAGAACGTCTACTGGGCGGAGGTGAAGGAGTTCGGCGTGGAGGTGAAAAACGCCCCGGAACGGGAGTACCAGGCGGAGGTCGAGGTCGCCTTCGAACTGGAGGACTGATCGGAGAACGGCGCCGTGAGACGGTCGTTGGAGCGAGGGACTCCTGCCGGCGTCACGACCGATATTCATTTTTTACGTGGACACCGAGGGGCACGACATGGAGGTGCTCGTGTATGGTGCGGGCGCACTCGGCAGCCTCGTCGGCGGGTTGCTCGCCAGGGCACACGAGGTGACGCTCGTCGGGCGGGACCCACACATGCGACGTGTCCGGGCCGATGGGCTGTCCATCGAGGGTGCCATCGAGACGACGGTCCATCCGCGGACGACGACGGATGGACGCGGACGAAGCGCGGACGTCGCGATCGTGACCACGAAGGCGTACGACATCGATGACGCCGCACGAGCGCTTGCGACCGGCGAGTATGGGGCCATCTGCCCGCTGTCGAACGGGCTCGTCGAGGAGCGGTTTACTCCCCTCGAACCGACGATCCTCGCGGGGACGGCGAGCTACGGTGCACGGCTCGAAGCACCCGGACGGGTCCGATGTACGGGGATCGGTGAGGTGGTGGTCGGGGGGGTGACCGCGGGGTCGACCGGTGAATCGGCGGCGGCCGAGCAGCTGCACCGGGCCCTCCTCGCGGCGGGGATCGAGGCGTCCGTCGCGGACGATATGCCGAAACGACGCTACGAAAAGCTCGCGGTCAACGCAGCGATAAACGGGCCGTCCGCGCTTGCTCGGGTCGAAAACGGGCACACGCTCACGGGACCGACAGGGTCGCTCGCGCGGGAAGCCGCTCGCGAGGTCGCACGGGTCGCCCGGACGGACGGCGTCGATCTCCGGCCGGCGGAGGCCGTCGCGGCAGCCGAACGGGTCGCTGCGGACACCGCGGCCAATCACTCCTCGATGCGCGAAGACCTCGATCGGGGCCGACGAACCGAGGTGGATGCGATCTACGGGGCGGTGATCGACCGCGCGGAGGGGGCCGGCGTCGACGTGCTGGTCTGCCGGACCCTCCATTCGTTGTTATGTGGATGGGAAGCCGAGCGTGGGCTTCGCCCGACGGGGTGAGCCGAAGATAAAACGGGAGGCGAGTGCGGGCGTTAGCTTAACACCACTCCTCAAGGATGGGCGCGTCCGTCTGGTCGACGGAGAGCCACGCGTCCTCGCGGGAGAGGTCGGCGATGACGAGTTCCGGCCGGGAGCGGGTGGAGTCGACGGACGCCATCACGTCCGGTGACGGCGTTACCGTCGCATCGGCACCCGTCGGCACGCCGGGTCGGCGGCGGTCGGGGTCCGGTTCGTCCCAGGGAGGGGAACTCCGTGACATGTTTGAGAGTATTTCACACGTATTTATAAGGATTCCGAACCGTGACAGCCATCACCCATATGAATACACAAACGTGCATTCAAGCACGCATTTCCCACCGGTTTAGCACTTTTGAGGCTTTTATTGGACAAAATCGTAGTTTCCGGCGGCAAAGAAACAGGTCGTGGGAGCGTTTCGCATAATAGCTGACGAGGACCGCGCACGCCAGTTGGGATCGAACACGGACCGATCCTCGATGCGGCCGGCTTCGAAGTACACAAGAGGCGTGCCGGCAAACGACGGGGCATGAACGTAACAGACGCGATGACGTCGCGGGCGGATCTCGTGGTCGTTGAGATCCCCGGGAGCCGCGGCGACGTGCTGGAGTACATTCAAGAGCACGGCTTCTCCTCGGTACCGGTCGTCAAGCAGGTCGACGGCGAGGAGATCTACCGCGGGCTCGTCTCGCGTGACGACCTCATCGAACAGCCCGACGAGGACCAACTCGCGCTCTTGATGCGTGAGGTGCCGACGGTGGGTGCCGAGGACGACCTCCGCGACGCGGCGGCGACGATGGTGAGCGAGGGGTCCCGTCGGCTCCCGGTCGTCGACGGCGACGCGCTCGTCGGGATCGTCACCGTGACCGACGTGATCCGCGCCATCGCCCGTGGCGAGGTCAACGGCACGAGCGAGGTCGGCCCGCTCGCGACGAGGACGGTGAACACGACGTACGTCGGTACCCCGCTGCCCGTCGCAGAGCGTGAGATCGGGCTCGCTGACGTGCCGTACGCCATCGTCCTCGATGAGGACGCCCGGATGACGGGGATCCTCACCGAGGTCGACATTCTGGAGGTCGCCAGGGTCGTCGAAGGCGAGGCGAGCACGGGCGATTCGATCGCCGAACAGGACTCCGAGTGGTCTTGGGAGGGGATCAAAGCGATCGGGGCCCGCTACCTCCCGACGCGGAACGTCGAGATCCCCGCCGAGGAGGCGCGTCACTTCATGACCGAGGACCCGATCACCGTGACGGAGACGCGGACCGCGAAGGCGGTCGCCCAGGAGCTGATCTCGAACGATATCGAGCAGGTCCCGCTCGTCCGCGGTGCCGAACTCGTCGGTATCGTCCGGGACGTCGACCTGTTGGAGGGCATCTGATGGCCGGCGGCGACCTCGTCGAGTTGGCGAAGCGCCGCGGCTTCTTTTTCGGCTCGAACGGCGCATACGGCGGGACCGCCGGCTTCTACACGTTCGGCCCGGAGGGGGCCGCGTTGAAACGGAACGTCGAGGACGCCTGGCGCGACCGTTTCACCATCAAGGAGGGGAACCGCGAGATCGAAGCGCCGACGGTGATGCCCGAGGCGGTCTTCGAGGCCTCCGGCCATCTGGAGGGGTTCGACGACATGCTGATCGCGTGTGCGGAGTGTGGCTCCTCCCACCGCGCCGACCACCTCGTCGAGGACGCGACCGACGTCGAGGACGCCGAGGCGCTCCCCGGCGAGGAGGTGGAAGCGCTGATCGCGGACGCGGGGATCGGCTGTCCAACCTGTGGCGCGTCGCTTGCGGGCGTCCCCGTCGAGGACTTCAACCTGATGTTCGCGACCGACATCGGCCCCGGCGACTCCCAACCGGGCTATCTCCGACCGGAGACCGCACAGGGGATCTTCGTCGAGTTCCCTCGATTAAAGGAGTACGCCCGCGGAAACCTCCCGTTCGGGATCCCCCAGATCGGCCCCGCCTACCGCAACGAGATCTCCCCACGGGGCGGGCTCTTGCGGCTCCGTGAGTTCACCCAGGCGGAGTTGGAGCAGTTCATCGACCCCGAGACGGACGAACCGCCGCTCGACCGCGTCGCGGACGTCGAGGTCACGCTCTATCCGGCGACCGAACAGGAGGCCGAGGAGGGCGAGTACGTCGAGACGACGATCAGGGCGGCCGTCGAGGAGCGGGTTATCGGCTCGCCGTGGGTCGGTTACTACCTCGGGGTCGCCAAGCGGTGGTACGACCGGATCGGCGTCGATATGGACCGGTTCCGGTTCCGTCAACCCCTCCCCGGCGAGCGGGCCCACTACGCTGCGGACTGCTGGGACGCCGAAAGCGAGGTCGACGGCGACTGGATCGAGATCGCGGGGTTCGCCTACCGGGGCGATTACGACCTCTCGAAACACGGCGAGTACGGCGACGACGCCTTCACCGTCTTCAGGCGATACGACGAGCCGAAGACGGTGGAGCGGGCGAGCGTCGATCCTGACATGGCGACGCTCGGCCCCGAGTTCGGTGCCGATGCCGGCGCGGTCGCGGAGGCGTTGGAGACGCTCGCCGCCCGCGACCCGGACGCGTTCGACGCGGAGACGGTGACCGTGGAGGTCGGCGAAGGCGACGAGGCGAAGGCCTACGAGGTCGAAAGCGAGGTGGCGAACTTCGCCGTCGAGGAGGTGACCGAAAGCGGCGAGCACATCACCCCGCACGTCGTCGAACCCTCCTTCGGGATCGGGCGAACCGTGCAGACGCTGCTCGCACACGCCTACCGGACCGACGAGGTCGATGGCGAGGAGCGGACCTATCTCGCGTTGGAGCCGGGGATCGCCCCGCGTGACGTCGCCGTCTTCCCGCTCGTGAGTAACGACGATCGGTTGGTCGAACTGGCCGACAGTGTCGCGGAAGACCTTCGGGAAGCCGGCTTCTCCGTGGCGTACGACGACTCGGGGTCGATCGGCCGACGGTATCGGCGACAGGACGAGGTCGGCACCCCGTACTGTCTCACCGTCGACCGCGATGGGATCGAGGGCGACGGTTCCGAGACGGTGACGCTCCGCGAACGCGACTCGGCCGTACAGGTCCGCGTCCCCGTCTCGGCGCTCGTCGACGAGGTGGCCACGCTCCGGGGGGGTGGCGAGTTCGCGGCCCTCCGCGACCGCTACGAGCTGGTCGAAACGGACGTGGAGACCGCGTAATGGGTCGAACTGGCGGCGTGACGGGTCGACGATGAGCCTCCCGGGAGCGGCGTGGCGCGAGCGCGTCGAGTTCGAGCGACGCCTCGTGCACGCGGGTGGAACCCTCTACGCCGTCCCGTACCTCCTCGGCTGGATCTCCTGGCAGCAGACCGGCTACCTGCTTCTTGTGGGGCTCGCCGTCGTCGCGGTACTTGAGGCGTTGCGCCTGCGCGGAGCCGCCGGTCCGCTCGATCCGCTGTACAACGCGCTCGTTCGGGAGTACGAGGCGGGCGGGATCGCCGGCTACGCGCTCTATCAGGTGAGCATGACCGTCGTCGCGCTCGCGTTGACGCCGACGCTCGCGATCCCGGCGATGTGGATGCTCTCGCTCGGCGACCCGGTGAGCGGGATGCTCGGGGACAACGGGCCGACGGAGCCGAAACGCCCGACCGTCTGGGTCGTGATGGGGCTGGTCTGTGCGGCGATCGCCGCCGTCTTCACCGTGCCCGCGTTCGGCACGACGGTCGGCGTCGCCGTCGCGGTCGCCGGGGGGGTCGCCGCCGCGGTCGCGGACGGGCTGCCGCCGATCATCCGGGGGGTCGCCGTCGACGACAACCTCACCATTCCACCCGCTGCGGGCGTCGCGATGGTCGTCGCGCTCGCGCTCTTCGGGTAACCGGTTATATACCGCGAGGACGACCGTCCATCGGCCCCATCCGGACCGACAGACGAAAGGGCCACGCGTGCCGAGGATGGAATATGAGCGAGGAACGTGAGGCCATCGCCCCGAGCGACCTCGGCGGGGAGGGGCCCCCGGTCGACGAGAAGCCGTATAAGATCGTCTTCGAGGCCAACAAGTGCTTCGGGGCGGGCAAGTGCGCGGAGGTGGCGAAGAACTGGGAGATGGATATCTCCACCGGACTCGCGAAGCCGCGGACCTACTATTTAAGTGAGGACGAGCTACCGGAGAACGTCCGGGCGGCGGAGGTGTGTCCGGCGAAAAAGGAGCGAGGGATCATCCACGTTATCGACCGCCGGACCGACAAGGAGATCGCGCCGAACCCACACGGCGACGGGACGCTGTCGGTCGATTGGTAGGCAGCCACGGTCCGCCGGCGATCGTATCCGAAAGGGGTTTGCCCCCCCACCGAGAACGCGAGGATGCGCGGGGGTGGCTGAGCCTGGCCAAAAGCGGCGGACTTAAGATCCGCTCCTGTAGAGGTTCGAGGGTTCGAATCCCTTCCCCCGCATCCCGTGGCGAACGACTGTGAGCCACGGGTGCGGCTCAAAAAGGGATCAGAATCAGGGAGCAACTCCGTTGTGACCGTGGTTCGAATCCCTTCCCCCGCATCCTGCGGCGAGCAATCCGCGAGCCGCAGGTGTAGATAAAAAGGGATTCGAACCAGGGAGTGGAAGGTGAGCGAGCCGTGCGAGCGAACGGGAGCGACCGTGGTTCGAATCCCTTTCTCGGGTCTTATTTAAATAGAATATGAAAATCCACAACGGAGTATATAAACAATCGCCGAAACAGCGGGCAACACGGGGACGGTCTGCGAGCCACGAACGCTATCTCTCGGCGTGCCCTCGAAGCCCGTCGATCCCGGTCGTGATCGACGCGATCGGGTCCTCGGGGTCGTCGTGTTCGTAGATCCACCAGTCGGCGTCGACGCGGTCGAGCGCGTCCGCGAGCGCGGTGAGATCGAGGTCGCCATCGCCGAGGCCGACTGGTTCGCCGGCGGCGACGTCGGCGTCCGAGACGTGGACGTGTGTGATCCGGTCGGCGTATCGATTGAGCAGGAGGTCGGGGGCGACGCCGCCGACCAACGCCCACCCGAGGTCGACCTCGAGGCCGACCCGGTCGTCAGTTCGGTCGAGCAGTTCATCGAGGGCGGTCCATTGGGCGTGATCGGCGCTTTCGACGGCGACGAACTCGTGGTCGTGATGGTGATACGCGAGCGAGAATCCGTCGGCGGCGAGGTCGGCGGCGAGGGTGTTCAGCCGCTCCGCGACGTCGGCGACCTGCTCGACCGTCTCGAAGCGGTCGGGATCGATCCACGGGACGACGAGCGTGTCACAGCCGAG
>PWGU01000119.1 GCA_003554605.1 Halorubrum sp.
GCGGTCGATCCGGGGGTGTCAACGCTTTCGTAGCGTTCAAGCCGCGCGGCCGAGAGCGAATGGATATGACACGCACGGTCTGGATCAAAGCCGATGGGAACGTCGGCGACTGGGAGACACGGAAGCGGCGGATCACGGCGGGGATCGAGGCGGGCGCCGACTGGGTCCTCGTCGACGAGCACGACGTGGGTCGTGTCCGCGAGCTGGGTGACGTGAACGTCGCCGCGTTTCTCGCGGAGGCCGATGTGGTCGACGGCGGCGAGGAGCTTGAGGCGGCGGACGCCTACTTCGTCGGGAAGGACGGCGAGGGCGACGGGACCATCGACCTCCCGAGCGACTTCTCCGGCTCCGCGGACCTCACCACGCTCCGTCGACGGGACGACCGTGCACAGGGCGCGTACATCCGGATCCTCGATACGGAGTACGAGACGTTCGCTGAGACCGCCGCCGCGGAGGCCGAATACACCGTGATCGTCGGCGAGGACTGGTCGATCATCCCGCTCGAAAACCTGATCGCCCGCGTCGGCGAGGAGACCCACCTTATCGCGGGCGCGACGACCGCCGCGGAGGCACGGACGGCCTTCGAGACGCTCGAGATCGGTGCCGACGGCGTCCTTCTCGACACCGACAACCCGGACGAGATAAGGGGTGCCGTCGACGCGCGCGATGCGGCCGACCGCGAGTCGCTCGACCTCCGCCACGCCGAGGTGACCGCCGTGGAGCGGACCGGCATGGCTGACCGGGTCTGTATCGATACCGGCTCGCTCATGGACGACTCCGAGGGGATGCTGATCGGGTCGATGTCCCGCGGCCTCTTTTTCGTCCACGCCGAGACCGCCGAGTCCCCGTACGTCGAGTCCCGCCCGTTCCGCGTGAACGCCGGGGCCGTCCACGCGTACGTGCGCAACCCCGAGGGGGGAACGAACTACCTCGCCGAACTTTCAAGCGGCGACGAGGTACAGATCGTCGACACGGCCGGACACACCCGGGAGGCGATCGTCGGCCGGGTAAAGATCGAGAAGCGGCCCATGTTCAGGCTCCAAGCCGAGGTGGAGACCGACGACGGCGTGGACCGGATCGAGACGCTCATTCAGAACGCCGAGACGGTGAAAGTCGCCACCGCCGACGGTCGAACCGCCGTCACGGACCTCGAGGTGGGTGACGAGGTGCTCATCTACTATGAGGACGTCGCTCGCCACTTCGGCGAGGCCGTAGAGGAGAGCATCATCGAAAAATAATCTCCTCAGCGGTCACCGGCAGGACCATTCGCCGGTACGCGGCCGACAGTCACGTCGAAGGGGACCCGTTCGAGCCGCTCGTACTCGCCCGCCCGCATCCGCTTGATCACCGATCGACCCATCTCGCGCCAGCGGCGACGGAGGTCGTCGTAGGCGGCGGCCGACGTCGCCCGTTCCAGTTCCTCACGGTGATCCGCGAGCCCCGCACCGGATGCCTTACGCGCCGCCGACCTCAGTTCGACCTCCGAATACGGCGCAGTCGTCCGTTTCTCGTGGTGGTATCGGCTGCTCCGGACGTCCTTGAGGCCTGCTGTCTCGAACAGTTCGCGAGCCTTCCCGCCGAGCGCGACATCGGTGTCGACGCCCCGTAAATACGCCTCACGCGCCTCGCGTTCGAGCCCCTCCTCCGCGTCGACCGTCGAAGACACGGTCACCGCCGCGTTGTCCGGTTCCACGGCGGCGACGAGGTCGTCAGAAACGCGGACGAACTCCCGAACCGCGAGCGAGGGGTCCGGAAGGTTGATCAACAGCGCCTGACAGACGACGAGGTCGGCGGAAGCGGTGCGAAAGGGGAGCCGTGAGGCGTCACCGGCACACATCGGGAGGCCGGTCTCGTGACGGGCCACGGCGAGGAGGTCCGGGTCGGCATCCACGCCGATGACGGTCGCCGCCGGCGGCGTCTCCGCGTCAAGAACTCGGGTGAGCTCGCCGGTCCCACAGCCGACATCGAGGACCCGACGACGGTTTTGGAGATCGAGGTCGCTAAGCGCCGCCCGGCTGTCGCTCCACATTCCCTGACGCGTCCGTTCGAGATACTCGGCGGAGAACCGTCGCACGCCGCCGGATTCGAGACCGGCCGGTAAAAGCGCCCGGATCGGGAAAGCCGAAGCGAGGAACGCGACCGGCGCTAGTCCTGCCGAAGCTCACGGACGCGTTGCACGTTCCAGGCGTAGCTGCGCCCGTCCTCCGTCGGCGTCTCCAACACGAGCGGAACGTCGAGGAGGTCCGGGTGGTTGATGATTCGCTCCATTCCTTCCTCGCCGATGTATCCCTCGCCGATGTGGGCGTGTTCGTCCTTGTTCGTCCCGCAGTCGTGTTTCGAGTCGTTGAGGTGAATACAGCGCAGGTGCTCAAGGCCGACGACGTCATCGAACTCCGCGACCGTCTCGTCGACCCCTTCGGCCGTCGAAAGGTCGTAGCCGGCCGCGAAGGTGTGGGCGGTGTCGATACAGACGTCGATGTCGGTCTCGGTGCGGTCGATCACGCCGGCGAGGGGTTCGAAGTCGCCGCCGAGTTTCGTCCCCGACCCCGCGTCGCTTTCGATCAGGATCGTCACGTCCTCGGGGACGTCGATGTCGTCGATCACGGACGCGGCGTTGTCGAGGCCGCCCTCGATACCAGCGCCGGTGTGTGCACCGAGATGGACGTTCACGAACGGGACATCAAGCTGGCTTGCGGCCTCGACCTCCAGTTGCATCGACTCCAGCGACTTCGCGCGGAGGTCGTCCTTCGGAGTACAGAGGTTGACGAGATAGGAGGTGTGGATCACCCACGGCCCCTCCAGATCGCGTGCGGTCCCCTCGCGGAACCGCTCGGCCTGCTCCTCGTCGATGTTCGGGTCCTGCCAGACCTGTGGCGAGTGGGTGAAGATCTGTCCGCAGTTGCCGCCGATCTCGGTCTGTCTCTCGATCGCGTTGTCTACACCGCCCGCGACGGAGACGTGCGCGCCGATCTTGAGGGTCATATTCGAACGAGGGCGTACCGACAAAAAGCCGCTTCGGAACACGGCGTGTGATCGCCCGTTACCGCCGTCCCCCCGGACGCGACCGGACCCACTCCGCATCGGTGTATTTGATCTCGACGAGTTCGTGGGCCCGTTCAAGCTCGCCGTCGGTCCACGACCCGACGGTCACGTCGGCCGGTTCATCCCCTTCATCCGCCCTCCGATCGGGATCCAGGTGGCCGGACCGAGCCCACTCGGTGAGGGCGTCCTCGACCGCCTCCACAACGGTGGACCGGTCGGCGTCGATCAGCTCGTCCATGCCGATGACGCGATCGCGGAACGCGGCTAAGTCGACCGGCGGGTCGGCAAAGACGCCGAGATGTCGGTCAGCCTCGACCGAGTACGTCAACGACCCGTGCTGGACTACCGCGTCGCGCTTGCGATACTGGGCGTTGCCGGCGATCTTTCGACCGGCGGCGACGATATCATGTGCGGGATGAAGCTCCCGGAGGTAACAGGCGGGGTGATACAGCTCGGGAACCTCCTCTGCCACGTAGTCGGCGGCGATCCCTAAGCGACGGAAGGCGTCGAGGATCGGCTCACAGAGCAGGTGATAACAGTCGAGCAGTTGCCCCGGGACCGCCGCGGCCGGCACGACGATGGAGTAGGCGATATCGCCGACGCCGTCGTGATAGATGCCGCCACCTCCGGTCTGTCGGCGGGTAACGTCGATTCCCGTGCGATCACAAAACGGCCAGTCGACGGTATCGGGGTCCTGCCCGTATCCGAGGGTGAGACAGTCCGGGTCCCAACGATACGTCCGGATCGTCGCCGGCCCGCCGGCGGCGACGGTCTCGGCGGCCACCTCATCCAGCGCCATCTGGAGCGCCCCCGAACGCCGCTCCTCGTGGATCAGCCGCCAGTCGAGCCTCTCGGTCATATGACACCGTTCGTGGTGCCGGGAGCAAAGCCGTTGTGTTCGTGCCACCGACGGATTTTATATCGCAGAATATGATTTATCACACCCAGTTCAACGGACACGCGTCCCTTTTAGGAATCGCCGGAGTAGAGCGCGTATGGTCCGAAACGTCGCGGGAGAGATGGCGACACTTGAGGACGAGGACTTCTATCTCCTCTCGGGCGTCGAGCAGGGGATGCGGTTTTCCGAATGGGTCAGGCGGGATAAGATCCCGGAGTACGCCACCCTCACCCCCGAGGAGGTCGACTATCGGA
>PWGU01000133.1 GCA_003554605.1 Halorubrum sp.
CTCGTCTCGCGTAGTTCGAATCCGCTCCATTGCCGCTGCTCGCGGAGTTGCTCGCAACAGTAAGTGGGACCGCCCGGATTCGAACCGGGGTCACGGGCACCCAAGGCCCGAAGTATACCACTAACCCACGGTCCCGCATTACCACGTAGCCGGATGGACGGGTAAAGCGTTTCGTTCGGCCGGCCACACGGATGGCAGCCGGGAAGCGTCACCCCCGACTCACCGAACCCCGACTTAGCGGACACCGACGCCAGCGCTCGCCTCGGGGAGGTCGTACTTGTGTACCGGAAGGCCGAGTTCCTCCAAGGCCGCCTCCATGTGACGGTCCTGGGTGAAATCAGCGCCGTCCTCCTCGCGATGGCGCTGTGCCGCTGCGAGCACCTCGCCTTTCCGGTCGAGGGGGATCTCGTATTTGTCCGAGGAGAGTTCGATCACGAGACCGTTGTTGTCCCGCGTGTAGATCGAATGGAAGACGCCGCGGTCGAAGACGTTGTAGCCGTGGCCTTCCGCCTCCAACGCCTCCATGATCGTCTCGTACTCCTCGGGGTCGACGCTGAAACACAGGTGGTGAACCGCGCCGACGCCGGGTCGCTGTCCGGGCGCGGAGGGGCGGTCGTCGCTCACGAAGAACGTGAGTATCCGTCCGTCACCGGTGTCGAAAAACAGGTGCGTCTGGGACGGGTCATCGAGGTTCGGCTGGCGGAGGACGAGCGGCATGCCGAGGAGGTCACGGTAGAACGCGATCGTGTCGTCGGCGTTGCTCCCCCAGATGGTGACGTGGTCGGTTCCGATGGTGTGAAACGGCGCGTCCGGTCGCTCCGCGGTGACCGGTGCGGGTTCGTCGGCAGTCATACACGTCGTAGGCGCGCCCAGCGGATAAACCCGGGAGGGACCGCCCCGTGACCCCCTAACACTTGGGTTATCGGGCCGTCACCGGAGGACGGTCGATGGCGATACAGCAAAGAGCACCCACTCTGTGATCGGAACATGATCCTCGCGGAACTGACGACGGGTGCGCTCGTCGTCTTCGCCGTCATCGCGGTCGCGCTCGTCTTATTCGTGAGCGAGGTGATCCCGAACGACGTGACCGCCATCGGCGTCATCGCCGCACTCGTCATCTTCGAGCCGTGGACCGGGGTCGGCGCTCGCGGCGCCATCTCGGGGTTCGCAAACCCGGCGACGGTCACCATCGTGGCGATGTATATGCTGAGCGCCGGAATCCAAGCGACGGGGCTCGTCCAGCGGCTCGGCATCTACCTCGCCGACGTCACCGCCGGCAAGGAGTTTCGCGCGCTCGCCGCCACGGTCTGTACCACCGGCCCCATCGCTGGGTTCATCAACAACACACCGGTCGTCGCGGTCTTCATCCCGATGATCACCGACCTCGCCGAGTCGACCGGGATCAGCCCCTCGAAGCTCCTCTTGCCGCTCTCGTATGCGGCGATCCTCGGCGGAACGCTCACCCTCATCGGCCCCTCGACGAACATCCTCGCGAGCGACTTCGCCCGCGTGTTGATCCCGGGTCGCGAGGGGATCGGGATGTTCGAATTCTCCGCCGTCGGCCTCCTGGTCCTCATCGTCGGGACCGCCTATCTGCTCACGGTCGGCCCACGGCTCGTCCCGGCTCGGATCCCGGTCGATGCCGATGCAGTCGAGGAGTTCGACCTGGAGGACCACCTTACGGTGATGCGCGTGCGCGCGGAGTCGATCGCGGTCGGCGAGCCCGTCGACGAGTTCGACGAGGCCCATCCGGAGATCCGGATCCTCCAACTCCGCCGCGGCGAGGAGGCGTTCAGCGCGCCACAGACCGACCGCGTCATCGAGGCTGACGACGAGCTCGTGATCCACGGTACCTTACAGGCGGTCAACCGGTTCCGTGAGTCGACCGGGCTCGGACAACGGCTGCGGGATACCGTCTCGGAGGAGAGCTTCGAGGAGGCACCGACGGACGACGTGCTCGCGCGGGCTGTCGTCCCGGAAGGGTCACGCTACGTCGGGGAAACCGTCTCGGACACGGGGCTTTCCGACTACCACCGAACGGCGGTCCTCGCGATCCGCCGCGGCGACGAGGTGGTCCGGACCGATCTGGCCGACCGAACGCTCCGCACGGGTGATTTACTCTTGGTCCGGACGACCCCCGCATCGATCCGCTATTTCACCGATACCGGCGTGCTCATCGTCGCCGACGAACGCGCATACGATCGCCTCGCGAACATGGACGTCGAGGCCGTCGCCCCGCTCTCGCCGAAAACGCCCATCATGGTGGCGATCATGGCCGGGGTGGTCGGGATCGCTGCACTCGATCTGTTACCGATCGTGATCGCGGCGCTTGCGGGCGTCTTCGCGATGATTGTCACCGGCTGTCTTCGTTCCGTAGACGCCTACGACGCCGTCTCATGGAACGTGATCTTCCTCCTCGCCGGCGTCATTCCGCTCGGGTTGGCCATGGAGGAGACCGGCGGTGCGGCCGCGATCGCGGCCGTATTAGTCGCCACAGAGGCGGTGTTGCCGCTTCTCGCGGTGCTCCTGTTGTTTTATCTCGTCACTGGGCTCTTAGCGAACGTCATCACGCCGGTTGCGACCGTCGTGCTTATGATCCCGGTCGCCGTCGACGCCGCGGGCACCCTCGGCGCGAACGAGTTCACGTTCCTCCTCGCGGTGATGTTCGCGGGCGCGACCTCGTTTATGACGCCGGTGGGCTACCAGACGAACCTCATGGTGTACGGTCCCGGCGGATACAAGTTCGCCGACTTCATCCGCGTGGGTGGGCCGCTCCAGCTGCTGCTCGCCGTCGTTACCACCGTCGCCATCTGGGTCGTCTGGGGGTTATAAGCAGGCCGTACGGCGCAGCCTCACCGCTGCCAGACCTCGGGGGCCAGCCCGAGCGCCCGAACGACGGCCGGATAGCCGAAGGCGATTACGAACACGATGAGCAGCGACTGCCAGAACGCGAGCGGTCCGACGAACGACTCGATGAGCGCGAGCGTCACGAACATCGCGGCGAACATCACCCCCCAGTGTGGGGCGAGTTGGCGGACCTTTTCCGCAGTGGACGTCATGGCCACCGTTGTGCCCACACCCGTTAGTGCATATCGATCGATCGCATCCGTGTCCATGCCGGCAGCCCACCGGAGGGTTGTGAACACGAACGACGGTCTCGAACGAACGGGCACAAAAGGAAGGGAACGAACGAGGTGACCGAAGCGCCGTCAGTAGCGCGACGGGATGAACGCGGCCGACACGAGCAGTAGCGAGGAAATCACGCCGATAATGGCCACGCGCCAGAGTCCCTCCGTCTGCTGGTCGAGGCGATCAACCTCCGCGAGTTGTGCCTCGTAGGCCTCGAAGTCCGACGAGAGGATCAGCGTCTCGCCGTCGGGGAAGTAGGCGATGAAGTCGGTCTCCCCGAGGGTAACTTCGGACTCCTGTGTGATGTCCTGTGAGAGTTCCTCAGGACCCGTCCATGCGAGGGTGACGTCGTTCTCGGTGACCTCCTCGACAGTCACCATCTCGCCCGCGTATTCGAACTCGTCGCCCTCGGCGTAGCTTCGCTCCTCAGGCTCCGGGAAGTAGTCGTCGACGGGCACGAGCTCCTCGTTGCCGTCCTCGTCGGTCACGACGACGAACTCCTCACCGTCGGATTCGACGGTCTCGTTCGCGGCATCCGGGTCGTCCTCAAGGATCGCCTGTCGGTCGATGTCCTCGATCAGCGTGAACTCATCGGGGTCTTCGCCCTCGATGTGGACGATCCAGTCCATGTCGTCGACCTCGACGACGGCCTCGTTATCCCATATCTCGATCTGATCAGTCTCTTCGACCCACTCTACCACGCCGCTCCGCTCGATCTCGATGGCACCGACATCGTCCTCCTCCTCGATCTCGGAGATATCGGCGACGGTGAACTCGATTCCGTCCACCTCGAAGGTATCACCTTCCGAAAGCTCGAAGTCCGGGTCCTCGAAGGTGAGTTCCGGGCTCTCGGCCGTCACGGCGAGCACACCCGCTACGCTCGCGGCGAGCAGAAAGATAGCGACGTATGCGGCCACAGCGCGTCGTTGCATGGTTCCAGCATGGGCCACCCGTCGTATAACGGTTACTAACGCGGGCGAC
>PWGU01000122.1 GCA_003554605.1 Halorubrum sp.
CGGCTAATCGTTTGTGGTGACGAGTGAGCGGCAGGGAGCCCCGACGAGCGGCATGAGGCTCCGGTGAGCGGCGTGGGGCACTGGTGTGCGTCAAGAGGGATCGGTGAGTGGCATTGGCCATTGGCCTCCGACGAGCGCCACGCCGGCGACGGTCGATCGCCATCCGCTGTCGGGATCGCAACGATCCTTTATATTAATGACCGATACATATATCACTAAGAGTTGCCAAGTGCCTATGTACCATGTCAATGGGTGCCTATGACGAAGACGAACACGAGCGCCGTGAGCAGAAGACCGCGACGGTCGATGCGGACTTCGATGCCGAACGCGTCGAATACACCGGGTCGATCACGTATGACTCGGGGGATTCCACGGAGGCACTCCTCGACAAGTTCCAGGAGCTCCAAGGGAAGTAGTGCGAAACGAGCGACCGACCGCCTGAGATCCCTTCATCGGAGTCGACTGACGCCGTGAGCGGCGGTGCCGGTTAGCGTCTACCGCCCCGATTACCGCCTGCCATCTCGGTTGGTGCCTGCCGTCTCGGAGATGACGACCTCACACCTCCCCAGCCTCGCCACGGCTGGCTTTTCAGCCAGCCGTGGGCTCCCTCGCGCGCTCGCCTCGCGCCCACTGGGCGCGAAGGCGGCACGCGCCGATGTGGACGGGCGAGAGTTATCGATCGATCTCGACGCGTCCGCTCGTCGCGCTGTTGAGCCGCTCGATGAGCGCCTCTACGTCGGCCAGTGGCACCCGCAGGTCGAACGTCACCCGTTGTTCATACGTAGCCTCGAACTCCACGCCGGCGGATTCGATCACGCTCCGAACCGTCCCGGAGTCGTCGTACTCGACCGTCACACCGAGACGGCGGTGCGGCCGCTCCTCCACGACGCCGGCGGCATCAAGCGCGTCCTTGACGGCCCGTGAATACGCCCTGACGAGCCCGCCGACCCCGAGGTTCGTCCCCCCGTAATATCGGGTGATTACGACGGCGACGTTCCGCACGTCACGGCCGGTGAGAACGTTGAGCGCGGGTTTGCCGGCCGACCCGCTCGGCTCGCCATCGTCGGAACTGTACTCGCGCAGCATCACCTCGCTTCCGGGCGTCCGCTCGGACGGCTCACCCGCTGGCACCCGATAGGCGGGCACGTTGTGGGTCGCATCGTCGTAGGCCTCCCGAACCGATTCGATGAACGCCTCCGCTTCGGCGACCCCGTCCGCCGGCGTGACGTGTCCGAGGAACTCCGATCCCCGCACCTCGAAGGTCGCCGTCGCCGGACCCGCCACCGTCCGATACGTGTCGCTCATCCACCCGATTCCTCGTCTCGGGGACGCGCTTCGTCCTCGCTTTTCCGAGCGCCTTCGTCCGTTCCACGCCCGTCGTCGTCCGTTTGATCCTCATCGTCGCCGGCTCCGCCGCCAGCCGCCTTCGACGCCTCCTCGACCGGGTCGGGCATGAAGACAGTCTCGCCGCGCGCTTTCCGTCGCTCGATGACGACGGCGGTCGGCGGCGAGAGCCTATAAAGCGCCGCGAAGGCGGCGATCCCGACGACCTCCGCGAGCTTCGCGACGATGGCGAGGGGATCGGCCGCCAGCACCGCCGGGGCACTCGCGCCGTACCAACCGAGATAGCCGACGAGGAGGGTTCCGAGCGTCCCGGCCCCGAGCGCGTAGAGCCGGCGGTACTCGTCGGCTTTCAGCGTCGCGGCCGCGATGACGATGACGAAGAGCCCAACGAGGACGAAGACGTACGGCCGCGGGTCGGACGCGCCCAATCGCGGCCACGCCCAGAGGATATGGACCGCCGCGGTCAACACGGCCGCCTGTGCGGCGACCGCCCGGAGCAGTCGCTTTTTTGGGGCGTCCCGTCCGGCGTGCTCGCTCACTCCCACGGGTGTCGTCCGGGTTCGTCGGGCCATAACGGATACCAGTAGGATTCGTCCGATTCGATCCCGAGTTCGCCGTCGAGGACGGCCTGCAGTTTGAACTCCACGCGCTGGTTCCGCTCGTGGCCACCGGCCGGCGCGAACGGGTAGTATGCGCCACGGCGGAACGAGTAGATCCAATAGGCCGGGCCGTCGGCGTTCTCGAACCCGAAGACGGCGGCGAGCAGCCGCGAGCCGAACCCCTCCTTGATGAACTGGTCGGCCGCGAAGTGGATGCTCGTCACGAGGTCCTCGGCGTCGTCGTCCTCCAACACGAACCACTGGTAGCCGTGGTCGTCCTCGTAGCGATGAAAGCCCGTTCCGGTCTCGACCTCGCCGGCCTCAAGGATCGCCTCCACGGTTTCGACCGCCTCATCGAACCGCGTGCTGTCGACCCCGGAAAAACAGAGCGCGGCCTCCCCGCAGTGGTCATACCCGAGATCGGCCTGCATGGTCATGTACGCCGTCGACATCCCGAACAGGTCCTCCGGGTCGGCATCGCGGGTGGCGTCGGCCTCCGCGTTCGTCCCGAGGACGGCCCGGATCGTCTCGAAGATACCCATCTGTTGTGTCACACTACGTCGTCGGGGGTTTAGGAGGTTTCCGCCTGCCCCGTCGGCGTCGCTTCACCCGGGCGAGCGCCGGCGTAACGCGAGTTCACTCCTCGCGGGAGTCGAGGAACGTCAGCGCCCCACGGGTGTTGAGGCTCGCCTCCGCCCGCGCGCGCTCCGGGTTCCAGTAGTCGACGTCGGCGCTCGTCTCCTCGAAGTGGGCCACGACCGCCTCGTCGTCGCCCAGTTCGGCCCGTTTCACCCGCACGGCCTCGATCCACTCGACGTACGCCCGCTTGGCCGACTCGATGATCGAGCGATCGTACGAGCGGGGACCGAAATGGCCGAAACAGAGCGTTTCGGGGTTGAGATCGGCGATCGTTTCCATGTCGGCGAGGCAGCGATCGAGGTCGAACTGTGGCGGCGGCGAGGTCACCCGCACCTCGTCGACGCTCGGCACGTAGATCCCGGTCGCATCCGCGGTGAACACGACGTCGTCCTCGGGGACGTGAAAGACCGTGTGGTGTGGGGCGTGCCCGGGCGCTTCGTGGACGACGAGTTCGCGGTCGCCGAGGTCGATCCGATCGCCATCGACCAACCCGTCGATCCGCCCCTCTGGGATCGGTTCGGGTTCCGCGTAATGGGCCCACTGCTCCTCGACGGCCGCCTTCGTGCCGGCGACGAGCGCGCTCGGGTCGATGAGGTGTCTAACCCCGTACTCGTGGACCCGGACGGTCGCGTTCGGATAGCGGTCCGCGAGGTGGCCGGCCCCGCCGGCGTGGTCGAGGTGGGCGTGGGTCGGGAGGATCCACGCGAGGTCGGCTGGTTCGATCCCGAGCGAGTCGAGCGTCTCGACGAGCGCGTCGACATTTGCCCCCGTTCCGGTGTCGATCACGGCCGGCTGCGGGGTGTCATAGACGTAGACCGATCCGTATCCAGCGGTGTCGAACATCCCGGTATCGTGAACGTAGAGGGCCGTAACGCCGCGGACCGGTTCGAACTCGTGGGCGTTCATGTCCGGGTCGTCGTGGCCGCCACTTATGCTTCTGCCGGACGTCGGTGAGGCATGCGCGTTCTCGTTACCGGCGCGACCGGCTTCGTCGGGAGCCGGCTCGTCCCGGCGCTCCGGTCCCGCGGCCACGACGTGGTCGCGTTGGTTCGCGACGCCACCAGCTACGACGGCCCCGAAGGCGTCCACGTCGTCGAGGGCGACCTCCTCGATCCGCGGTCGCTTCCGCCCGCGTTCACCATCGACGGGGAACCGATCGATGCCGCCTACTACCTCGTCCACTCGATGGACGGTGGTCCCGGATACGAGGAACGGGACAGACGGTGTGCGGAACACTTCGGCGAGGCGGCCACGGCGGCAGGAACCGATCGCGTCGTCTATCTCGGTGGGCTCGGGGAGGACCGCGACGAGCTCTCCGAGCATCTCCGGTCGCGGCGGGAGATCGAACGGATCCTCGCGACGGGCAGCTACGACCTCACGACGCTCCGGGCGGCCATCATCATCGGTGCGGGGAGCGCGAGCTTCGAGGTGATCCGCGGGCTCGCCGACCGGCTCCCGGTCATGGTCACCCCGAAGTGGGTCGACACGCTCTGTCAACCGATCGCCATCGCGGACGTCGTGAACTACCTCGCCGGGGTTCTCGACGTTCCGGAGACTGCGGGAGAGACCTACGAGATCGGTGGGCCGGACGTGTTGACCTACGCGGAGATCCTCCGGCGGACCCGGAGCCAACTCGGCCACGGCCTCCGGATCGTTCGGGTTCCGGTGTTGAGCCCCGGGCTCTCGGCGATGTGGCTCAGGCTCGTCACCGATGTCGACCCCTACCTCGCGAGTGCGCTCGTCGAGGGGCTCCGAAACACCGTCATCGTCAAGAACGACGCCATCACCTCGCTCGTCGAGATCGATCGAACCCCCTTCGAGTTGGCGGTCGCACGGGCGCTCGACGAGGAGGCCGATCGATGAGCGGTGGAGGGGTCGGGCCGGGCGGTGACGAAGGCGTCGGGCCGGGCGGTGACGAAGGCGTCGGGACGGGAGGTGACGGGGATGACAGTCCGGTAGGTGACGGCGGTGTCGAGCATCCGGTTCGGGGCGACGCGACGGAGTTCGGGCAGACGTGGGTGTACGAGAGCCTCGTCGGGGGGATCCCCGGGCTCGACATCTCCCGGACCGCCGCGGTCGCGATCCAGATCGCGATCTTTCAGACGGGGGTGCTCGTCCTCGGCATCTACTACGGGCTCACGAACGCCATCCTCGCGGGCACGGTCGCGGTCCTCGTCGCGGCCGCGGGGAGCGTCGAGATGCACCGCCTCGGTGAGGGGAACCGTCGGCTCTCGACTCCGCCGGAACACAAACGGCTCCTGTTCGGGTCGAGCATCGAGATCGTGTTGGGGGGGCTCGCGTTCATCGCGCTCGTTACCTACCTGTTTGTGTGGGACGGGACGCTTCTCGACCGGCTGTTCGGCCCGAACCCGCCGATCGCGGTCGTCTACCTCTCGTTGCTCGTCCTCTGGGACCTCTGTTACCGGATCGGGACGTCCTGGTGGAGCGCGGTGGTCGCGCTGTGGCGGGCGGTCCACGTCGACCTCTCGCCGGCGGATGCGGCGCGGGCGCGTCGGATCGACGCCGAGAACGTCGGCTTCTCGGTCCTCCAGCTGGTGCTCGTCCCGTTCCTCCTCAACGACCTCTTGCTGCTCGGGGCGGTGGTCGGGCACGTGCTCGCGGTCGCGCTCGTCTGTTCGGCCTCGTACCTGCTTACCGGCCGCGACCTCGACGCCTGAGTGACGGGACCGTTTATATACACTTCGGGGGGCTTTAACAATGAATCACCGACGAAGCGAGGGGATCCGACTTACCACGGTCGGCGCGCGCCGTCTTCGCGCCCACTGGGCGCGAAGCGAGCGCGCGAGGGAGCCCACGGCTGGCTGAAAAGCCAGCCGTGGCGAGGCTGGGGAGGTGTGAGGCTTCGATCGCCCCACCTTATAAGTAGCAGCCAGGCCGTCGCCCGATCGAATAGGATCGAATAGGATCGAATAGAATCGAATAGGGTCGAATAGGATCGGATCCTACGGCGCGACGCCGACCGTGAGCAGCGTTCCCCACGTCCGATACCGGTCGACCATCGCCTCGCGGCTCTCCCACCTATCCGTCGGGAACGCCTCCGCCTCCGGGATCTCGATATCGCGGTCCGGAACCGTGTCCTGCTCGGCGACGTACAGCCCAGCGTCGCGGAACGCCTCACGATACGCCGAACGGTCCCACAGCGTCATCTCGACGGAAATGTTCTCCTGCCACGCGTGCGTGGACTCGCTCTCGGCGAAGAAGTTCACCGCACAATAAAAGGTCCCACCGGGACGGAGGATTCGACGAACCTCCCGAAGCGTGTTGTGCGGGTCCGCCGCGTAGTAGAACGCCTCCATGCTGAAGACGTGGTCCACGGAGTCGTCAGCGAACGGAAGCGAGTCAAAGTCACCGACGAGAAAGCCCACCGCCGGATCGTCCGTGTAACTCCGGGCGTTGCGCGCCATTTCGGGTGCACCATCGAGCCCATAGCCGCGTTCGATCCCCCGCTCACGCAACGCCCGAAGCGCATAGCCCGACCCGGTGCCAAGGTCGACGACCGTCTCGCCCGCCTCGACCGGCATCCGGGCCAGAACGTGTTTCGCCGTGTGCCAGTGACGATCCTCCATCCCGCGGTCCTTCCCCGACGTCGCCCACGCGTCGAACTCCTCGCGAACGCTCATATTAGGGGTCAGGAGGGGCCGGGTGAAAACCGGTTCGGGAACGCTCCCGAGCGTCGGGATGTGGTGGGGCGACGCTCGATGGACGTGGTGGGGCGACGCTTGATGGACATGGTGGGGCGACGCTCAATGCACGTGGTGGGGCGACCCTCGATGAGCGTGGGGGATCGAGCGACCCACCGGAGACCTTGCGTCGGTTCCGACCCGACTCCCCGCAGCGTTAAGTCGATTCGGCCGGTCCCGCTTGTATGGACTACGAGCTCGCCATCGAGAACGGACCCGAAACGATCCCCGGGGGCACCGGCCTCCTCCTCGTACACCCGAGCATCGGCGAAACCGACCGGATCGATACCGACTTTTTAAAGACCGATACGGACGCCTTCCTCGTCGTCTCGACCCGAACGACCGCCCGTGAGGTCGAACAGAAGCTCGAATACTACGACGTCGACGAGACGAAAGCGACCATCCTCGATACCCTCTCGGTCGAGCGCGGCTACTCCCGCCGCTCCGCGGATGACGTCTATTACGTCTCCGCGCCCGACGACCTCGACGGCGTCGTGGACCGCGTTGCACGGTTTTTAGAGGAGACCGAGGGGAAACGACGCGTCTCCGTCGACTCGCTGACCGAGATGGCCTACTACGCCGACGACGACGCGGTCTATGAGGCCGCCGCCGACATCCTCGACCTGCTCGCCGAACACGACGCCGTCGGGATCTTTCACCTCTCCGAGGAGGTACACGAGGTCGCAACCCTCGATCGGTTCCGCGACCTGTTCGACGGCGTCATCGACCTCACGGACGACGGAAGCGTGAGCGTCGAGATGGGCGGCGAGTGAACGGATCTCGACGGTAACGGGAATGGGTTCGGTCACTCGGACGTGATCACTCGGACGTGAATACGAACGTGATCACTCGGCCATCGCCGCGAACGTCTTTTCCGCCCATTTCACCGCGTAAGGCGCGCCCCGGTCACGGTATGCGGCGGTGTCAAGCGCCGAAAACGGTGCGGGAAGGTCAAGCCCGTGGCGGACCGCCGAACAGGCGTACTCCGTCGCGCTCGCGAAGTCCGTCTCGCCGCGGGCGACCTCCCTCGGGAGTTCCTGAAGCCGACCCGCAAGGCGGTCCCCCGCGTCCACCCACGCATCGAACAGCCGCGGGTGTTCGCCCTCCCACGCCGCGAACGTATCACGGGTGTGGAGCCCCACCCATGCATCGAAGAGCGCGTTCGCGACCTGAAACACGCCGGTTGGACCCAGCCCCGCCGGCGAGTCGGTCTCGGGGCTCGGGAAACGGATCGCCTCGTCTAACTCGACGTAGAGCGGGCCGAAAAACGGGAGAAACGACTCCGGGAGCCGGTCGGATTCGACCCCATTGGCGACGAATGACGTGGGCGTGGGCTCGATGCCGACACGAACCAGTCGATCGGCGATCAGGAACGCGAGGAAGTCATCGGGCGTTCCTTCGGCTCGGCGCTTAACCAGGAGGCAATCGGGGACCGTCTGTGTCGTCCGAACGACCGTCCCGTCGCCCGGCAGCCCGATGGTGAAATCCGAGCCACAGTATCGACGAAGCAGTCGTGGAGCCGACTCGGGGAGCCACTCGCTGGGATACGTGGCGGGCGCGAGCTCGTCGACGAAGAAGCCGAGGTCCTCGGCGGCCGCGGGCGGGAGCGTCTCGAAGTCACCCTCGACATCGAGCACCGGCGATCCCGGAGCGTGAGTCGAACGGACCTGTGCGATGTCGTCTTCGAGCGCCCGCTCGGAAAACATCAGCCGAAGACGTACGAGAGGATGATCAGCACCGAGAGAACGGCCGATACGCTGACGGTCCCGAGAACGATCTTAGTAGCCTTGCTCATACTGACCGCTGTGAGCCCCGATCGCTTAAATCCATTTAGTTGCCGACGGGGTATCGACCGGAGCGTTAAGTGGGTCCGTGAACAGTGTGAGTCATGCACGTCCGTGACGCGCTCGAATCGGATACGGAAGCGATCGCGTCGCTCGCCGATAGACCGCTCGAGGCGACTCGGGACCGTATACACGGACGGACGGTTCGCGTGGCCGTCACCGAAGACACGGCGGTGGACGGCGAACTCGAAGTCGTCGGTTTCCTCGCGTTCGACGCCCGAAACGGCGCCGTCCATGTGACCGACTTCGAGGGGACGACTGAAGCCGTCCGACGGCTCTTACAGCTGCCGATCGAGTTTGCAGAACGAGAAGGCATGGACGTCGAGACGACGATCCGAAACGACGAACGTGAACGGATCGAGGCGATCGAAGGGATCGGCTTCGTCGCGACGGAGGCCGGCCCCCGATTCGAGGGGCATCCGACGACCCGGTTTCGACTCGAACTGAAAGACGAGGACACAGGCTGACACGAACTGAAGGGGAAAGGAGGACGAAGACCGGTGATTCAGGAGGGGAAAGGAGGACGAAGACCGCTGATTCGAAGCTGATAACGACCGCCGGACTCGGGTGGATTGGATGGCATCCGTTGATGGCCTCTTCGCTTGACGTGATCTGGATGCCCGTTTTGTCGACGGGATGTGGATGCCCGTTTTGTCGACGGGATGTGGATGCCCGCTTAGTCGAACTGACCTTGGATGATCTCCAGTGCGTCCTCGCGGCCGTTCCACTCGACGAAAACCGCGACGGAGGTCGCCGACGTGATCAAGTCGATGATGTTGATTCCGGCCGCGGCCAGGGGCGCGATCACCTCCTGGATAACCCCCGGCTGGTTTGGAAGTTCGCCACCCGTGACACGGATCACGGCGATCGGGTCATCGACCGTCACGGACGACAGCGTTTCGTCGGCTACCACGGCCTCGTGTAACAACGCCTCCGCGGTCTCCGCGACGTCGACATCGACGTAGAACGTCACGGAGTCCATACCGGACGCGACCGCGTCGACGTTGATCTCCTCGGTTCGGAGCGCTGTGGCCAACTCGGAGAGGATCCCGGGTCGGTTTCGGATCGCCCGGCCCGCCACGGTAAGACACGCGAGCGGTTCCTCGCGCATATCGATCAGGTTCTCGAACTGCCCCTCGATCCGTGTACCGCCGGTCAACAGGTCGCCGTGTTGATAATGGACGACCCGGACCCCCAGCGCCTCGCTTTTATATGAGAGCGCGGACGGTGCGACGACCTCCGCCCCGCGGAACGAGAGGTTACGCAGCTCATCGACCGTGATCTGGCCGACGTTTCGGGCGCCTTCGACGACCCGTGGATCACCCGTCATCACCCCCTCGACATCGGTCACGATCACGACCTCGTCGGCGTCCATGTAGTTTCCGAGCATGACCGCCGTCGTGTCGGAGCCTCCACGGCCGAGCGTCGTGACGTTGCCGTCGTGATCCTCGGCGAGGAACCCAGTGATTATCGGGACGACGCCGTCAAGCTCGGCCGCGACGGCCGCGGCTCGCCGTTTCGTTTCCTCGACGTCCACTTCGCCGAGCTCGTTGGTGATGACCGGCCAATCGGGGTGGCCAGGTTCGAGAAACCTCGCGTTAACCCCGCGCGATGAGAGCGCCGCTTTGAGCATCCGGACGCTCGTCCGCTCACCCATCGAGACGATCTCCGCCCGGTCGGCCTCGTCGGTCTCGAAGGTGATGTCCTCAAGCAGTTCGTCGGTCGTCGATCCCATCGCGCTGGCGACGACGGCGATCTCGTGACCCGCCTCGACGGCGTTCGCGACCGAGTCCGCGGCGCGGTTGATCCGGTCCCCGCTTCCTAAACTCGTTCCGCCGAACTTCGCGACTACGCGCATACAGCGACCTCCTGCGGTGAGTGAACGGTACGGGTACCTCGTGGTGAGTGAACGGTGCGGGTACCTCGTGGAGAGTGAACGTGCCGGTTCGAGTCGAAACAACGGACGGCTACACCATGAGAGGTGACAGCAACGTCGCCATCGGTAGACATGGAACCCCGTAGCAGAGGGAACCGGATAACTGTGTCCTCTTTATACTGTGTGCCAGAAAGACGGTTTCACTCGGTAGATTCCCGAGCGTGAACTCGAAAGCGTTGAAAGCTTCGACACTCAGCGGAGAATGTCTGAACGAACGCTCATTCTTCGCTGATCCCCCACGCGTCCGGCATTTCGATGACATACCGGCCGTCCTCCTGCAGCGAGATGATGTACTCCTGACGATCGTACAGCTCCATCAGGTTGAGTTCGTACTTGCCAGGGCTGACGATCCGGATACTCTCGAACTGTTCGTTCAGCTCCTCACGAAGCTCCTCGATATCCGGGCGGTCGCCCGAGTCCGGATCGGGTCCTTTCGTGTCGTGCGCCGGGACGGGTTCGCTGGCCCGGTCGAGTTCGTCCGGCGTGACCACGTCGCTTCGTGCGTTCGCCTGTGCGGCATCCTCGTCTCCGCTCTTGCCGACCCGCTCCGTTCCTCCGGATGGATCGACTGGAGTCTGATCGGCATCATCGCTGGCAGTGGTATCGATATCTGTTTTCGTGTCGGTTGTATCGACGCCTGTCCCGGTGTCAGTGCGGTTGTTCTCCGTTGGTTGGCTTTCGTGTTCGGTGGAAACCCCTTCACTTCCGGTGGAGGTCGGTTTCGCTGGGTCAGTCGAGGTCGGTTTCGGTGTCTCGGTCGACGTTGCTTTTGCTGTATCCGTATCGGATGTGGAGCTGCCCGAACCTCCCTTGGAGGGCTCGTCCCGTTCGACGCGACCCCGTGGTTTGAACTGGAATTTGTTTCCTCCACAGTCGGGACAGCCCGAGAGCATCTCCTTGGAGCCATCGGGGAACGTCCGACCGCAGGAGGTACATTTGTGTGGCATCTAAGTCCTATTTATGTGAGACGAGCGTGCTAATGAGGTTCTCGTCTTTATGAAGCGTCTCGATCCGGTTCGCCGGGCCGATAACGGTGAGCTTCTTGGTCGTCTGACGCCCCATCAGCTTGTCGATGAAGCTTTGACTGGTGGCTTCGGCTTTGGGATACGTCTCGATCTCGATGCCCGTGAAGTCGTCGGGGCTGATCTCCGTCATCGTCACCTCGATCAGTTTCGACTCCTCCTCTGGGGAGAGCCCCTCCTCCAAAATGACGATGTTGCCGTCCCGAACCCCGTCAAGGATCAGGCGGATCTTCTCCATACCCGTCAGTCCCTCCATCCGAGCGCCGCTTATCATGTCGATGCGGACCCCATCGCCCGGTCCGTCGACATCCGGTTTTGCACCCGGCATTATCCGAAGTACTCCGCGATTTTCGTGTACACTTCGTCCATGTTCTCGCCCTCAAGCGCCGACAGCGGGATCGTCTCGTGTTGAGGGAACGCGTTGGCGATCTGTTTGACGTTTGATTCCGGCAGGTCGGTCTTGTTGGCGAGAATGAGGACGGGCAGGTTCTGCGATTCGATGATCCCGATGAGCATCGTGTTCACCTGTGTGAACGGGTCCGTCGTCGAATCGAGCACGTAAATGACCCCATCGACGTCCTCACGAAGCCAATGCATCGCCTCCGCGACGCCCTCGGTCGCCTCCCGGGAGCGACGAACCGCATCCTCCTTGTCGATGTCGTGCTCGAGGAACTCTTTGTAATCGACCTTGGTCGTCACACCAGGTGTGTCGACGATGTCGATGTTGACCTTCCGGCCGTTTCGCTCGATCGCGACGTTCTCCTTCCGTCGAGCCCGACGAGTCTCGTGGGGGATGTGGCTTTCCGGACCAACGGCGTCACCCGTCCAATCGCGTGCAATTCGGTTCGCAAGGGTCGTCTTTCCGGCGTTCGGTGGCCCGTAGATCCCGATCCGTTTGGGCTCATCGGAGGCGAACAGACCGTCCGTGACCCGTGAAATACTGTCTCTAAGATTTGTAAGCAGTCCCATCCTGACCTCCACTATAGGTTTGTTCACCCCGCGTGCGTATGGGGTATTATATGGCTTTCCACGCCCCTCTCACTTAACAACTGCGTCAGACACGGTTCGGAAGGGCTCCGCAAAAAAACGATCGTGCTCCGATAGTGCCATCTTCTCATAGAGCCGTCCCTCTATTCTCCCCTTCATCAGTGGTGTCGCGATCTCTGGTGATCGCCCCCCACCCCTTTGTTTCGGGTGGAACGATACGGTGGTGTGGGTGGTTGTGTGTGGTGGGGTCGGCTGTCGGGGAGAAATAGCGGTGAATGTCACTGGATCAGCACGGCGTCATTCTTACAAACATACAATACCTGTTTGTAATTTACTCTCGAAGAGGACCGAGGGTACTGTTATATTGGTGAGTACCTAAAACCACCGCTTTCTAGATGGGCCCCACCCACCCCCCTCCCGCACACCGTTCCACCCGAAACAAAGGGGTGGGGGGTTACCTGTCTACGACACCCACCGACACCCACCGACACTCACCGACACCCACCGACACCCACCGACAACCGTCCATCAACCGACAACCGCCCTTCAACCACCGTCCGACGACAAACACCCTCTCAACAGCTGACCGCCGACAAGTGTCCACCTACGATCGTTCAGCTACGAACGTAACTTACCGACCCCGACGGGGGAACTGATTCATTGTCGGCGTTCGTCTCCGTCGGCGAACGTGGATTCCGTCGTAGAGTCGATCGTTGCTGGCTTCCTTCCGTTCTGTGAGGAGGAACCGATATTTCAGTTAGAGAGAGGAACACTTTTGTTCCACCTCTTCGTCTACTTCGAGTGCATCAATTGGACGCATCCTTTCCCTCTACTGACAACGCCTTACCGTCCCACGGCTCACACGGGCCTAAATCACGGGTTTGGATGCAGTTCCACTCGAAACAAAGGGGTTCACAATGGGCGAAAACACTCCATCGACGGCCGATGCGGCCGAAATCGAGGTGAACGAACCCCGATCTGAACCTGCCGGGCGGCAAGAAACGTCATCCGACGACGACACGTCATCTGGCAATGACACGTCGCCTGCTGACGACACGCCACCTGATGGTCGATCGTCGGACGCGTCCGACGGTTCCACGAACGACATCACCGAAACACACACACAAGGCATGGACGATCCCCAACCTACGGACGATACGGACGATCTGCAACCCACGGAGGAAGCCCTGGAAACCACGGAGGATTCGGTGGATCACAACGAGGAGCTACCGAGTTCACAACCAGGGGAATCACCACAACCGGAAGTGAACGATCCGAGCCTTGGATCCTCGCCAACCAAGCCACCAACAACTGCTGGGCCATCAACCACTGGGTCATCGACAGCTGAGTCTTCAACGGCGGAGGATCCACGGAGTGTACCCTCCGAAAACCAACAGACAGCACCCTCCAAAGACAGCTCCGGTGGGGAACCACGCGATCGGTCCTCTCCGGCCGTGGACCTTGACGACGTGGTACTGGAGGCTGAAAGCGACAACACAGGTCTCTTCGATGACCTCCTTTCGGGCGAACCGATCTTCGAGAACAAGGAGGTCCTTCGCCCATCCTACACCCCTCACGAACTCCCACACCGAACCGACCAGATCAATCAGATGGCGACGATCCTGGTTTCTGCGCTCCGCGGTGAAACGCCCTCTAACATCCTCATCTACGGAAAGACCGGAACCGGAAAGACCGCTTCGGCGAAGTTCGTCTCACAGGAGCTCGAATCCACCTCACAGAAGTACGACGTTCCGTGTGAAGTCGAATATATCAACTGCGAAGTCACCGACACCCAGTATCGAGTGCTCGCACAACTCGCGAACAAGTTCATCGAAAAGAACGAGCGGGTGATCGCCGATCGAGTGGAGGCGTACCGCGAACTCCACTCGAACGCGCTTGATGATCCTGCGGTGCTCGACGGAACGGAATTCTCGACGGCCGAAGCGGTAGAATCGCGGGTCGCGGAGCTTGAGGCCGACGCCGACGAGATGGAGGAGGTTCCGATGACCGGGTGGCCCACCGACCGGGTGTACTCGACGTTCTTCGATGCGGTAGATTACCACGAGCGGGTCGTCGTGATCATGCTCGACGAGATCGACAAACTCGTCGAAAAGAGCGGCGACGACACGCTGTATAACCTCTCACGGATGAACTCGGAGTTGACAAACTCGCGTATCTCCATCATGGGGATCTCGAACGACCTGAAGTTCACCGACTTTCTCGACCCCCGCGTGAAATCCAGCCTCGGGGAGGAGGAGATCGTCTTTCCCCCGTACGACGCCAACCAGCTCCGTGACATCCTTCAACACCGTGCCGATACCGCGTTCAAGACGGACGCGCTAACCGACGACGTGATCCCCCTCTGCGCGGCCTTCGCCGCGCAAGAACACGGCGACGCACGACGTGCGCTTGACCTCCTTCGAACGGCGGGCGAGCTCGCCGAGCGCTCACAGGCGGAGACCGTCAGCGAGGAACACGTTCGCCAGGCACAGGACAAGATCGAACTCGACCGGGTTGTCGAGGTCGTCCGTACGCTCCCGACGCAGAGCAAGATCGTCCTTTTTGCGGTCATCCTTCTGGAAAAAAACGGCGTCCACAACATCAACACCGGGGAGGTGTTCAACATCTACAAACGGCTCTGTGAGGAGATCGATGCGGACGTGCTCACCCAGCGGCGCGTGACCGACCTCATCAGCGAGCTTGATATGCTCGGGATCGTCAACGCGGTCGTCGTCTCGAAGGGACGCTACGGTCGCACCAAGGAGATGGGACTCTCGGTTCCCGTCGAAGAGACCGAAGCGGTGCTCCTCTCGGACTCGCGACTCGGCGACATCGAGAACGCACAGCCGTTCGTGCAGGCTCGATTCGACAACTGACGGGCACCCAGCGACGGCTGATCTCACTCCCAAGCCGGTTTCACTCCCAAGCCGGTTTCACTCCCAAGCCCGATCAACTCCCCGTCGAACCGGATCCCCGAAGTAATCAGCGTCGATCAAGAGGCGACCGCGGTGGGGCCGTCCATACCGGCACCTCCGGTCGTCTCCATCGCTGCTATGGGTCCGCTTTGTCCGTCGTCACCGACGAACGATCCCTCGCTTGAACGATTCTTGATGGGTGATTCGGTAATTAGTGGGCTCTCCATGGATGATTCCGTGATCAGTGGGCTCTCCATTGGCGTGTCCTCGACCGCTCGGTCCTCGCGTTGCATCTCATCCGCGCTCGCGGAGCCGACACCGACGTGTCCGGGAACGAGGTCACCGATCTCCGCCTGCCCGGTTGCGATGAGCCGGATGTATCCGAGATACGGCACGCGGAGCCTCGCCACGCCCGTCACCCACTCCGCTTTGACGGGTTCGGCGAGGCCGGTCGCCTGGTCGTATCGGGCGTTGTTGTCCCCGAGGGTGATGTAGCCGTCGTGGGGGGCCGGACAGTTCCGAAGCTCCGAGCAACTATCCGCTTGGTGATATTCCTCGTCGGCGCGGTCATACCAGTCCTCGCCCTCCTCCACGTGAAACATCGGGCGGTGAATTATGGGTGAGCCGACCCTGTCGGGTGGCTGGAAGATGATCACGGAGCCATAGGTCCCGAACGACTGATACCCCGCCGATTGGCCGGCATCGTAGGTGACGACTCCGATGTCGTTGTCGGCGGCGTCGGGGGCGAACCGGCCCGGTTCGGTGACGAAGACGAGGTCACCGACCTCAAGGTTTGGCTCCATGCTCCCGGACTCCACGGCGACCATCGGCGGCCACACGCCGCTTACCCCGAAGAGGACCAATCCGATAAGCAGCACGATGAGCGCACTCGTGAGCATCTCCCGAAGCCACATGAGTGGCCCCTCCATATCGTTCCGAAACCGCGAAAAGAGCCCACGGTTCTCGGCAGGATCGGGATCACCCACTGGGTCGGAGCCATCCCTACATTCGCTATCGTCATCTCGGGTGCGGTCGGCGACCGGAGTTTCCGATTCGATCTCGGTGTCATCGGTGTGGCTTCCGTCACTCTGCCCGTGAGCGTTACCGCTGCTCACCCCACCGTGATCGGTATCGGGATCCTCCCGACCGTCGTTGCTCTCTTGTGTGTCGATGTCATCCGGTTCCTCCTTGCGTTCCTCACGTAACCCATTGACCTCGCCGGTATCTTCGGCGATGTCCTCGGCGGACCCGTCGACTCCGCCAGTATCCTCGGCGGTCTCTTCACCGGTATTTTCGCCAGTATCTTCGACGGTATCTTCGCCAGTATCCTCGCTCACTTCATCGCCATCTTCCGCGGGTGCATCGGCTCCCTCATCACCATCGGTGGCCTCGTCAGTCCCCTCGGCCGTTTCGTCATCCGACGACGGCCGATCCACAGGGTCCATTGCACCGGGCTTAGTCGGTTCCGTTGATAAGTCTCTGGGTCCGGAGGTGAGATCCGGAACCGGGATAGAACCGGGATGGACCGCTCACGTGCGCGCGAGAAAACATCCGCTCTCTCAAACCCATTCCTTTGGCCGACGTCCGGAACGATTTTCCCCCTCCTCGCCGTCCTCTGTGTCGTGCCGCTGGAGTCGAACGTCCGGATCGTGCGCGAACTCACCTTACGGGGATACAACGCGGAACGCGAGGCCGTCACGCTGCTCGCGAACGCCGACCACCCCGAGGCGGCCATCGAGGCCGTCGTGGAGTCCGCACCGGAAAACGCCCTCAGAATCACCGCCGATCACGTACGCTCGACGCTTGACGGTCCGCGATCGGATCAAAACAGTCCAAATCCGGATCCGAACCGGTCCGGCGAGGTTCCGAACCCACGGTCAACCGCTCCTCCAACCGAAACAGACGCTCCTCCAACCGAAACAGACGCTTCTCCAACCGAAATGGAGGTACAACACCCCGAGAACGGGGTAAAGAACGGCGACGGACCGGCCACACCCATCCACACGAACCCGTCGGGTTCCGGTCGAAACGGCTCGCCCGCCACCACGGGCGACGACTTGGAACCTCCCGAGCGGGATCGCGAACGCCCCGGCCAGACACCGGAATCCTCCGAACACGTACGAGATCCGTCAGCCCGCGAACACGTCCGAGATCCGTCAGCCCGCGAACTCGAGATCGCCAACGATATGACCGGACGAAGCACCGGCACTGGCGAGTACGACGACTTCGTTCGCACCTTCCGTGACAGGTATGAGCGGCTCTCGACGATCCTTCGAGGCCGCGTCAATCATCGGCCGGCGACGGCGATCGA
>PWGU01000085.1 GCA_003554605.1 Halorubrum sp.
CCGCTCGCGGGCTCCTATTATGTGGAGAGCCTCACGGACGAGATCGAATCGGAGGCGTTCGAGATCATCGAGGAGATCGACCGCCGCGGCGGGGCGTTGGCGGCCGTCGAGAGCCAGTGGGTGCAACGGCAGATACAGGACGTCGCCTTCGAGCGCCAGCGCGAGATCGAGGACGGCGAGCGGATCATCGTCGGCGTCAACGAGTACACCGTCGACGAGGAGCCCGCGATGGACTTAGAGGAGGTCGACCCTGCACAGGAGGCCGCACAGCGCGAGCGGTTGGCGGTCGTCAAAGCCGATCGCGACGACGAGGCGGTGGACGCCGCGCTCGCGGCGATCCGCTCGGCCGCCGCCGGCGACGAGAACCTGCTCCCGGCGATCATCGAGGCGGTAAAGGCGTACGCGACGGTACAGGAGGTCTGTGACGTCCTTCGCGATGAGTTCGGCGAGTATACGCCGAATCGCTAACCCGGTGTGCCCGTAGACCCCGCGGAGGCCGCCCCCTTTTTAGGATCTCTCGGGCCGTCTCGGTAGGAGCTGGCCCCACATCGTCTTCGAGGGGATCTCGACGGTGAGCGGCTCCTCGACGACGATCTGACAGGAGAGTCGGGGGTAGCCGAACCGCGCGGCCGCGGTGTCGTGGAACTTCCTCGGCTCCGGGGGCGGGTCGATACGGACCCCGCAGGTGCCACAGAGGCCGTTGCCGCCACAGTTGAGCCGCGACGAGAGCGTGCCGTACACCTCGAATCCGCCCGCGATGAGCGCGTCGCGGAGGACGGTTCCGCGCTCGACGGCGAGCGTCGTCTCTAGCCCGTTCTGATCGCGGACGCGGACGGGAACGGTGTTTTCACCCATGGATCCGCCCTCCCACTCAGACCTCGCTACCGAACGCGCTGGGCTCCTCCCAGGAATCGCGTCCGGAGACGGTACGCTGCGGGAACGGGATGGTGATGTCCTCCGCGTCGAACCGCTTCTTGACGGCCGCGACGTACTCCGCCCGCGTCCGCATGAAGTCCGAGCGCGACGGGTTTGCGATCCAGACGCGCGACTGCAGCCCGACGTAGGAGTCGGCCAGTTCGTTGAACCGAACCGACGGGGCGGGCTCTTCGAGGATCGCCTCGTGTTTTTCGGCCTCCTCGATGATGATCTCGGTGGCATGGTCGACGTCGTCGTCGTAGTCGATCCCGAAGACGACCCGGAGCCGGAGCGTGTCCTTCGCGACCGGGTTCTTCACGACCCCGCTCGTGAGTGCGTGATTCGGGACGGTGAGCAGTTCGTTGTCGAACGTTCGTACACGGGTGACCCGGAAGGAGATGTCCTCGACGACGCCGACGTTGTCGTCCCACTCGATCCAGTCGCCGATCTTGAACGGCTTATCGGTGTAGATGAAGATACCCGCGACGAAGTTCCGGATCACGTCCTGTAACGCGAAGCCGACTGCGAGCGTCGCCGCCGCCGCGATGGTCGCGAGCGAGCGGAGGAAGTCGTCGTAGCCGGCCGCCCCGAACGCGACGGTCAACCCGGCGAAGAGCACGAGGAACGTCGCGATCTTGTTGAGCGGGCGGCGTGCGTGCTCCTCCAACCCCTGCCGTTCGAGCAGCCGTTCGATGAGCGGGTTGAAGACGCTCTTGTTGAGGACATACACCGCAGTTAAGACGACGATGAACGTCGCCGCCGAGACGACGAGCCCGGCAGCGTCACCGAGGAACGGCGCGAGGACGTTCTCGGCCGCGGCGATCTGTCCGGGATCCCCACCGCCGATCATCAGTGGAACACCGCCGTGTTCCCGCGCGTCTCGATCAGGTCCGCCCCGACGGCCTCACCCAGTTCGGCGGCGAGTTCGTCGGTCGTGGTCCCTCCACGGGCCGCCCTGAGGAATTTCACTTTGACTAGCTTCCGGTCCTGTAGTTGATCTTTGAGCTCCTCGGTGACCGCCTCGATGCCGCCTTTCCCGACCCAGACCGTGACGTCGAGGTCGTGTGCCTCCTTGCGGAGTTGCTGGTCGCTCATACCCCGTGGAACGGCCCCGGCACATTGAACCTTGAGATTCGCGGCGAGGATGGCCGGGACGTGGTGACGTCGTTTCCGAACCGCGTGGACGACCGATCCGGAGGCCGTCCCCTGGTAATGCATCCGTCAAAAACGGTTATCGATCGAGCTGGTTCGATGGATATTCGATCAAAAGCCGACTTAACCGTGGGATCGACACCCGTGTTTATAAATGTCGGATTCAATATTCTCGTGGTGTGCGGGCAGTCCTCACACAAAGTTTAATCAAAGCCGGTGATATATTCCTCATATGGACTCCGACAGCTCCATTGACGTGCGTATTGCCGGTCAGCCGACCATCCAGCTCGGCGCCCGCTTTACATTCGGCAATACGTCCAAATTTACAGGGGCTCGTCGGACTCGGTGGTCCGACTCCGCACGCCGCCTCCACGGCTATCGTGGGTCGCCCGCCTCCCGCCGCTTACCCGTTGGTCAGGGTCAAAGACGGTAGATGAGCGTCTCACGACATCCGATAGCGCTTCGCCTCGAGCAACGCGTCGGCGGCGCGACGAAGCTCCTCGCGACCGTCATGGCGCTGCCGCTCATCGACGGCATCTTCCCCGCGCTCGTCGTCGCCGGCGTCCTCGCGACGCCGACCGGCGTGGTCGAGACCGGGATCCTCATCTTCGGCGGCTCCGCCACGATGGCGGTCATCCTCGCGGAGATGGACGGCACCCGAAAGGAGATGATGGCCTCCGTGTTGCTCATCGGGGCGGTGATCATCCCGGTGGCGGCCGTCGAGGCCGCGCTCGCGCCGACGCTTGAGGGCTTTTTGAACCTCGAGATCTTCGAGCGGTTCGCCGGGCTCGTCATCCTCGCCATCGCCGCGAAGACGGCGAGTTCGGAGATCGGCAAGTACCTCCCGAGCCCCGCGGTCATCATCGGGTTGGGCCTCGTCGCGAGCTTCGATCCCTCGGGCCTCTCCTTACAGACCTCGACGGAGTACGTGTTGCCGGGCACGGCCGCCGCCGGTATCGGCGTCGGCTTCGCGCTCTCCGTGGCGGCGTTCTCCCCGCAGCTGAAGGGCCGCGTCGACATCGACCGCTTCCGGTTCGGCTCGGCGGTCGCACTCGGCGTGCTCGCGCTCCCGATCCTGTTGCGGCCCATCGGGGTCATGCAGACGGAAGCGCCCATCGCGCTCGCCGTCCTTGGCGTGACCGCGCTGTTCGCCTACGACCCCGACGCCCCGGGGATGGACGTCTCCGGTGGCGCGGACGGCACCGATGACGGTGGCGACGATGACGACGACGTCGCCGGCGGCATGGCAGTCAGCGCCTCCCCGGAGGTCGGCGGTCACGATTCGGACGTCGCAGACGGGGACCTCGTTTCCGGCGGCAAACCCGCGAACGTTTCGCCCGGGTCCACCACGGCACCCCCCGACGGAGCCGCCGCGGCCGGCGACGGTGGGGCCGTCGAGGGGGATGGCAGTCCGTCCGCTGAGCCGGACGAGGACGGGGGTGCCGGCGGTGGCAACGACGATGACGACGATGACGACGATCGGCGGGACCCCTTCGACGACGGCGATTCGCGTGCGCCCTGGTTGTGATCGGCGCGCCCGTGGAGCCGTATCGCTTTAGGTGCTCTCGCCCCTGCACCAAGTATGTCAAATCGCGTCGTGCAGGGACGGATGGTGACGCCGGGAAAGCTCGCGGAGATGGTCGAGGGGTCGTCGGTCCTCGAAGCCGAGGACATCACCGACGCGGATCGTCCGTGTCCGGAGTGTGACGGCGACGTCATCGCGGTCGGCTACATGCCGAGTGTGACCGAGTTCGTGACGGGGTACAAATGCCAGGAGTGCGATTGGAGCGACGACGACCGGGACTGATCGCCCGGGTGAGCCCTGAGCGTGCCGGTTCGTCGGGGCGCTCACGTCCCCCGATCGCCCCGGATCGAAACCCCTTTAATCGTGTTCGCTCAACTTTCGAGCGCAGACAGCGGGGCTGTGGCCAAGCCAGGCATGGCGACTGACTCCAGAGGCCACGCCCGGGACGAC
>PWGU01000165.1 GCA_003554605.1 Halorubrum sp.
GGAGCCCGTCGAAGAGGAGGGTGACGGCGTCGACGACTCGATCCCCGGCTTCGGTGCGGTCGTCACGCTCTCCGCGCTCGTCGTCATCGTGACGCTCCTGCTCGCGGTCGGTGTCGCCAACCGGAGGCGCTTATAAGATCGCGATACACCCGCGAGGTGGGACCGTGAATCGGGGACCGGGATCTGGGCGTTACTCCTCGGCTGCGAGCGCCTC
Organism: Halorubrum sp.; assembly: GCA_003554605.1. GTDB lineage: Archaea > Halobacteriota > Halobacteria > Halobacteriales > Haloferacaceae > Halorubrum. The sequence goes on from PWGU01000165.1 coordinate 215, forward strand.
TTCGCGGAGCCGTTCTCCCTTTTCGGTCTCCACGGTGAGTTCGGGGACCTCGACGGGGCGGCGATCCTCATCGACGGCGACGAAGACGAAATGTGACTCCGTCGTCACCTCGCTTTTGCCCGTGAGCGGGTCCTCGCCGTAGGCACGAACGCGGACGTTGACGCTCGTTCGGCCCGATTTATACACATACGCCTCGACGAGCGCAATGTTGCCGATGTCCAGCGGGCGTTCGAAATCGACCGAGTTGATGTGGGCGGTCACACAGGGGTTGCCCGCGAACCGCATCGCCGACATCGCCCCCGCCTCGTCCATCCAACGGAGGACGTTGCCGCCGTGAGTGCTTCCCAGGTTGTTCGCGTGGTGCGGCTGGATGCGGTTGCGATCCTCGATATACGTGTGGAGTAACTCGACCATCGTTCCCCGTTTACCGAGCGGGGTTAGAAAGCCATCGACGGCGTCCGGAGCGGCCGTTGCGGTCGAGAGGCTGATATAAGCGTGCCATGGGCATCATGTCGGGTGAGTGCACCGAGGATTTCGGCCGTCAGTCGGCCGTCGACGTGGCTGCAGTCGGCAGCGTTCCGGGATCACCCGCCGTGGAGCCCTCATCGAGAAGTGTCCGCGCGTTCATCACGACGAACGCCGCAAATCCGACACGCAACAGCAGGTCGATGTACTCCAAGGTCACGACCTGCGTGAACGGATCGAAGAACCCGAACAGTTGGAGCATCGCCCAGCCGATCAGGATGGCGAAAACGAACAGGATCAGGTTCCGCATCTTTCGGTAGAACAGTGCTCGTTTCGGCGACCGCCGCTCGGCAGCCGATGCCAGCGGCCCGAAGTACAGCCCCACAAGCAGCACGTACCCGCCCAGAATGGTCAAGGGACCGGCGGTACCGAGAACGCCCTCGCCAAGCTCGGCGAAGTCGTATCCGGCCCGCATGATCACGGCGGTTACGACGACGACACCGAGGTATCGTCGGCTCGCGCCGGCGAGGAAGGCGGTGAAACCGAACAGGAGGGGATATGAGAGATAATCCGCGAGCGCCTGGGGGGCGTCGAGTTCCCCGGATCCGATCGGTACGGTGCCGACACCGATGGCACGGAATCCAACCGTCACCGCCGTGACGGCCACGACCGCGACGAACGGATAACAGTACTTTCGGGCGGCCGGCGGTTGCCGCAGAAGCGCCACGGCGAGCGCAAGCGCGGAGAGCGCGTAGACGCCAGCGACGACCAGCCGAACGGTCGCTGGTTCCATCATCGGGCGTCACCTCCGCCGTCGGCCACGACAGTCGCCTGTGCGCCGGTTTCGGATCCAACTTCTCGTCGGTCGCTCGCACCGTCCCCGACATTCGTTCGGGTCTCGAACGCCGCAAGGCGACGTTCGAGCGTCTCCGTTCGATCCGAGAGCGACGAGGCCGTGTCGCGTACGTCGTCCATCGTCGTCGCGGTTTCATCGGCGGTGGAGGCGAGCGTTCGGGCTCGTTCCGCCGCTGTTTCGGCGCTTTCATGGACCGAATCGACCGTCGAAGCAACCCGCTCGACGCCCATAGCGCCCTCGTCGGTCGCCTGCGCGATATCCGCCATCGCGGCATCGATCTCCTCGACGGTGTCAGTGAGCGTCCCGATGGTGTCACCGGCTTCGGCGGCGGCGGCGGTCGTCTTGTCGATCTGTGAGAGGGCCTCGGTGGTCTCGGCGGTAACGGCTTCGACCTCACCGGTCACCTCGGCGATAGTGTCATCGATGGTGACCGTCGACGCACGGGTCTCCTCGGCGAGCGATTTGACCTCGTCGGCGACGACCGCGAAGCCGTCCCCGTCCCCCCCGGCACGGGACGCCTCGATGGAGGCATTGAGCGCGAGGATGTTCGTCTGTTCAGCGATCCCGGCGATGAGATCGGTCGTCTCGGCGACGCCATCCATCCGATCGTCAAGCCCCTCGACGAGCGTTTCGAGGTCCTGAAGCAGATCCACAATCTCGTGAATCGACTCGATAACCGCCTCCGCGTGACGGTCACCGGTCTCACCGAGTTCCGCCGCGGCCGTGGCGTCGGCGGCGACGGTATCGGTTGTCGAGGCGATCTCCTCGGTCATCGCCGAGAAGTCGTCGGTCTCGGCCGCAGCGGTACGGAGCCGTTCGGTCTGTTCATCGATCGCATCCGCGAGTTCGCGCATCTCCGCGGCAACGGACTCGTTCATCTCGCTCACGTCGTTCGCGCGACGGGCCATCTCGTCGCTCGTCGAGCCGACCTCAGCGGCGAAGGCGTGCAGATCGGCGAGCGTTGCCGAGAGGTCCGCCGTCATCTCGTTATATGCGCCCGCGATGCGTCGCACCGCGTCGATGTCGGTCTCCTCCGGGAGCCGGGTCGTGAAATCCCCACCTGCGGCATGCTCCATCGCCCGGCCGATCTCGTCGGCGTGGTCGAGGAGTTCGTCCGTGAGGGTTTCAGCCTCCAGACGAGCCGCTTCGGCATCTTCACGCGCTCGTTCGGACTCCTCCGACGCCTGCTTTAGCGACGCGCGCATCTCGTCGGTGGCCTGGAAGAGCCGGCCGATCTCGTCCGAGCGGGACGACTCCACCGTCACGTCGAAATCGCCGCCCCGGATCGCCGCCGTGACGGCCATGAGTCGCCGGAGGTCAACCGCGATGTTGCCGACGAGAACGATACCAAGGAGGCCGATATTAAGTGTCACCACGATCGCGGTCGCGGTCAGCGCCGCGAGCCCCGCGTCCGCGGTCCCGACCGTCGCGGTGTGCATACCAAAGAGGGCGACGAAACCGAGCGTCGTCACGAGCGCACCGAGGAGGAGGACACCGACGCGGCGACCGTAGTGATCGGTGATCGAACTGATCATCTGTGGACAGTTTAGTCACTTTTGAACGGTCATATAAATCCGGACGTCCAATTATTAACGCTGAGATCCGTTACGGGTCGTCCCCACCGCCCCGTATCCGTGTGGACAGCGCCGAGAGGCTCTCCGTGGACCGGAGGTCGTCAACCGAACAGTACCACGCGCCACGGACGCCCATCGAGTCGTTCTCGACCGGTCGTGCGAGCGGGACGAGCGGGCCGAGCGCGAAGACGACGACTACTTCCTCCATCGAAAACGGATCGATAAGCGCCGACCAGTCGTCCGCGTCCATTCGACCCGACTCACCACGGGCCTGTTCGACCCGTCCCGTCACACGGGCGTAGTGAGTGATAGCTGAGACCGGCGCAGTCCGGTAGAACGCCATGTGGGTGAAGTGTGCCCGAGTCCGGTCGTAGGAACGGGGACAAGGGTAGTAGCCGGCACGGCAGCGCTCAAACGTCTCCGGCCGGGTAGCGACGACGCAGACGCGAGCGTCATCCTCCACATCGGTTTCGGCATCGACAGTGGACCGGTCGGAGGACATACCTTGCTGTGAATTGAAACGCTCAGGCCCCTTCGGCGGTCCGAACCGATCGCCAGCACTCATAGAAAGCGCCGACCGGGTGATAGTCCGGTTCGACACCCGGGGGCTCGGGTGCGACGAGATCGCCGCCGGCCTCGGGTGCGAGTCGTTTCTCATGCCAGACGCCCGCAGGGCCACGATAGAGGTCCGTACAGACGGTAAATCGGCGATTGAGCCGACGGAGGCGAGCAGCGGTGTCGGCCGTCCCATTTTTATCCCGGACGGCCGCCCGCTCGGCGAGCGCCCCGGATGCAGCGATCGCCTCGGCGAGCGCCCACCCGTACTGGTCAGAGACGATCGGCGACCCGTCATGCCCGTGGGTGTATATAAATCCGTTCTCGGTCCAGCCGTCGGCGACC
>PWGU01000128.1 GCA_003554605.1 Halorubrum sp.
GACCGCTCGGGCCGATCGGCGGACGTGGCGTTACTCGCGCCGTCCGCGCTCGCCGTCCGGTTCCGTTCGCTGTCGGCCGCGGAGCGATATGCATTTCTCGCAGCCATCTGGCGTGCTCGCGGCTATGAGCACTGTGAACGCCGGGCGGCGGACGGCGTCCTCGTCGCGGCCGACGAGACGCGAACGAGACGGATCGCGGTCGCCGGCGCTTTGACCCGGTCGATCCCGGACGACGTGGACCTCGTCGTGGGGACCCGGGATCACGACCGAATCCGACGACTCGCGGCGTCGGCGGACACGAGGGTATATACCCCGAGCGACCTGCGCGACCTGCTCGCGTACGGTCTCCCCCGCGACCGGGGCGAGGAACTCTCTCATGTGCACCTCGGAACGTCGTTGACGGTTCCCGACCCGGAGCCCCGACCGATGTTGCCAGTCAGCACGCATGTCATCCTCGTCGTCGCGGCGCTCCTGCTCGCGCCGTTGCTCGCGCTCGCGGCCCCCGGTATCCCCGCCGCCATCCCCTTCGTGGGGGAGGCCGCGGATGCCGAGGGTACCGTCCCCGAACCAGTGGCCGGACCCGGTGCTGATCCATCCGACCCCGCATCCGGTGGCTCCGGTCCGGCGTCCGACGATCCGGCATCCGATGACCCCGACACCGACGACGATTCGGTCGCCCTCGATGAGGTTGAATTGGGTGAGACCGGCCACTCGCCGTATCCGCCGGGCACCGATGCGGATGGCGTCGATGACGCCGCACAGCTTATCGGGACGCATCGCGCGCTGACGGCCGACACCGAACGCGCCTACTGGCTGGAGTACGACGGACCCGCGGGGGCCGCCTTCGGCGACAGAACGTCGCTCCGGATGGACGCCTGGATCCACGACGCCGACCGGTTCCTCGTCGACGGCGAGAGCGTGTGGGATCCGAACGCGACCGGCGACGGCGCGGAACCCCCTAAAACGGGGACACTCCTGGAGACGCTCGACGGTTCCGAGGGCGGGGAGAACGGGTCCGGGGTCGCAGAAAGCTACTGGGCGGATGGGGAACGACTCCATACACGGATGGCGGACGGCGATTCCGAACGGATATCGAATACGTCCATCGAGGCCATGCCGGTCGCGTTGCGTCTCGAAGAACACGCACACGACCTGCTTTATCACACCCTGCGGTCGGCGGAGACCGAAACGGAGCGTGACGACTGGCGCGGCTGGCGATTGGTGCAGGTCTCCGGGAGCGCCGAGCGCGTCGAGGTCGACGAGGAGACCTACCGAAACGTGACACTCACCTCGACGTTTACCAGCGATGGGGAACTCGTCGGGTTCCGGCTGGAGTCGGGGGACGAATCGACCGGCGACTCGATGCGAGTGACGTTCCAGTACCACCCGGATGACGAGGTTCCACCGCCGGATCCGCCCGACTGGTACGGATCGGCGGACTGACCGCGCCGACTCACTCGACTCTTATAATGCGAGCCGGTCCTCGACGAACCCGACGACGTCGGCCAACTCCTCGGGGGCGACACCGTGGCCCGTTGGGTAGCTCTCGAAACGGACGTCAGCCGAGAGCGTCTTCAACCGCTCGGCGGCCGCTTCGGAACGGAATTCGGGGATCACCCGGTCACCCGAGCCCGCGCCGATGAAGACGGGCTTGCCCTCGATGCCGTCCGGCTCGACGTCGGCGTGTGAATCCGGGAGGTAGCCGTGCAGCGCGACGACCCACGCGTAGCGGTTCGGTTCCTCAAGCAGCAGCGACAGGCTCGTGATCGCGCCCTGACTGAAGCCGAGCAGGCCGATCCGGTCCGCGTCGAGGTCGTACGTCTCCACGGCGGCCTCGACGCTTTCTCGAACCAGATCGAGGCTCCGCGCGAACTCCGCTGCGTGCGGCTGGCTCGCATGTAAGCCTCCGGCCGAGAGGTCCAGTTCGTACCAGGTGTACCCGCCCTGAAGCGGGTCGGGTGCTCTGAGGCTCACGACGGCCAGCTCGTCGGGAAGCTGGTTCGCGATCGGGAGCAGATCCTGCTCGTTTGCGCCCCGGCCGTGGAGGATGATGACCGCCGGTCTGCTCGTGGCGTCACCCTCGGGTTCGACGTAGACATGTTCCAACGGAAGCTCGCTCATAAAGACCGGTTCGACGGCGACCTGGTTGTATCCGTCGGCTGCGGCAGCCATCCGACCGTGGGGCTCGTGTATCGGTGCGTTCTGCCCGTATGACCCCTCAACGGTCGGGCTCCCACTCCTCCTCGACGAAGGTGGCCATCCGGTCGGTCGCCTCCTTCAGCTCCCGCATCGAGGTCGCATACGAGACGCGGAGGTGGCCTTCGCCGCCGGCCCCAAAGACGGACCCGGGGACGACCGCGACCCCCGTCGATTCGAGTAGCTCCTCGGCGAACCGGTCGTCGTCGCCGCCGCAGTCCGGAAACGCGTAGAACGCTCCCTTCGGCTCGAACGTGGCGAGCCCCATGTCGTTAAACCGGGAGACGACGAGGCGGCGTCGACGGTTGTACTCGTCCACCATCTCCCGCACCTCCCCGTCGCAACGGTCCAGCGCCGCCATCGCCGCGTGCTGGGCCGTCGTTGGCGCCGAAAGCATCGTGTACTGATGGATCCGGTTCATCCCGTCGATGGCGTCGGCCGGCCCGAGCGCGTAGCCGAGCCGCAGCCCCGTCATCGCGTACGCCTTCGAGAAGCCGTTGACGACGACGGTCCGCTCGCGCATTCCCGGCTGGGTCGCGATCGACGCGTGCTCGCCGTCGTAGGTGAGCGCCGCGTATATCTCGTCGGCGATGACCCGAACGTCGTGCTCGCGACAGAAGGCTGCGACCGCCGCGAGGTCCTCCTCGTCCATGATCGCCCCCGTCGGGTTGTTCGGATAACAGAGGACAAGTAGATCGGCGGCGTCCGCTCCGGCCGCTTCGAGCCGCTCGCGCGTGAGCCGGAAGTCGTCGGCCGCGCGGGTGGGCACAGCGAGCGGCTCCCCGCCGGCCAGTTCGATCCCCGGTCGATAGGAGATATAGGTCGGCTCGTGGACGGCGACCACGTCGCCGGGGTCGACGAGTGCGCGGAACGCGAGGTCGACCGCCTCGCTCGCGCCCGTCGTGACGACGATCTCCGTCTCGGGGTCGTACCGCTGTCCGTACCGCTCGTGGTGGGCCGCCACCTGCTCACGGAGCGCCGCGATCCCACGGTTCGCGGTGTAGGAGGTTCGCCCCCGTTCCAGCGAGTCGATCGCGGCCGTCCGCGCGGCCCACGGTGCCGAGAAGTCCGGTTCACCGACCCCGAGCGAGATGACGTCGTCGCGTGCCTCCGCGAGCTCGAAGAACTTCCGGATCCCCGACGGCGGGAGGGTCCGTGCTCGCTCGGCGAGCCTCATGGGGACACGGAGAGACGGTCGTCCTCGTCGGTGTCTTCGAACCGGATCCCACCGTCCTTGTACGTCTCCATGATGTAGTGGGTCACGGTCTGGGTGACTTCCGGCAGCGGCGCGACCTGCTCTGAGATGAATTTCGAGACGTCTTGCATCGACTCGCCGAGCACCTCGACGGCGAAATCGTAATCCCCGGAGACCAAATGGAGCGCGTCGACGGCGGGGAACTTCGCGATCCGATCTGCGACCTGCTCGTAGCCCGTCTCGCGGTCGAGCTCGACGTTTATCTCCACGATCGCCCGGATCTTCCCCTCCTCGATGGCGTCCCAATCGACGACCGCTTGATACCCGTGAACGACGCCGCGCGACTCCAAGGCCGCGATCGACTCCTCCACGGTCTCCGCGTCGAGCCCGGTCTGGGCCGCGATATCGTCGATCCCCTCCCGGGCGTTCCGTGCCAACACATCGAGTACCTCGCGCTCGGCAGTCATACACATCCTACTGGTGGCGGGAGGGTTAAAATCCCGACCCATCCGTGTGACGGTCTCGCTCCCCTTCCGATGTGGGCGATTCGCATCGTTGATAGTTTGTGGACGACTTTTTATATAC
>PWGU01000026.1 GCA_003554605.1 Halorubrum sp.
CGCCGCTCGGCGACGTTCGTGTTCTCGGCGTCGTCGCGTTCGGCGGCGAACCCGACCTCCGCGACGTCCTGTGGATACGCGTTGTGGGTGTTGCGTTCGAGCAACATCACGATCGACGGCAACGCCCACGTCCGGAGCTGGGTGTAGTCCTCGCTGTACGGCTCCGTGATCCGCACCGGCTCGCCCGCGCCGAATGCGTCCTCGCCGGGCTCGATCCGCATTCGGTCGTAGTTCTCCGTCCCGCTTATCATGTGGAAGTTCAGCAGGTCCTCATAGCCGAGCCCGATGAGGCTCGTGCGGACCGCGTCCTCAAGCCGCGACCGCTCGTTTCGCTTGCCGACGGTTCCCACGTCCGGGTAGCGTGGCTCCAACTCGTTGAACCCGTAGGCTCGCCCGACGTCGTCGACCAGATCGAGCGGATGCAGGACATCGACACGATACGGCGGGATCTCGACGTCGTAGGTCGTCCCCTCGCCGAGCGTGTAGCTCGCATCGAGCCCCGAGCGTTCGAAACAGTCGACGACCGCCTCGGGCTCGAACTCGACGCCGAGCAGCGTCTCGATCCGGTCGTGTGTGACCGATTTCTCGTCGACCTCGAGGTTCGGCCGCACGAGCGTCGACCCGTACTCGTCGGGCGCGCTCGCCCCGTCGGCATACTCGACGGTGACCTCCTCGACGGTCGCTCCCCGCGCCGAGAGCGCATAGCAGATGATCGTACACATCTTGTCGATCGTCCACTGGTCGGTGCCGGTGAGCTCCACGAACAGCTCGCGGGAGCCGGTCGTCACCTCGGTTCGTCGCCCGTTTATTACCGGCGGGAACGAGAAGAGGCCGATGTCGTCGTAGATCGCCGGATACCGTTCGTACGGTTCGACGAGATCGGCGTAGGCTCTACCGGTATCGTGTTCCGTCAACACCGCCGCCGGCGTCAACTCGTCGTTCGAATCCAGGGGGACGAAGGTGTCGCCCTCGGGCTCGACGCCGCGGTAGGTGATCGACCGTTCGCCGTCCTCGCCGGCCGGTGCGCCCTTGACCATCGCCAGATCGTGGATGCCGATCGCGCCCTTCGCTCTGTCCCGACCCATCGTCGCGTGGAGCTTCTCCTGGAGTTGAATGAGCGACTCCAAGCCGCGGTCGTCGAGATCGACCCCGCGGATCACGGCACCCGTGACGTACGGGCGCTCCTCGGGGACCGACCCGTCGACCTCGATTGTCCATTCCGGATCGTTCGTCTTAGGGACGTAGACGCCGCGGGCATCGCCGTAGTGATACCGCAGCGATCGGGCGACGCCTTCGACGGAGAGCCGATCGAGGCGGTCCGGCGCGAACTCGAACTGGAGGTCGCCGTCCTCGGTCTCCCCCTCGAACTCCAGGCCGAGCCCGAACAGGTCGTCGATGAGTTCCTCGTCGCTCAGTTCCTCGTGTCCGGTCAGCTCCCGCAGCTCGTCGGCGTCGACGTCGACGACGGGCATCAGTAGCTCACCTCCGCGTTCCGCAGGAACTCGATGTCCGCGAGCGTTCCGTGGAGGTCGCGGATGTCCTCGGCACCCGTCGTGAGCATCGCGAGCCGTTCCAGCGCGAGTCCCCATGCCATCACGTCACAGTCGATACCGAGCGGCTTCGTCACCTCCTCGCGGAAGACGCCCGAGTTACCGATCTCGATCTCCTCGCCCGTCTCCGGGTGTTCCCCGAACAGCTCGAAGGAGGGCTCAGTGTACGGGTTGTAGTGCGGCTTAAACCGGATGTCCGTGATGCCGAACTGGCGGTAGAACTCCTCGAAGGTGCCCATCAGATCTCGCACCGAGAGGTCCTCGGCCATCACCCATCCCTCGATCTGGAAGAATTCGAGGAGGTGTGTCGGATCGAGCGTGTCGTTCCGGTAGACCTTCTCGACGGAGAAGTACCGCTGTGGCGGCTCCAACTCCGCGCCGGCGTATCCGGAGAGGTATCGCATCGAGAGCGACGTGGTGTGTCCACGGAGCGCGACCTCCCGCGCGAACGATTCGGACCACGGCGAGTGGTAGCCGTCCCCGTCGGGGCCGACGCCTTCCCGATGGGCGGCCTCGACCCGTTCGAGCAGCGCCTCGGGGATCTCACCCATCGGTTCAACGTTGAGCCCGAACCGGTCCCAGTGGGTCCGCGCCGGGTGGTCCTGCGGCATGAACAGGCAGTCGTTGATCCAGAAGTCGGCGTCGGCGTGCGGTCCCTCCATCTCCTTGAACCCCATCCCGACGAGCACGTCCTTCACGCGGTCGGCCGTCGCCCGCAGGACGTGTTTTCGCCCGGCGTTCACCGTCGGCGCGTCGGCCGCCACGTCGTATTCGGTAAACTCGACGTCGCGCCACTCGCCGCTCGCGAGCAGCTCGGGGGTAAGCGCGCCGACCGTTTCCGCGGCCTCGACGCCCTCCATCAGCGCGTCGACGCCCGCCTCGGTCAGCGTCACCGCGCGTGTCGTCCGCTCGATGAGTTCGACGAGCCCACGGGAGGCGAGCCGGTCGCGGACGTCGTCGTCGAGCGAGTGGCCGCCGGCGTCCGCCTCCCCGTCAGGTTCCTCGTCCGTGTTCGACGCCAGCGCGGCGAGCGCGGCCGCCTCCGGGTCGGTCTCCGGGTCGACATCGGGGTCGAGCGATAGCTTCCCGGCGTCGATCGTCCCGAACCCCTTCCGTGAGAAGTTCGCGAGCGCGATGTCGACCTCGTGTCCGTCGAGGTCGGCCGCACCGATGACCTGTCCCATTGGGACGGGGTCGTCGTCGGCCCCGGCCTCGCGGGCGGCATTACACAGTCGGGTCTCGGGTAACCTCGCCGTGACGTACCGTGTGCCCTCCGAAGTCAGTTCGGCCGTCTCGGTCGTCCTCTCGGTCACCGAGAGCAGCCCCATATCGCGGAGATCGAAGGCCGCACCGGTGACCGTCTCGGGTTTGAGCCCCGTCTCCGCGGCGAGGTCGTCGATCGTCCGTTCGTCCGTCGCGCTCGCGGCTTCGAGCACCGCGAGCTGTCGTTTCGGGAGTCGCATTCGAGTTGTGTTACTACGCGCGTGGCTGGTTGGTAATGGTTCCGGGACGCCGCGGCCGGGTCGCTCCGTCTCGAACGGACCCTCCGTACGCCTCACCGTTCGCTGCGTTCACGCAGCGCCGCGATCCGGTCGCCGAGCGGCGGCTGGACCTCGAACCACGTCGACCAGCTTCCGGTCTCGGGTTCGACACCCCGCAGGGCGGCGACGTGTTCGAAGGCGTCCGCGACGCGGTCCGCACCGACGGTATCGGCCGCGCGATCGTCGGCGACGTACTGTACGCGCCGACCCGCCCAAAACGAGGCGAGCCCGACGAGGATGACGGCGAAAAAGCCGGAGTCGAACGGGATTATTGTCGTCACGATGGCCGCGAGCAGCGCGATGACGGCAGCCACGGCGACCGCCCGGAACTCCCCGTAATAGGTCTCGACGCGCCCGGCCTCCGCGGCGAGCAACCCGAGTGCCACGTCCTCGTCCATCCCGTCGAGCACGTAGTCGGTCACGAAGAGGACCCGTCTACGTGGCGGTCCACGGACCGCGACGTCGACGGAGTCGTCGCCCTCCGTTTCGACGATCGCGACCCGATCGACGCCGAGCCCCGTCTCGGCACGGAGGGCGTCGAGATACGCACGCTCCGTCCTTGTCGGCTCCCGGAGGGCGCGGAACCGGTCGTTCACGTAGAGCGGCCCGACCTCGACCGCGAGGAAGGCGACGACCCCGACGACGGCGATGAACGCGACCGAAAGCATCGCTCGTGGGTCACACGGCGACCGGGTAAAAGGGACCGATCGGCCCGTTGGCCGATCCCTCGGACCTGCCGACTGAATGCCAGGTTATAAACAGTATATAATTGATCTCTGTGGATTATAAAAGCACGAGCAGGAGGACGCCGAGCACGACGAACACGGCGTAGATCCCGGCCATCACTTCTCGTTTAAGTGGGCTCCCGAGCGGTTCGGCGGTGAGCCGGCGGATCGGCGGGAGGATCGCGATCCCGCCGAGCAGTAGTGGCCACGCCTCCGGGCTGGGTATCCGGGTGAACGCGACGGCGACGGTCCCGTATCCGAGTACGTAACAGGCCCGTCTCCAGAGCTGTTCGCGGTCGGAAAGCTCCGCCTCGGCGGCGGTTTTTAAGCCGTCCAGTCCCTCCGCCGTCCCGCCGCTGCCGTCCGTCGCGGCCGGTCCCGGTTCGGTGCCCGCGCCGGACTCCGCGATCACCTGTTCGGCCTGCCGCTGAACGTATGTATCCAGTTCCTTGGCCGCGTCCTCCGTCTGTGGCGTGCCGCACTGCACACAGTAGCGGGCCGACTCATCGATCGACTCGCTGCATCGGGGACAGGCCTTCATCTTCATCGTGAGGGGGGTCGGCGTCGGACTTAATGGTTCCCCCGAGCGATAACCGACTCAACCCGGCGCGGTCTTGCGATCCTTCGGATCTCCACCTCCGTGTCGGCCCCATCCTTTCTCCCGACTGATAATCGGGGAGGCACGTTTTAGTTCCGGACGCCTGGAGCCACAGATGACCAGGGGTGCCGGGTTCGGGCCGGGTTCGCTCGTCGCCGACCGCCGCGTCGTCGACCTCGATCCCGATCCGTCCCGACATTCCACAATACGATGGCAGGTACCCCCCATACCGACGCTGCACACGGCAGCCAGCGTCGCCGCCGGGTCATCGCACGCGCCGTACTCCTCGCCGGGCTGTTAGCGCTCGCGCTCCTCGTCGCCGCTGCGACGGCCACTCCCGTCGCCGCGGCCGAGAACAGCACTCACGAGATCGAGGCCGACTTCGGCGACGACGAGGTCGGCGACTTCGGCGACGACGCGGACACGACGATCACCATCTCCGGTGGGGGCGGTGATGCGAACACGACGCCCGCGATCGTCTCGACCCGAAACGATGCCCTCTCGACGGAGACGCTCTTTCGGATCTTGACCGCCGGGGAGGACCCTGCGGAGATGGGGAGCGTGGGTGAGAATGAGCTTGATAAACGGATCGGGAACGGTACCCTCAACAAGCTCAGTTGGACATCCGGTCCGGGCGATGAACTGAACGTCATCGCGTACGGAGGCGACGACGAGAGCGTCGTCGTCTGGAGCGATGAATCGACCGCGAGCGGAACGGTGACGTTCGACGTCGAGGAGGTCGATCCCCCGAACACCTACGACTTCGATGTCACCGCCTTCGAGACGGGTGCGACGGCCACGGCGACCATCGATGTCGTGGAGACGGACCTCTCCGGATCGTTTTCCGCCGACCGGTATGAGGCCCCGGCCGGCGAGTTGGTCGAGTTCTCCGTGAGCCTCGACGGGGCCGACGAGGGCTACATCGTCCTCGGCGGCGACCGTCTCAGCGACCCGGACATCCCGACCGGCTACCTCGACGTGCTCCACGTCGAGGACGGCGATACGATCACGGCCAACACCCGGCTCATCGGCACGAACGCGAACAGCGAGGCGGTCTATGGCGAGGACGTCGTCAGCTACGCCCAGACGTACGGTCCGAACACCGACGCGGACGAGACGGAGACCTTCGAGGGGCTCCGCTTCGAGGACGCCGACGGCGACTCGGTCGGTGACTCGCTTTCGGACCTTCGAAGCGCGGCATCGACCGGCGGCATCGCCGGTCCGCTCACCCCGCAGCGCTATCGGCTGACGCTCGGAACCGGCGATGCAATCACGATCCGGTCGGACGACATCGTCGCCCCCGAGCGGTCGTTCGACCGGTCCCACCTCGTCCTCACCGAACCCGAATTCGGCGAGGATCTGTCGATCGCCACCGCACCGGGCGGTCCCGCCGGTGCCGACGCCGCGGAGGACGATCCGCTCGCGGATGCCGTCGACCGGTCGACGATCACCGAGGGTGACCGGCTCGTTCTCCAGTTCGAGGCGGTCGGCTTCGGCGGCGCGTTGGCACACCTCGCCGAGGCGGATTCCTCATACGACGACGGCCGTGAGGCGGTGTACGAGGACGGCGGCGTTCGTGCGGACGTGTTCAACGACCTGCTCGAGATCGAGGAGGGGCTCTCGTTGTCCATCGAACAGACGAACCCCGGCCCGAACGAGCGGCGGACGCGGCTCGACCTCTCGTCGGTCTCCAGCGGCGACGCGTACGTGTTCGTCGACGAACCGGCCGATGGCGTCCCCGGCGACGCGTCCGCCGTCGGCACGTACACGCTCGTGATCGACACCCGCGGCAACGCCTTCGACGACGCGCTCGCCGCGGGCAACGAGTTCGAGGTGAAGCTCGCGCTCGAAGGCGACGCGGGCGAGCGCTACGAGTTCGACCGCTCCGGCGGCACACCTCCTGCCCCATTCGCCGCGAAGTCGGCGTCGACGAGCGAGTTCGACCAGCAGTTCCCCTACCTCTGGCCCGAGGAGTCCGGATCGGTTCTGAACGCCTCGTTCAGGATCGGCGAGGAGCGGCTCGAATACGACCACACGACCGCCGACGGTGACCTCCTCGTCACGCCCGAAGAGGGCGTCATTTCCGGCAACACGACCCTGCACCCGGCGACCGAACTGGAGGGGGAGCAGATCTCGGATGCGGGGCCGACCCCGTCGCTGTCGCGTGACTCGACGACGCCGGATTCGGCCGACGGGAACTTCTCGCTCACCGGCGATTTCACCGATGCCGAACCCGGCCAGCGGATCACCTTCGAGCTCTACGCCGAGGGCGACTTCTACGACGCACGCCCGGTGTGGGTCGTCTCCGACCTTGACGAGCCATTCACGTTCGCCGTCGAGAACGTGACCGAGGAGGTGACGGTGACCGAGGGCGAGTCGCTCTCGAACCTGACGGCGACCGTTCGAAACGCCGGTGACCTCCGTGGGGAGGATCGACTCACCCTCGATGTCGACGACGAGCGCCTTGTCGACAGCGAGCGCGTGCGACTCAACCCGGACCGAACCGAGAACGTGAGCTTCGCGGGGACGACCGCTGACCTCCCACCGGGTGAGTACACCTACACCCTTTCGACGGAGACGGACGATACGTCGGGGACGCTGATCGTAGAGCCCGCTGAGGATCCGGACGACGCGTCGGAATTGGACGACTCAGACGTCGCAGACGACGCGGCCGACGACGGCGATGATGCGGAGGTGGATGGGCCGGACGAGGCGGACGAGACAGACGACGCGGCCGATGACGGCGATGATGTAGAGGACGAGGCCGATGAGACCGACGGGGTCGACGGTGCGGACGACGATGACGACGGCGACGGCGACGATCCGGCACCCACGTTCCTCCCGTTCGGTACCCGGGAGGTGCTGGGCAGCACGGCGGTCGTCGGCGCGACATACCTGCTCGGCCACTGGGTGTGAGCCCGTCGGGGCCATCGCGCGCTCGGGCCCGCCTTCCACCGTTCTCACGTTCGATAACCGTGGGCGAGCGGTTAAGTGGACGCCCAGCCCGGATCCCGATATATGGCTACGCGCGTACTCATCGCCGACGACTCCGAGTTCATGCGGAATCTCCTCCGTGAGATCCTCGATGGGGAATTCGAGATCGTCGGCGAGGCTGAAAACGGCGTCGAGGCGGTCAACATGTACGACGAACACGGGCCCGATATCGTGATGATGGACATCGTGATGCCGATCCGCGACGGCATCGAGGCGACGGCCGAGATCACGGAGTCCGACCCGAGTGCGACGGTGATCATGTGCACCAGCGTCGGCCAGGAGGAGAAGATGAAGGCGGCGATCAAGGCGGGTGCCGAGGGATACATCACGAAGCCGTTCCAGAAGCCGAACGTCCTCGACGCCATCGGCTCCGCGGTCTGATGCGCGTCGACGTACGAGCGCTCGGGGCGTGTAACCGACTCGCCGAGTACGGTGCCCAGCGGGCAGCGGACGCGCTCGCAGAGCTCACGGGAACCGACCTCGCCGTCGAGGTGACGGGTGCGAGCCTCGCGACCGGTGAGGACCTCGCGGAGGCGTTCGCCGGCCGGGAGTCCGTCGGCGTGAGCATCGGCCTGCGTGGAGGGCTCTCCGGCGAGGCCGTCCTCGCGTTCGACGCCGCCCAGGTCGACGGGTTGCTCTCGTTGCTTCCGGGTGGAGCGTCGATGGGCCGAAGCGCGGTGACGGAGGTCGGCAACATCGCGCTCGGTGGCTTCCTCGACGGCTGGGCCAACTACCTCGGTCGGGCGATCGACATGAGCCCGCCACGATACCTCGAAGCCGACGGCGCGGCCGTCCTTCCCGACGGCGCACTCACCGGCGATGGCGTCTTCCTCTTCGAGAGCCGGCTCGACGCCACCGCGGCCGACCTCGATTTCGCCATCTACATGCTGCCGGACTCCGGTCCGTTCCGCGACCTCGTCGTCGGACGGACCCCGGCGGCAGCGACCCACGGGGGTGACTCGGGCTCCACCGCCGTTCCGTACGAGTCGCTCTCGACGTTCGCCTCGCTCGCCAAGCGGGGATCGGCGAACGCCGCCGACAACATCGGCATGATGACCGGGCTTGAAACGACCGTGGAGGTCAGCCGACTCCGGTTCGTCCCGCTTACGGACGTCCCGACGGAGGTCGGCGTGGAACCGCACGCGGGGACCGTCTTCGAGCTCCAGGGGAAACCGAGCGGCTACCTCGCGATCCTGTTCTCCGAGCAGGGGGCCGCGAACGTCGCCGCGGCGATGTTGCCGATGGAGCCGGCCGAGCCGCTCGGCGAGATGGCACAGAACGCGCTCTGTGAGCTCGGCAACGTGATGACGAGCGGGTTCATCGACGGCTGGGCGAACGTCCTCGGCACCTCGATCTCCCACTCGCCGCCGGAGTTCGTCCACGATATGGGCTCGGCGACCGTCAGCCCGCTCGTCGCGAAGTTGAGCCGGCGGCAGGACTACGGCTTCGTCATCGACGCCGCCATTCAGACCGAGGGGGTTCAGGCGCGCTGTGACGTCTACGCGCTGCCCGACGAGCGGGAGCTCGCCGCCGCCTTGGAGGAGCTTTCACACGCGTGAGTTACCCGAGGCCGACCGACGACCCGACGAGCCCCTCCCGGGAGCGCCGGGTCAAGGTCGGCGTCGGCGACCTCGCCGTGGTGACGGACGACGCCACGCTCACGACGAGTGGGCTCGGGTCGTGTGTCGCCGTCGCGGTCTACGATCCTGAAACGGGGGCCCGTGGACTCCTCCATGCGATGTTACCGACCGCGGGCGGGATACGCACGCCCGCCCCCCGTCCGGCGAAGTACGTCGACAGCGGGGTCGACACCTTGGTAAGCGAGTTGGAGTCCGTGGGCGCGTCCCGTCCGTCGATGCGGGCGTGGCTCGTCGGCGGCGCGGAGATGCTCGACATCACCGAAGCCGTCGGGCCACGAAACGTCGTGCAGGCCGAACGCGTCCTCGATGCCGCCTCCATCCCGGTGCTCGCCCGTGACGTCGGCGATACGATCGGCCGAACGGTACACTTCGCCGCCGGGGGCGCGCTCACCGTCCGGGCGGCGGATGGCTTCGAACGGACGCTCTGAGGGGCGCATTGGGCGGATCGCGCCCGACCGCGATCCGCCGTCCTTTTTTCATATCTGATACTTTGAGGGGTGGCTTCAAGTGAACGCTCCGGGTCCTCAATAGCAATGGGCCTCGAACTACCGGTGTGGGGAGCCCCGTCGGCCGTGTGGGTAGTCGCCACGCTGGGACTCGTGGGTGCGAGCATTCTCGACCGGTTCCTCGACGATAGCGCCGACGATGCCGGCAACGCGGGCGGGCTTGATGCCGGCGACGACGACCTCTTCGGTGGTGGCGGCTCCGGAGGGGGCGGCGGCTTCGACGACTTCGACGGCATGGACGAGTGGGATGACGACTTCGGGGGCGACGAGGGCGGTTCCGACACCGACGAGCTGGAAAAACGTATCGACGACCTCGAAGCGGAGGTCGCCTCGCTTTCCTCGACGGTCTCGACCGTCCGATCCGAAAATGAGGAGATCTCCGGAACGGTCGCGGACATCGAGGAGGACGTCAGAAACCTCCTCGACATCTACGAGATGGTAACGCGTGGGATCAACCCCTTCGTCGACGAGTCGAGCGGCTTCGATGAGATCGGCGGCGAGGGTTCCTTCGGCCTCTTCGATGACGCCGAAGAGGAAGAAGAGGAACCCGAACTGGACGAGGACGTCGCAAACGCGGACGCGGACGGCTTCTTCGACGAGGAGCTCGTCGAGCCCGACGACGGTGGGTTCGGCGACCTCGACGGCGACCTCGATGACGAACTCGACGGTGAGTTTGACGACTTGGCGGATGAACCGAACGACGCGGCGGACGACGACGCCACGGACGAACTGACCGACGACGGAGACGATATGAACCACGACGGAAAGAGCTTCAGCGAACTCAAAGAGGAGTACGACGCCGGGGAGGCCGACTGGGCCGACGACGGCGACGAACAGGAGATGGACGACGACCCGTTCGACGACGGAACGTCGCTCGATGACGACCCGTTCGAGGACGACACGGCCGGCTTCGGGGACGATACGGCTGGCTTCGGGGACGACACGGCTGGCTTCGAGGAGCCGGCGGCCGAACCCGCCGGCGGGGACCCCGCGGAGACGAACGAGGGCGGCTTCGAGTACGTCCAGCACGACGACCTCTCCAGCCCGCGGCGGAAGCCGTACCTCACGGCGCTGCCGGGCGATTACGTCGGCGACCTGCTCGTGATGGAGTGGTTGGAGTTCCTCGTCGCCTCGAGCGACGTGACCGACGCCGTGCGGGCGATCAACTACTACGAGCGGATCGAGTGGATCTCCCCGGACGCCGCGGACGGCCTCCGGGATTTCCTCTCGGGCTTCGGGACGGTCGACCGCAACATCGTCGACCGACCGGGAACCGCCCGGCTCGTCCGCGAGCACCACACCCGCAGCCTCCGATACATCACCCAGCTCAACGGAACGAGCGCACACACCGTCCTGCTCGACCGCTGGGACGACCTCGCCGGCGGCTCGCTCGCCGGCGGATCGGTTCCGGAGCCGGCACCACGCCGCCGGGACCGTGGAGGCCGCGGACGCCACACCGGCGGTCGTGGCGGGCAACAGGCCGCGCAAGCGGCGGGCGATGGACACGAGGCACACGACGGACCGGCGGCCCGCGACGGTGACCACGGTCACGCCGTCCGTGACGGGTCGAACGGTCACGACGCGCCACGGCAGGGCGACGACACCTACGAGGGACAGTCCGCGGGACGCGACCGGTCTTCGGGTCGCAAGGCGAACGGCACGTCACCGCGCCCGATGAACGACCCGAACCCGCGTTCCGACCGCGCCGATCCGGCAGACGGTGGGTGGGACGATGGGTATTAGCGTCTCGGCGTCCACCGCCATCATCGTCGCGGGGTTGTTCTTCGCGTTCATCGCGTTCTACCCCGTCGCGGCGAACGGTTTCGAGCGCGTCACCGACGCCAACCACGACGTCGGCGAGCGCGCGCTGGAGCGACAGAACACGGACGTGGATGTCGTCTCGGCGACCGTTAACGAGACGGAGAACCCCGACGAACTCGTCGTCGAGGTCACCAACGACGGCACCACGGGTCAGGTCGTGAGCGACACGACCCTGCTCGTCGACAACGAGTACGTCTCGCTCCGTGCCGTCGACACGACCGTCGGCGACGGCGACGACGTGAGCGAGGACACCGACCTCTGGTTGCCCGGCGAGACGCTGACGGTCACGGTGACCGACGACGACCTCGATGCCGGGACTGTTTCCGACACCAACCGTGTCGTCCTCGTGACCGAATCGGGCGTGCGCGACGCCGCGAACGTCGAGCACCACTGGGACGACGAAGAGAACGGAGGGGAGGGGTAATATGGCGAGCGTCCCAGTCTCCCACCTCATCCTCTTCGTCGCGAGCCTCGTCATCGCCGCTGGCGTCGTCGGCACGGTGACGACGGGCGTCGATCGGGTGAGTTCGGCGGTCAACGACGTGAGCCTCGATGCGACCGAGGAGCTGCGGACCGACGTGACGATCATCTCCGACCCGAACGCGGGGGTGTACAACGCGAGCGCCGGTGACGACGGTAACGTCACGCTGTTAATAAAGAACACCGGGACCCAACGGCTCGCGCCGGACGGTTCCGGTATTGACGTCGTCTTCGACGGGACGTTCGTCCGCCCGGACGCCATGGAGGGCGAGGTCGTCTCCACGGACGGGTCGACCGCGTGGAGCCGCGGCGACGTGTTGCAGTTGACGATCGATCTCGACGCCGTCGACGGGGTCGACGCGCTCGACGAGGAGAACAGCGACCACCGGATCTACCTCTCGGTCAAGGGTGACGAGGAGCTGTTCCAGTTCCGCGTGGAGGGGGAGGAGGCGAACTGATCATGGCCCGCAACACCAACCTCCTCTCGCTCGGCTTGGAGGACCGCGATCGGCTTAACAAGGAGCTCGGCGGCGGTATCCCGCGCGGCAGCATCGTCCTCATCGAGGGCGATTACGGCGCGGGCAAAAGCGCCATCTCCCAGCGGTTCTCCTACGGGCTCGTTCAGGAGGGCGCGTCGGTTACGATGTTGTCGACGGAGCTGACCGTCCGCGGCTTCATCGACCAGATGCACTCACTGGAGTACGACATGGTGAAGCCGCTGTTGAAAGAGGAGCTCCTCTTTTTACACGCCGACTTCGACTCCGGTGGCGCGTTCTCCGATAACGACGGCGAACGCAAGGAGCTGCTCAAGCGGCTGATGACCGCCGAGGCGATGTGGCGCTCGGACGTCATCTTCCTCGACACCTTCGACGCCATCTTCCGGAACGACCCGACGTTCGAGGCACTCGTCCGGAAGAACGAGGAGCGACAGGCCGCCCTCGAGATCATCTCCTTTTTCCGGGAGATCATCTCCCAGGGCAAGATCGTCGTGCTCACCGTCGACCCCTCCGCGGTCGATGACGACGCGATCGGTCCGTTCCGGTCCATCGCCGACGTCTTCCTACAGTTGCAGATGGTCGAGGTCGGTTCCGACATCCGGCGACAGATCAACGTCAAGCGCTTCGCGGGGATGGGCCAGCAGGTCGGCGACACGATCGGCTTTTCGGTCCGCTCCGGCACCGGCATCGTGATCGAGAGCCGGACGGTCGCCTGATCATGACGCCGTGGGTTCACCTCCACGGCCGAACGGGCGGGGGCTCGCTTACCCGAGCGGGCTCAGGATGCATCGGGAGACGAACGACACCTCAACAGGCCATACATGACTGAACACGGGACCGCGAAACCCTCGGATGAACTACGAAAGGCCGCCATGCGGCGTCCCCACCTCCGGGAACACCTCCGTGAGTTCAAACAGATCACCGGTGAGTTCCCGCTGTTCATCGAGGAGCCGAAATCGGAGTACGAGTCGGACCGACCGAACGTGCTCTACCCGGTCGGCGGTCCCATCTACTGTCACGTCTACGGTGACCTCGGTCAACAGACGAAGTACTACGCCATCGAGCCGGAGATGTCCGGCCCGCAGGCGACGATCCTCGATCAGGTCAAAAACAAGCTGCTCAGCGTCAGCGGCAACCACCGGGCGCCCGAGTCGGAGGCCGAGTACGACGACCTGATCGAACAGCTGTTGGAGGACGTCACGCACGTTGAGGGACGACAAGACGGCTGGCGGTGGCTGATCGAGCGCGTGCTCAACTGGGGGAAACTCCCGGTTACCGAGTCGACCTATGAGGACATTCGCTACCGGCTCAACCGGGATATCGTCGGGCTCGGGCCACTTGAACCCGTGATGCGTGACCCGGCGAACGAGGACATTCACGTCATCGGACCCCACGAGTGCCACGTCGATCACGGCACCTTCGGGATGTTGGAGACGACCGTCGATTTCGGCACGCGAAAGGAGTTCGACACCTGGCTTCGCAACATCGGCGAGCGAATCGGCGACCCGCTTTCGGATGCCGATCCGATCGTTGACTCGACGCTGCCGGACGGCTCGCGTATCAACATCATCTACTCCGATGACGTCTCCGTGAAGGGCTCCTCGCTCACGATCCGACAGGGCGAGGATACGCCGCTTTCGGTCAACCAGATCACCAACTGGGGGACGCTCTCGCCGGAGCTCGCGGCGTACCTCTGGCTCTGTCTGGAGAACGAACAGACGGTGTTCGTCGTCGGGGAGACGGCGTCCGGGAAGACGACGACGCTCAACGCCATCCTCTCGTACATCCCGCGGGACTCGAAGATCTACACCGCGGAGGACACCGCAGAGGTCATCCCGCCGCACAACACGTGGCAGCAGCTGTTAACCCGTGAAGGCGGCGATGAGGGCTCCTCGGACGTCGACATGTTCGACCTGGTCGCGGCCGCGCTGCGTTCACGACCCGACTACATCATCGTGGGTGAGGTTCGTGGGGCGGAGGGGCGGATGGCGTTCCAGGCCGCACAGACGGGTCACCCCGTGATGCTCACGTTCCACGCGTCCGACATCGTCTCGATGATCCAGCGGTTCACCTCCGAGCCGATCAACGTTCCCGAGACGTTCATGGACAACGCGGACGTCGCGCTCTTCCAGAATCGGGTGAAACAGGGCAACGACGTCCTCCGCCGGGTGACGAGCGTCCAGGAGATCGAGGGCTACTCCAAGGAGATGGACGGGGTCGTCACCCGCGAGGGGTTCAGCTGGGACCCGGTCGAGGACGAGATCGTCTTTCAGGGCATGAACAACTCCTACGTGCTCGAAGAGCAGATCGCGACGCTGCTCGGCTATGCGGACACCCGGGACATCTACGACGACCTCCGGTTCCGTGCCGAGCTCATCGAACGCATGATCCAGGAGGGGATCTTGGGCTATCACGAGGTCAACGAGGCGATCGACTCCTTCCACCGCGACGGCGTCGAGGGGCTCCCCTTCGATATGCACCGGAAGATCGGGTGATCGACGACGATGAGCGACTCTCCATGGTGACCTTCCGATGTCAGTAAAACAGGCCGGAAACTCGCTCGCGACCGCGATGTCGGTCACCTCGGAGCTGTTGGAGTCGTACGACCGACTCGACATCTCGAAACGGCAGTACGTCGGCTACGTCCTCGTGCCGGCGGTCGTCCTCTTCGGGGTCACCATCGTCGCCGGGCTCTTCGCGCCGCTGCCGCTTGCGGCACGGGTTCCCATTCCGATGATCGGCGCGTTGGCGCTCGTCTCGGCGTTCGTCTACCCGAAGATCTACCTCTCCAGTCAGGAGAACCACATCGACAACCAGCTTCACCTCGTCATGACGCACATGACCGTGCTGTCGACGACGAACATCGACCGCATGGAGGTCTTCCGGACGCTCGCGGCAGAGGAGGAGTACGGGGTCGCCGCCGAGGAGATCGGCCGGATCGTCCCCCTCGTCGACACGTGGAACCAGAGCCTCGACGACGCGTGTCGCCGTCGCGCGAAGAAGGTCCCCTCCGAGGCGATGGGTGACTTCTTCGATCGGCTGGGATACACGCTCGGGGCGGGACAATCCCTGGAGGACTTCCTCGTCTCCGAACAGGACGTGATGCTCTCACAGTACGAGACGCTGTATGAGTCCTCGCTGTCGAACCTGGAAGTGATGAAGGACCTGTATATGTCGATGATCCTCTCGGTGACGTTCGCGCTCGTTTTCGCCATCGTCCTGCCGATCCTCACCGGCAACGACCCGACCGCGATGGTCTCGGCCGTCATCGTCCTCTTCGTGTTCGTCCAACTGGGCTTTTTCGTCGCGATCCGCGCGATGTCGCCGTACGATCCGATCTGGTACCACCCCGAGGGCCGTTCGCCCGGGGATCTGAAGCTTTGGGGGTCGCTGATCTTCGGCGGCGTGGCCTCGTTTCTGCTCATCGGGGTCACGGCCGCCGGGATGTTCGGCTACGGCCCGGGCCTGCCGGGGATCCTGTTCTTCCTCGACACCGTGCGGCTCCCGCTGTACCTCGCGGTTCCCATCACGCCGCTCATCGTGACGGGGATCATCCTCCGCAGCGAGGAGCAGTCGATCACCGCCCGCGACGAGGAGTTCCCCTCCTTCATCCGAGCGCTCGGGGCGACCGAGAGCGCGAAGCAGTCGACGACGACTGACGTGTTGACCACGCTCCGTGACAAGGACTTCGGGACGCTCTCGCCGGCGATCACGCGGCTGTATCGCCGGCTCAACATGCGGATCAGCTCCGAGGGCGCGTGGCGGGCGTTCGCGCGCGACACCCGTTCGTATCTCATCCAGAAGTTCTCCGAGATGTACCTCGTCGCCCGCCGGATGGGCGGGGAGCCGAAACAGCTCGGCGAGCTGATCTCGAAGAACATGAGCGCCGTCAACAACCTTCGCGAACAGCGGCGGCAGGCGGCGGTCACGTTCATCGGCCTGATCTACGGGATCACGGCGGCGGCGACGTTCGCCTTCTTCATCGGCTTGGAGATCGTCGCGATCCTCGCGGAGCTGTCGGCGGACTTCGAGTTGGACCAGATGGATTTCGGGCAGATCATCTACCCCGGCTCCTATGACATTCCGCTCATCGAGTACCTGCTTCTCACGGTCGTCATCTTCAACGCCGCGCTCTCCTCACAGATGATCCGCACCATCGACGGCGGGAACCCGGCGAACGGCTACATCCACTTCGTGTTGCTCACGTGGCTCGGCGCGCTCACCGCCATCGCGACGCGGACGCTCGTCAACGCGCTGTTGACGATCTGAGCGTCGGTGCTCGGGTCCCGTTGCTCCCGACCCGTGGGTCCTGAATCGGCTGGTCGCTGAAACGGGCGAGTTGAGGTGTCGCTCGCCAGGCGGCTGATAAAGCGCGACCGTAGCCCGGGTACGGTGGAGCGACGAGCGACGGGTAAGGATCGGGGACTGCCGACGGACCCGCACCGCAGCCTCACGCCTCCCCAGCCTCGGCAGGCGGGCGGCGAGCGGTCTCCGCTCGCCGCCCG
>PWGU01000213.1 GCA_003554605.1 Halorubrum sp.
AGCAGGATCGTGTAGCTGATAAACCACAGCGTGAACGTCATGAAGGTGACGTAGAGGTTGTCCTTGATCCCGAAGTCGCCGACACCGATGACGGTATATAAGGGATACTGGACGATGACGAAGACGCCCATGATGAGGACGGCTATCGTCGAGCCGGCGTCGGCCGGATCCGTCCCGACGTAGAGCGCCGACACCACGCCCGCGGCGATCCCCGCGAGACAGCAGATCGTGGTGACGACCACGCTCCGGGTATGGCCGGTTATCCTCGGATCATCGCTCATACGTAGGAGTGTGTAACCCCCCGTAAAAAGGCGTTCGTTCCGGGGGTGGAGCGGGTCGAACCGTCAAACGAGCCGATCCACGGTTCGGGATGCGGCCACAAGGCTTCGGGCGATCCGCGCGCGAGCGCCGCGGCTGACTGACTGGTCAGTTTATCTGGCTGGTAAAGGCAACATGATCCGCTATTATCGGACGGTATCGGCGTTTTTTGCCCGTATATGCGTCCAAGATCGGCCGTCCGCATCAACATTTATCACCGTGTGCGGTTTCGAATCATATCAATGGCTGGAACCCAAACGGAGCGTCTCGATGACCTCCCGCCGAGCGCCAAATTGGTCTTCAAAGTGCTCGAATACAACGGCCCGTTGACACAGAAGGGGATCGTCCAGGAGTCGATGTTGTCGGCCCGAACGGTCCGCTACGCGCTCGAGCGACTGGAGGGGATCGGGATCGTCGATGAGGACGTCTACTTCGCCGACGCCCGACAGAACCTCTATCAACTCACCGAACCCGCACAGGAGTTCACCGGCGACGAGTGCGAACCGTCCTGTACGGCCGATTAAACGTCCACGTCCGAGACCGACTATTTCGTATTTACACCCTGAAAGCGAAGCGGCGGCCCTGATCCGGAAGATCGACCGACTCCGACCCGGGAGAACGACCGGACGCTCCCGGCCGCTATCGGTCCTCCATCGAGATCCGTCTCGCGCCACGGATCGCCTCGACGACCGTCAGTATCGATGCCACGAGAAGCGCGAACGTCGCCGCCAGCACGAACGCCAACAGGAGGAACCACGCCTCCGGGCCGAGCAGCGGGTACTCGCGCGTCTCCACGAGCGGACCGAGGAGTTCGAAGGTCCGCACGAGATACAGCAGCGCCGCGAGCAGGACGCCGGCGGCGACGCCGATGCGAACGTTTCGATAGAAGCCCAGCGACTCCAAGAGTACGAGCATCGGGGGCTTACTCGAGGTCTCGTCGCTCACAACCGACGGTACCTCCCGCACACAAAAAGAGGCGTCGAAGGTCGGCCGACGACACGGCGAACGGTTGGTGATCGATCATCAAATATTTCGGCTTCGTAACGAAGTATCAAAGGTACTCAAGTGTGACCCTCCCGTAGCCAGGGATATGACTCGCGTTGTGCTGTCGGAGTTTCCGATGATCGATCCGGAGATCTACCGCCGTCGGCTCGCGGAGGCCGTCGACGATCCCGTTGAGATAGTGGTTGCGGATATGCGGACGAGCGACGACGTGATCGAGGCCGCGAGCGGTGCGGACGCGCTCGTCACCGACATCAACACCGCGGTGGACGCCCGGACGATCGAGGCGTTGGACCTGCAAGTGATCGCCCGGTCGGCCGTCGGGGTCGACAACATCGACGTCGCGGCCGCCGCCGAGAACGGCGTCACCGTGACCCGGGTCCCGGACTACTGTACCAACGAGGTGGCGACCCACTCGGTCGCGCTCCTGCTCGATTGTCTCCGATCGATAAAACCCTACGACGACGACGTCGCGGACGGCGGCTGGTCCTGGGAGGTCGGTCGGCCGGTTCGCAGGCTGCAGGGTGCGACCGTGGGGCTCCTCTCGTTCGGACCGATCGCCCGCCTCGCCGCCGACCGACTCGCCGGCTTCGGCGCGGAGTTGGTCGCACACGACCCGTATGTCGAGCCCGACGTGATGGCCGAACGCGACGTGGAGTCCGTCGGCTTCGATGAGCTGTTCGACCGAGCCGACCACGTCGCCGTCTACGCGCCCCTCACGGAGGCGACCCGGGGGATGGTCGATGCGGACGCGCTCTCCCGGCTGTCGACCGACTCCGTGCTCGTCAACGTGGGGCGCGGCCCGGTCGTCGACGCCGACGCCCTCCTGTCTGCGCTGGAGGCGGACACGATCAAGGCGGCGGGCCTCGACGTGCTCGCCGAGGAACCGCCCGAGGACGATCCGCTCGTTGGCCGACCGGACACCGTGATCACGCCGCACGCCGCATGGTACAGCGAGGACGCCTACGAGGAGGTGAACAACCGTGCCGCCGACGATGTCGCGGCGGTGTTAAACGGGACGGTCCCCGCGGGACGCGTCGATCCCGACGCCGAGTGGCTGTAGCGACGGAAGCTCAGACCCGGGCGGGCCTCACCACTGATCGCCGCTTGCGAGGTCGACCGCCGAGTCGCCCTTCTCCGACGGGCAGATGTCCGCGAGCACACAGTCCGCACAGTCCGGGTTGATCGCGGTACACGTCGCGCGGCCGTGGTCGATGAAGAGGTGAGTGAACTGCTGCCAATGCTCCTCGGGAACGACCCCGAGGAGGTCGCGCTCGATCGTCCCCGGCCGTTCCTCCTCGGTGATCCCAAGCCGCCGTGAGATCCGCTGGACGTGGGTGTCGACGACGATCCCCTCAACGATGTCGTGGCCGTGCTGAAGGACGACGTTCGCGGTCTTCCGACCGACACCGGCCAGGTCGGTCAACTCGTCCATCGTATCGGGCACCTCCCCGTCGTGTTTCTCGGCGATGTCCGCGCAGGCCGATCGGATGTACTTCGCCTTGTTGTTGTAGTAGGTGATCGAGCTGATCGCCTCCGCGAGCTCCTCTTGGGGGGCGTTCGCGTACTCCTCGGGCGTTCGGTACGTCTCGAAGAGGTCCGCACAGACCATGTTGACCCGCTCGTCGGTACACTGCGCCGAGAGGATCACGGCGATCAACAGCTCCAGCCGGTTCGAGTAGCGCAACGAGATCGTCGAGTCGGGATACTCCTCGTATAGCCGGTCGAGGACTTCATCGACCTGTGCCTCGCGGGGTGAAATCGGCGTGCCCATGTCGATCCCTGCGGGCGGCCAACATTGAACGGATCGGAAGGTGGCCGACACTGAACGGATCGGAAGGCAACCGACACCGGTAGATTCAGTACGCGTGACCGACTGGCTTCGTCGTGTCCCGTTCCCGCGACCGTTCCCGTCGTCGCCCGGCGTATCGGCGGCGACCGCGTGAGTTCTACGCCCTCTGGATCGCCGCGACGACGACCTACGGCGTCGGCGACATCGTCTCGACGATCGCCTTCCTCACCTACGTCCCCGAGATGGAGGAGGCGAACCCGATCGTCGTGGCGGCCATCGACGCCTTCGGGTTCGCCGGCTTGGTGGCGCTCAAGATCGTCGTCTACTGTATCATGGTCTGGATCAGCGTCATCGGCGCGCGCGACGGCGACGCCCTGTTGTATTATTTCCCGCCCGTGTTGCTCACCCTCGTCGGACTGTTTCTCACCGCGAACAACGTCTACGCGATGTGGCTCGTCTCGTAGCCCGCCGATTTATATACGAGGACGGCACGAGTAAGTCATCATGGAACGACCACGTCCACGGATGGGTACGCACACGGAAACGCTGCTGCCACGGATCGGCGCTTTCCTGCTCGATGTGATCCTGCTCGGGTTCGCGCTCTGGCTGCTCGTCGTCATCACGTCCGTCATCAGCGACACGCTCGCGCTGCTTTTCACCAGCCTCTCGGCGCTCATCTTTTTCGCCTACTTCATCTACATGGAGGGGACCTACGGGCAGACGCTCGGGAAGCGTGTCCTCGGGATCGTCGTCGTCATGGAGGACGGCTCCCCGTGCGACATGAAGGCGTCGGCCATCCGGAACCTG
>PWGU01000046.1 GCA_003554605.1 Halorubrum sp.
CCCCCACTCGCTTCGGCCTCCACCCAACGCCTCCGCGGCCGCAGTCCTGCCCGGCGTTCGGGGGGACGACCCGGCCGCTATCGATCCAGTCTCGGGTGTGAACCGCAACACTACTCTAACTGGCTGAGCAGGCGCTGTCGGGCGATTTTGCTACGGAAGGTTTATATACTTAGTCGCCTAACTTGGAGTTAGCACAATTATGAGACTCCCCCAATCCGTCGGCGGGGATGCGTTACTTCGCCGGTACGAATACGAGGACCGGTGGGTCGTCGCCGCCGACGTCGGCGTCGACGACGAGGCCATTCGTGTCGATACGGTCGGCAACACGGCCATCGTCGTGATCGAAGGTCACGGCGAGCCGGTGGAAGCCGAGTTCGAGCTTCCCGGGAGCGCCGATACGGTTTCGGTGTCGAACGGCGTACTGACCATCGAGGGAGCGCTATGAAACTCACCGTCAAACCGTTAAAACAGAAGGACGCGGGCCGTCGGCTCGCCGCGATCGACCGCGTCGCCGCCGATGAGCTCGACCTCGCTGGCGGCGACTTCATCCGCGTCGAGGGATCCGAGGGGGCCGCCATCGCCCGTGTCTGGCCCGGCTACCCGGAGGACGACGGCACCGGCGTGATCCGTATCGACGGAAAGCTCCGCCAGGAGGCGAGCGTTGGCATCGACGACCGCGTGACGATCGAGTCGGTGGAGGTCAACGCCGCCGAGCGGATCACGATCGCGTTGCCACAGCGGCTCGGTATCCGTGGCAACATCGACGCGCTGATCCGCCGCGAACTCGGCGGCCAGCCGGTCACCGAGGGCCAGAACGTCCGGCTTCCGCTCGGCTTCGGCTTCATGGGCGGACAGACGCAGGCGGTCCCGCTGAAGATCGCCTCCACGTCGCCCTCGGGGACCGTCGTCGTCACCGATTCGACGGAGATCACCATCTCCGAGAAGCCCGCCGAGGAGATCATGGATGCGGGTGCACACGGCGGGTCGCCGAGCGACGGCTCGCTCGACATCACCTACGAGGACATCGGCGGGCTCGACAACGAGCTCGAACAGGTCCGTGAGATGATCGAGTTGCCGATGCGGCCCCCGGAGCTGTTCCAGCGGCTCGGCATCGACCCGCCGAAGGGCGTCCTGCTGCACGGCCCCCCGGGCACGGGCAAGACGCTGATCGCGAAGGCCGTCGCCAACGAGATCGACGCCAGCTTCCACACCATCTCCGGCCCGGAGATCATGTCGAAGTACTACGGCGAAAGCGAGGAGCAGCTCCGCGACGTCTTCGAGGAGGCCACCGCGGAGTCGCCCGCGATCGTCTTCATGGACGAGCTCGACTCCATCGCGCCCAAACGCGAGGAGGCCGGCGGCGACGTGGAACGCCGGGTCGTCGCACAGCTGCTCTCGCTCATGGACGGGCTGGAGGAGCGCGGCGAGGTCGTCGTCATCGGCGCGACCAACCGCGTCGACGCCATCGATCCCGCGCTTCGCCGCGGCGGGCGGTTCGACCGCGAGATCGAGGTGGGCGTCCCGGACCGCGACGGCCGCAAGGAGATCCTGCAGGTCCACACCCGCAACATGCCGCTTGCCGAGGGGATCGACCTCGACGAGTACGCCGAGAACACCCACGGCTTCGTCGGTGCGGACTTGGAGTCGCTCGCGAAGGAGTCGGCGATGCACGCGCTGCGTCGCATCCGGCCGCAGCTCGACCTCGAAAGCGACGAGATCGACGCGGACGTGCTCAACGCCATCCAGGTGACCGAGGGCGACTTCAAGGAGGCGATAAAGGGGATCGAACCCTCCGCGCTGCGCGAGGTCTTCGTCGAGGTCCCCGACGTCACGTGGAACGACGTCGGCGGGCTGGGCGACACCAAGGAACGGCTCCGTGAGACGATCCAATGGCCGCTTGAGTACCCCGAGGTGTTCGACCAGCTCGACATGGAGGCCGCAAAGGGCGTGCTCATGTACGGGCCGCCGGGGACGGGCAAGACCCTGCTCGCGAAGGCGGTCGCCAACGAGAGCGAGTCGAACTTCATCTCGATCAAGGGCCCGGAGCTTCTGAACAAGTTCGTGGGTGAGTCCGAAAAGGGCGTCCGCGAGGTGTTCAGCAAGGCCCGCGAGAACGCGCCGACCATCGTGTTCTTCGATGAGATCGACTCGATGGCGACCGAGCGCGGCTCGAACACGAGCGACTCGGGCGTGAGCGAGCGGGTCGTCTCCCAGCTGTTGACCGAACTCGACGGCCTCGAATCGCTGGAGGACGTCGTCGTCATCGCGACGACGAACCGCCCGGACCTCATCGACTCGGCGCTGCTTCGCCCCGGCCGGTTGGACCGCCACGTCCACGTGCCCGTCCCCGATGAGGAGGCGCGCCGGAAGATCCTCGAGGTCCACACGCGCGAGAAGCCGCTCGCGGAGGACGTGGACCTCGACCGGATCGCCCGTGAAACGGAGGGTTACGTCGGTGCCGACCTCGAGGCGGTCGCCCGCGAGGCCTCGATGAGCGCCTCCCGGGAGTTCATCGCCAGCGTCTCGCCCGAAGAGGTGGCCGAGTCCGTCGGCAACGTCCGCGTTACGATGGCCCACTTCGAATCGGCCTTGGAGGAGGTCAACCCGAGCGTCACCCCGGAGACGCGCGAACGCTACGAGGAGATCGAAAAGCAGTTCGAGCGCTCCGACGTCGATCGGCCGGCCGAGGCCGAATACGGCGGCGCGTTCCAATAGCCGGGTCGTCGTCCTTTTTATACTCGTCCGATCGCTGGATCGATGTGACCTCTGTGTGTCTCCGATTCACACACGCTTTTATCCACCGTCTACGTGGGTGACCCCATGCAAGCCGTTCGGTTCTCCGAGCACGGCGACCGTGACGTGATCGAGTACGGCGAGATGCCGGACCCGGAGCACGCCGCCGACGAGGTCCTCGTCGACGTCAAAGCCGGCGCGCTCAACCATCTCGACATCTGGACGCGGCGCGGCCTTCCGGGGATCGACCTCGACATGCCGCACATCCCCGGCAGCGACGCGGCTGGCGTCGTCGAGCGCGTCGGCGACGACGTGACCCGCTTCGAGCCGGGCGACCGGGTCGCCGTCAGCGCCGGCGTCTCGTGTGGCACATGTGAGTTCTGTCGCGACGGCGAGGCCTCGCTGTGTGTCTCGTTTCGGATCCTCGGCGAACATCTGCCGGGCGTTCACGCGGAGCAGGCCGCAGTCCCCGCGGACAACCTCGTCCCCGTCCCCGATGGCGTCCCGTGGGAGGTGGCCGGCTCGGCCTCGCTCGTCTTTCAGACGGCGTGGCGAATGTTACACACCCGTGCGGATATCGAGGCCGGCGAGTCAGTGCTCGTGCTCGGGGCCTCCGGCGGTGTCGGCCACGCGGCCGTCCAGATCGCCGACCACGCGGGCTGTGAGGTGATCGCGACCGCCTCAAGCGAGGAGAAACTCTCCCACGCCGAGGCGTGTGGCGCGGACCACGTCATCGATTACGAGGCGACGGATCTCGCCGAGGCGGTCGCGGCGATGACCGGCAAGCGCGGCGTCGACGTCGTCGTCGACCACGTCGGCGCGGCGACCTACCCGGACTCGCTGCAGTCGCTCGCGAAGGGCGGTCGGCTCGTCACCTGCGGGGCGACCACGGGGCCGAACCCCGGTGCGGGGTTGAATCGGATCTTCTGGAACCAACTCAGCGTCATCGGGTCGACGATGGCGACGCCGGGCGAGGTCGATGACGTCTTGGAACTGGTCTGGGACGGCACCTTCGAGCCGCGGATCCGTGAAACGCTTCCGATGAGCGAGGCGGCTCGCGCCCACGAGCTGATCGAAAACCGTGAGGGCTTTGGCAAGGTAGTCGTAATTCCGGATAGTGAGCGCTGAGAACGACCCGAACGCCGACGGCGGCTAC
>PWGU01000120.1 GCA_003554605.1 Halorubrum sp.
CGCCCGGCAGGCGGTTCTCCGCCGGCACCCGGACGTTCTGGAGGCTGATCTCGCCGGTGATGGAGGCGCGAAGCGAGAGCTTCTCGTCGATCTTGTTCGTCGTCACGCCGTCGCGGTCGGTCTCGACGAGGAACCCGCGCACGGGGCTGTCCTCCGCGGAGGTCTCTCGCGCCCAGACGACGGCGACGTCGGCGATGGGCGAGTTGGTGATCCACGTCTTCGATCCGTCGAGAACATACGCATCGCCGTCCTTCTCCGCGCGCGTCTCCATCGCGGAGGGGTTCGAGCCATGTTCCGGTTCGGTCAGCCCGAAGCAACCCACCTTCTCGCCACGCCCCAGCGCGGGGAGCCAGCGTTCCTTCTGTTCGTCGCTGCCGAAGGCGTGAATGGGGTACATCACGAGCGCGCCCTGCACGCTCGCCATCGATCGGAGCCCCGAGTCACATGCCTCGAGCTCCTGCATCAGGAGCCCGTAGGCGGTCTCGGAGACTCCGGGAAGGCCGTAGCCGTCGAGGTTGGGCGCATAAAAGCCGAGTTCACCCATCTCGGGGATGAGTTCGGTCGGGAACGTGCCCGCCTCGAAGTGTTCAGCGATGTCGGGTCGGACCTGTTCGTCCACGAATCGCCGGGCAGTGTCACGGATCAGGCGCTCCTCGGCGTCGAGGTCGGCCTCGAGATCTACATAATCCAGCATGATCGAAGCTGAGCGTTCGGTCGACAAAAACCGTTCGGGATGCCGACGATCATGGACGCAAAGAAGTCGGCAGATCCCGGAGTATGCTGCCGAGAAGTTCTGAAAACGAGCCGATCCTCAGCCGTCGGCCGCGGTGTCGGGCCCGTCGTTAGCCGAGCGATATGCGTCATAGCGATCCTGCACCTTCGGGACGATCCCCTGTCGGAAGTATAAAAAGAGGACGACGAGGAGCACCCCGAGCGCCGCCGTCCGCCATTGACCGATCTCGCCGAGGAACTCATCGAGGAGGACGATGGCACCGGCCCCGACGACCGGGCCGAGGAGCGTGCGTGAGCCGCCGAGCACGAGCATGACGAGCACCAGCACGTCGACGGCCTGAAACTCGAACATCGAGGGCAACACGTAACCCTCCGATTGGGCGTAGAGCGGGCCGACGGCCCCGACGATGGATGCGCCGAGCGCGCCGGCGAACACCTTCGTTCGGATCACGTCAATGCCGGCGGCCTCCGCGGCGACCGGGTCCTGCCGCACGGCGTCGAACGCCGCCCCCCACCGCGAGTCACGAAGCCGGGCGTACCCGACGAGTGAGGCGAGCAGCACGGCGATGAGCACGTACGCGAAGGCGACACGCTCGTCCACGCCGGCGAGGTCGGCGATCGGTGCCACCGAAAGCCCGTCGAAGGGGAACCCCGTGCTCCCGCCGGTGATATCCCGTGCGCCGACGAAGAACTCCAAGGCGGCGAGTTGGAGCGCGAGCGTGAGGATGGCGAGCACGATGACCGTCATCCCTCGCCTGGCGGCCACGTAGCTCACGGCCGCGCCGAGCGCGCCGGCGGCGAGCGCGCCGAGCGGCAGCGTGGCCCACGCGGAGATGCCGACCGCCTCCGCGATCAACGCGGTGGTATACGTGCCGATGCCGGCCAACGCCCCGAAAAAGAGGAACAGCTGATCGGTGTGGGCGAAGACGATGTTGAGCGCGACGGTGAGCGTCGCGAACACCAAAAACAGCGCCACGATCCGGAGCTGGTAGGTCGCCCCGCCGGCCGTGACGATGAGCGGAAGCGGAAGGAGGACGAGCGCGAGCGCGGCGATCTGGGTCGCGTCGGCGCGCGGGATCATGATATCTCCTCCGGGCGGGCGATGAGGACGGCGACGGCGACCGCGAACAACAGGACGTTCGCGAGGTAGGCACCGACGACGAAGTTCGCGGCGGTGATCACGAGTCCGAGGCCGAACCCGGCGAGCACCGTCCCGCGGAGGTCACGGACGCCGCCGACGATGGCGACGATGATCGCGAAGACGGTCAACTCGAAGCCGGCCGAGACGGTCACGTCGGAGCTGGCCGCGCGGAGCAGCCCCGCGATACCCGCAAGGACGAGGCTTACGACGAAGATGATGGTGCGGATCCGCCGCGGGTTCACCCCACACAGCAGCGCTCCCGTTTCGTCGTGGACGACGGTCCGGGTGGCGGTGCCGAGGCGGGTCCGGTCGAGAAAGCCGAAGAGCCCGGCGAGGACGGGGATCGCGACCGCGAACGTGAGCACCGTCGAGCCACGGACCCCGACACCGGCGAGTTCGACGCCGGGGACGCCGTGGGCGAGCGAGTAGGTGAGCGGCACGTAGACGTACATGAGGCCGTCGAGCGCGATGGCGAGCCCGAGGGTAACGAAGATCCCGAGGACGATCCGCTCTTCGCCCTCGGAGCGATAGACGCTCGACAGCAACGTTCTGTCGACGACGAGTCCGAGGGTCGCGACGACGATGAGCCCGGTAAGCGCGCCGACGGCGACGCTGCCGATCGCGCCGGCGACCGTGACCGCGACGACGACGGCGATGACCGCGAAGGTCCCGAGCGCGAGGTTGAGGACGTTCCCGAGCCCGAAGACGAGGGTGATGGCGGCCCCGAGCAGCGCGAACGACAGGCCACGGGCTAGCCCGTCGATCACGAGCTCGATCCCCGTCGTAAGCGACATACCTGTTTCGTCTGCGGATGGCGTCCGGATCGGTATGTCTCCTTCGATACGTCGCCATCGATGGACGGTGCCGTACACCGGCGGATAGATGTGTACAGCAACGAAAGGGATTTGACAGCGGAGCGATGAGGGAAGATATGCTCGAAGTCGACGGGATCACGCGGACCTACGGCGGGTTGACCGCCGTCGACGACGTCGGGTTCGCGGTCGAGCCCGGCGAGATCGTCGGCGTCATCGGCCCGAACGGGGCCGGCAAGACGACGCTTTTTAACGCCGTGACCGGAGTCGACGCACCGGATTCGGGATCCGTCCGCCTCCACGGCGAGGAGCTCGTCGGCGCGCGGCCGAACGCGGTCTGTCGTGCGGGGCTCGCACGGACCTTCCAATCGGTCCGAACGTTCGACGAGTCGACCGTCCGAGAGAACGTGTTCGCGGGGGCCCGCTTCGGCGGTGGCCACGACCGCGACGCCGCTGCACGGGCGACGGCCGCCGCGCTCGATCTCGTCGACCTCGCGGGGGACGCCGACAGACACGCAAGCGACCTTCCGATCGCGGCGAGAAAACGGGTCGAACTCGCGAGAGCGCTCGCGACCGACCCGGACGTGCTGTTGCTCGATGAGATCGGCAGCGGGCTCACCCCCGTCGAGATCGACGCGCTCACCGAAACGATCGTCCGGATCCGCGATGAGCGAGGGGTCGCCGTCGTCTGGATCGAACACGTGACGGACGCCCTCTTCGACGGGGCCGATCGCGTGCTCGTCCTCGATGACGGCGTGCTGATCGCCGCGGGAACACCGACGGAGATCCGCGCGAACGACCGGGTCGCCGAGGCGTACCTCGGGGGCGGACCCGAGCGAGCGGCGGAGACGACCGCGATGGCGGGGGCGTCGACGGCATCGTCGAAGCCATCGACGGCCGCGACCGATGGCGGCGACAACGACGGCGGAACCGGAACGGAGCGATCGCAGTGATCCGGGTCGAGAACGTCGACGTCGCCTACGGCGACTTACAGGTCCTCTGGGACGTCTCGATGGAGGTCCGCGAGTCCGACGGCGTCGTCGCGCTCGTCGGGCCGAACGGGGCCGGGAAGTCGACGCTGCTCAAGGCCATCTCCGGGCTCGTACCGGTCGCCGACGGGCGGATCGAACTCTTTGGCGAGGACGTCTCCACGCTCCGCCCCGAGACGATCGTCAAGCGTGGGTTCATTCAAGTAC
>PWGU01000019.1 GCA_003554605.1 Halorubrum sp.
CAGCTTCGCGAGATCGAGGGGGTCACGGAGATCCACTTGACGACCGGCGAGTGGGACGTGATGTTGAAACTCGTCGCCGCCGACACCGACAGCCTCCGGGACGTGATGTTCGATCGGGTCGCTGACATGGACGGCTTCTCGCGGTCACAGACGATGATCATCCTCGGGACCGACTACGAGACCGACGGCTTACCGATCTGAGCGGCGGATCGATCCCGGTTGAAACCGCTTGCCCCCTTCCGGTTCGTGTTCGACCGGAACGCTCAACACACACACCCCCCGAACGTGGGGTATGAGTGCTTTCGTCGAGGAGCGGCTCGGGCTCGGCCCCGAGCGCGCGTGGATCGCGGCGGTGTCGACGGTCGTGGGCGCGCTCGTCGTCGGCTCGCTGTTGTTTCCCCGACAGGTGTACGATGGGTTCCTCTGGCGATACTTTTGGGGCCCCGTCGTCGCCGACGGCGAGGGCGCACGGTGTGCCGTCCGTGAGGGGGGCACGACCGAACTGCTGACGAGCGCGGCCGACTGTCAGAGCGCGATCGCCGCCGGCCAGATCGTCGCTGAACCGGGATACACGACCGTCTCGACGGTGAGTTACGTCTTTATCCTCCTGGCGATGTTGACCGGCGTGGTCCTGCTTCTCCGTCGGTTGAACATCGGGAACGAGTTCCGATTCTTCTACGCGCTCTTCCCGTTCATGCTGTTCGGCGGTGCGCTTCGTACCGTCGAGGACGCCGGCATTGCCGCGACCCGCGCGGGCGTCGACCCGCTTATCCCGTTCCCGTGGAGCGCGCTGCTGATCAGCCCGTTCATCTACATCACTGTCTTCGCGCTCACGCTACTCTCCGTGCTCGTTGCGTACGCGCTCGCGGACCGCGGGCTCGTCGACGACTACGCACACGCGCTCTTCGGGCTCGGGACCGGGTTCTTGATCCTCTCGCTCGGCTACCTTGCGTTTCTCGCCGCGACGACGGAGTACGTGACGTTCTACCCGCAGATCCTCGTCCTCACGATCGTGATCGCGACGCTCGCGACGTGGCTCACCTGGAAGCTCATCGAGGGGTGGCGGCCGTCGATCAACCAGGGCACCGGGTTCGCCGGCTTCCTCATCATCTGGGGGCACGCGATCGACGGCGTCGCCAACGTGATCGGACTTAATTGGATGCCCGAACTGACTGGGACCTCGAACCTCGTCCCGAAACACGTCGTCAACGAGCTGATCGTGAACTGGACGGGGCGGCTCCTCCCCGAGTCCGTCGTCGCGCTCACGGGCGACGCGTGGCCGTTCCTCTTCGTGAAGGTCGGGGCGGCGACGTTCGTCGTCTGGGTGTTCAACGGCGAGATGTACGACGAATCGCCGCGGTTCACGCTGTTGCTCCTTATTACCGTGCTCGCCGTCGGGCTCGGTCCGGGCACCCGCGACATGCTTCGGGCGGCCTTCGGGATCTGAGCGGTTCCCCACCCCTCGCTTTTCGGCGACGTCCCGGCGGTCGCCGCCGCCGGGTGAACGCTCATGTGGGTGCCGGGAGAAGCGCCGAACATGGGCACCGATGCCGACGCCGACGGGAGCCGTAGCGACCTTGAAATCGCCCGGGAGACGACGCTTCGGCC
The DNA here is from genome assembly GCA_003554605.1 of Halorubrum sp. Taxonomy (GTDB): domain Archaea; phylum Halobacteriota; class Halobacteria; order Halobacteriales; family Haloferacaceae; genus Halorubrum. The sequence continues at coordinate 1,609 of PWGU01000019.1, forward strand.
GCTTTCGGAGGTGGCCGCCGATCTCGGGTTCAACCCGGACGCCATCGAGTCGCGCGGCGCGGACATCTCGAAGGTGACGCTTGAGGGGGTCCGCTCGTCGCTCGCGGGCGACTCATCCTCGACGGGACGAACGGTCCTCGTCACGGGGATGACGCCGACGCCGAAAGGCGAGGGGAAGACCGTCACCACCGTGGGGCTCGCACAGGCACTTTCACGTCTCGGCGAACGGACCGCCGTCGCGGTTCGGGAACCCTCGCTCGGGCCGGTCTTCGGGATCAAAGGCGGAGCCGCGGGCGGCGGTCGGTCACAAGTCCTCCCGATGGAGGCGATCAACCTCCATTTCACCGGCGACCTCCACGCGCTGACGGCCGCCCACGGGCTGATCGCCGCCGCGCTCGACAACCACCTCCAGCAGGGCAACGAGCTCGATATCGACCCCCGACGAGTCCGTTGGCCGCGGGCGGTCGACTGCAACGACCGGGCGCTCCGTAACGTCGTCGTCGGCCTCGGCGGGGAGACCTCGGGCGTCCCGCGGGAGGACGAGTACGTGATCACGGCCGCCTCGGAGCTGACGGCGATCCTCGGGCTGGCCGAGGACTTATCGGACCTCGAGGCGCGGATCGGGCGGGTCGTGCTCGCATACGACCGCTCCGGCGAGCCGGTCACGCCCGCCGACCTCTCCATTGCGGGCGCGGCCACCGCCCTGTTGCGTGACGCCTTCCGGCCGAACCTCGTCCAGACCGTCGAGGGTGTGCCCGCGTTCGTCCACGGCGGCCCGTTCGCCAACATCGCCCACGGGACGAACACGCTCATCGCGGACCGGGTCGCCGAGGCGACCGCCGACTACCTCGTCACGGAGGCGGGCTTCGGCGCGGACCTCGGTGCGGAGAAGTTCCTGCACATCCTCGGGCGACGTGGGGTCGTCCCGGACGTCGCCGTCGTCGTCGCCTCCGTGCGCGCGCTGAAGCGCCACGGGCTCGAACAGTGGCCCGCGGACTTCGATCGGCTCGCGAAGACCGACCCGGACGCCGCCGCCGATGGCGTCTCGAACCTCCTCGAACACGTCCGGATCGTCGAGTCGATGGGCGTCCCGGCCGTCGTCGCCATCAACGTCTTTCCTGACGACGCGGAGGCGGAGCTGTCCGCGGTCGAAGCCGCGCTCGCCCATCGCGATGTGCCGGTCGCCCGGTCGACGGTCTTCGCGGAGGGCGGTGCCGGCGGCGTCGACCTCGCGGAGGCCGTCCGATCGGCGGCGACGGCGCATGAGGGGACGTCGTTCACCCCGCTGTACGACCTCGACGACCCGATCACCGAGAAGGTCGCGACGATCGCCCGCGAGGTGTACGGCGCATCGGACGTGGAGTTCGTTGACGGGGCGGCCGCGGATATCGAGCGATTGACCGACCTCGGCTTCGATGACCTCCCGATCTGTATCTCGAAGACGCCCTACTCGCTCTCGGACGACCCGTCGCTGACCGGCGCTCCGACGGGCTGGACGCTGACGGTTCGTGACGTGTCGGTTTCTGCGGGCGCGGGCTTTCTCGTCGTGAAGACCGCTGACGTGATGACGATGCCCGGGCTGCCCGCACGGCCGTCCGCCGAGGACGTCGGCGTCGAGGACGGGGAGATCGTCGGGCTCTTTTAACTCAGCCCATCCGTCACCCGTCGACACGTCGCTCACGCCGCGCCCCCGAGGGACTTCCAGCCGAGCCCCTCGCGGACGCCGAACTCCAGCGCGTTGATCACGTAGTGGACGACGATGACGAGAAGCAGGCTCCCGGTGAGGACGAAGACCGCGGCGAGGCCGAACCCGAGGGTGCCGGTGACGAGCACGCCGAGGCGACCCTGTGCGCCGTGGCCGAGCCCGAAAAGGATCGAGGAGACGGCCGCGAGGAGCCACGGGTCGACCCCGAAGCCGAGCGCGAACGCGCCGATCAGCGCGCCGCGGAACAGCGCCTCCTCGAAGACGGCGATCATCGGCAATACGACCACGAGGAGGAACGTCCACCCACGCGCGTCGTCCGGGGCCATCGCCTCGCGGAGCCGCTCGGAGACGGGCATCCCGAACCGTCGCCCGAGCGCCGCCGCGACCTCGTTGCCGATATAAAAGGCGACGCCGAGCGCGACACCGGCGAGCAACACGCTGACGGCGAGGTCGTCCATGGCGACCCCGAAGGCGGCCGCCGGCACGTCGGTCCACCACGCGAGCGCGACGAGCGCCGCCAGCGCGAGCCCCTGTGTGAGCGCGACGTTGAGGAGGAGCAGCCCGGA